>CAYVSQ010000269.1:0-2549 GCA_964453815.1 uncultured Acidobacteriaceae bacterium | reverse complement strand
ATCGACATGAGCACCGGATCGGGCACCAATGTCATCCACGGCAGTCTCTACGGCCACCGTGGAACCAACTGGCTCAATGCAGCACCTTTCTTTTACAAGAACAATTCCGGCATTCCGGCTGAGGACAGGAACCCCGAGCTGCATCGTTGGATCGCAGGCGGCACCTTTGGCGGAGCGATCATCAAGGACAAGCTCTTTTACTTCCTCGGCTACCAGCACCTGCATGTTTCGGATCAGGAGACGGGCAATACACTTATTGCCGTTCCGCCGGGCCTCAGCGATACCAATCGAACCCCCGACGGCCTTGCGGCGATTGTCAACAACAACTGGGGAGACACCGACGCAGAGAACGGCTTCACTGTGGGGGCCTCCGACTGGGCTAACAACCCCATCGGCCTGGCTCTCTTTCAGGCCAAGCTTCCCAATGGACAATGGCTCATACCGAACGACAATGGCCACAGGCCCGACCCGCTTTCACCTTCCAACGCCTTCCAGACGGGTACAGCGTACTTCACATCCGATCAGGCGGTCGGCGGTCTCGACTGGAACGCCTCGCCGAAAAATCTGATCAGCCTGAAGTACTATTACCAGCACGATCCCAACAGCGCACCGTATGGAACCTCCAGCGTCCCAGGATTCACGGTATTTATGGATACCGGATCGCAGGTGGCCTCCATCAACGCTATTCAGACGATCCGGCCCACGTTCAGCCTGACTGAGACCTTCGGCTACCTGCGGGAGAAGGCCTTCAGCACCAATGAGCAGCTGTGGGCGCCGGGCCAGTCTGGAACCCCAGTCGCGGGCATGACGACCGCTTTCGGCTCCTATTTCCCCGGAATCACCATCGTCGATGCTTTGGGTTCCTACGGTTCCAATCTCGGGCTCCCGCAACAGATGCTGAATATCGGCCCTGGCTCAGCCAACCAGGGACCCTTTACCGGTGTCTTCCAGAACCGCTTCATGCCATCGGCCAGTGGAATCTGGACGAAGGGCAATCACTCCGTTACGTTCGGCGGAAGCTACGCGTATACGCAGCTCAACGTCCGCGATCTGCGCACCGGCAAGGGTAATGTAGCCACTCCCGACTTTTCCACGTATGCCATGAACTGGGTAACCCCCTATTCGACCAATGGCTTTGTTGCTACCACTTTTCTTCAAGGCGATGCCAACCGTTATTATCGCGCCAACCAGACGGGGTTCTACATTCAGGATAAGTACCAGGTTCTCCCCAACCTCAGTCTCACGGCCGGATTACGCTATGACTGGAACGGCGGGTTGACAGAGAAATACGGACGTATTTTCAACTTCGACCCTTCCCGGTACAACTATGTCCCCGGTTCCGATATGATCACCGACCCCGGATTCATCATTGCGGGCAATAATGTGAACGGGACGAAAGGTGTCAGCAACACCACCCTTACCGGGCGTCAGTGGGGCATCGCGCCGCGCCTCGGATTTGCGTTTCAGCCTCATTACTTCCACGACAAGGTCGTCGTCCGCGGCGGAACAGGTTTCTATTATGATCGCGGTGAACTCTACAGCTATTTCTCACCGGGATTTGCAGCGGGCGAGATATCCGGCGGACCCTTCGGCGTCAGCCAGACTCCTCCATTTGTAAGCCATCAGAGCTGCCCCTATAGCTCGTCGCCCTACGGCAATACCAGCTTCCTGTATAACTTTTACATCCCGATCTGCGGACTGGAGCCCTTTACTCCTGTCGATGGTGCTTCGCTACCTTATAATCTTGCCAATCCATGGGGCCCAACGCGTTCGGCTCCGCCCTCGAACCCCAGCGCTGCCGATCTGATCAACTACCTTCCTAACTCAGCCCAGATTATCCAGGGCGCTGAGCCCTTCACCCTCGGCGTCTATAACAGGAAGAACAAACTGCCCTACTCGATCAATTACACACTCGACATTCAGTGGCAACCCCGCAATGACCTGTCGATAGAAGTTGGATACGTGGGTAATGTAGGCCGCCATCAGGTCGTTCCCCTGCCCTTTAACCAGTCACAGATTGCCACGCCTGGTAATCCCACGCATCCAGGGGGCGCGGCCGCGCAGTCCTACAGCTACGGCTATACCGTCCTCGATCCGAACACCTTTTTTCCCATTTGCGTCAATCAGGATCCAGGTTGCCAATTCGGCTTCATGCAGCAGAACTACGAGGGAGGTAACGTCGACCTGCGCGTCCCATTCATCGGCTATTCGTCTGAATCCGAGTCCTACACGGCTGCCGGCCAGTCTACCTACAATGCTCTGCAGGTGCACGTTGAGAAGCGGCTCAGCCACGACTTCCAGGCTGGCGTTTCTTACACCTATTCGCACGCGACCGACGAACAGAGTGCGCTCGGGCTCTTTTATAACGGCAACAATCCCAACAATCTTCTCAGCGGTTATGGATCGGCCGATTTCGATCGCACCCACGTGCTGAACTTCACCTATGGCTTTTACCTGCCGCAAATGTTTGACCGGAGCTCGTTTACCGGCAAAATTCTGAACGACTGGTCGCTACACGGCATCGGGATTATCCAAAGCGGACAGCCGTA
>CAYVSQ010000268.1:0-2916 GCA_964453815.1 uncultured Acidobacteriaceae bacterium | reverse complement strand
TCTATTGGATCACCGTTGCGACTATCCTCAGCCTCACTTTGCTGCGCCGCGAAAACCTGAAGACGCTGGGCCTTGGAACGACAGGTCTGGTCTTTTCACTCTGGATCCCCGTCCTTGCATTCGCCCTTTCCGCGCTCGCTGTGTGGGTGTCCTTCCGCCTGCATACGCTGCATTCACTCTTTGGCCAGGCGCCTCTCTTCTCCCACGTCTGGGGATACCTCGTCTGGGCGCTCATGCAGCAGTTCCTTCTGCAGAGTTATTTCCTGTCACGCATGCTTCGCCTGGTTCCGGGCCGTTGGCCGGCCGTCGGGCTGGTGGCGTTGCTGTTCGCCCTCGCTCACATCCCCAATCCGGTACTCACAGTCCTCACGCTTGTCTGGGGAACCCTCTCCTGTCTGTTCTTCCTGCGCTATCGCAATCTCTACACGCTGGCACTCGCCCACGGCATTCTGGGAATCTGTCTCGCGATTACCATCCCGGATCAGGTCCATCGCCACATGCGCGTCGGACTGGGTTACCTGCATTACCACCAGCGTCATGGCAATCGATGAAAGTTTTAGCGAAGCAGCGCGCCCCAGAGCGTGTCCACCGTTGCGTGCGTAATTGCGGATGCTGCAATTCGCCGCTCGGCCCGCCAGGCGCGCCCGTAGAAGACTCCGGCGATCGCGGCCAGTAATGCATATCGCCAATTGAAGAAGGCTGTCCGCTTGTTGAAATGCGAGAGCCCGAAGATAGCCGCCGTTATCAGCAGCGCAGCCGTGCGGCCCAGACGTCTTTCAAGAAGATTCTGCATCCAGCCGCGAAAATAAATCTCTTCAGGTAATGCAATGAAGAAAAAGGTAAAGAGCCACGCTAGTGGGATCATCCACGGCCGCTCGATGTGCGGTTGCCAGTGGAGAAAACCCAGCACGAGCCCTAGCGTCACGGCAATCGGCGTGCAGTAGGCCAACTCGCGCAGCCCGATTTTCCAGTCACTCCAATGCAGGCGCAGGTCAAACCCCACGCCCGTCAGCCCGCGCATGCAACGAAATCCATACAACCCGGCATCGAGCAGCAGCATTTTGTTCATGAAGACGAGCCGGTGCGGCCATGCGCCCTCGAACCAGCGCAAGTCGACCGCCAGCCCCAGGACCAGCAGGACCATAAACTCGAGCCAATGCCCGCGCTGGTCGGGATCGAGTTTCACCACAAGCAGTAGAGACGCCGCCACGGCGACCGGGAGGAGCGCGTAGAGCGTGAACCAATCCCAGCGAAATCCACCTGTAGACCCCGGCGGTCCCAGCGGCAACGTTGCCAGCAGATAGGGAAGACATAGGAGCGCGGGCAGCGTGAGCTGAATTGCGGTCGGCAATATACGTACGCGCCCTATCAGCCCTGCGCCACAGAACCCGAACGCCAGCACCGGCGCAAACGCAAGGATCGCCGCTGCGACTGTCGTCCATCGTGTTAGTTCAGCAGGAATTTGCATCAGGCAGCAATCGTAGCTTGCCGCAAGGATTGGGCAGCTCTATCGCACCCGCTCCGCCAGCAGCGTTGCCGAATTGTGCCGTACTGGAGTCTTCGGTTGCACCGGCGGTGCATACGATTTGTACACAGCGATGTGGAAGCACGACTGATAGAACTCTTCCTCTACGTCGAGCTTGCCTGCCATCTGCAGAGGCAGCAGGTAGCCTCGCATCCAGGCGACTTCTGAAGTCGACAGACCCTTTTTCGCGATGTCGATCGTCGCGCCACTCAAATGCGGCGAGGCAATATCGCCATCGGCTGGAGCGGCATTGCCGTTCACTTCGATCAATTGCCGTTGATACTCAACAGTCCGCACTGCCGAGTTTACCTGCAGGTAGCGATGGAAGCGGGCATAATGCGCCCGCGCCAGGTCGGTCAGAAATTTCGCTGTCCATGGCCGGCAATAGCGCCGGTTTATCGGTAAACCCTCATTGATGTGCAAGGATGCACTCACCGGCACAGCCACCAGAGCTTTCTCCCGGCGCAACCCGTTCAACTGAGAATCGTCTTCAATACGTTCGATGCCGTCGGCTTCCGTCCGCTCATTCTGCCTGACCAGCGACTCGTGGGACCCCGCAAGCGGCGGCAGATGCATGTCTATCAATGGTTTGGGAGGAATCATGGCGCTAACAGTGCGGGTCTCTGGCACAAGTGCGGCATGATGGTGGCCTGCAACTGATCGACTCCCAGGGCGGTGCACCGATGCGCTCTTCGCGCCATGGCTAGCGTGGCCATGCCCGGCGTGGTGTCCCGCCGAATGACCGTGATAGGTGGCTGGCTGGAAGGTATACGTGCGCGGATGAGCCGCACTCTGACCGTGCGAAACCGTTGCGGCAGGCAACGCGAGGCTCGAAGCCAGTCCGAGAACGAAGACAGATGGAAAACGACGCATTAGGTGGACCGCGAAGAACCGGGGTCCCCGGCGAGCCGGATGTTGGCTTGCTGGGGTTAAGAAGCTGTCCAGAGCTTCTTGAGACTACTGAACCCGAGCCGGAAAAGAAAGTAGCGTCGGGGATTCCCCCGCCCTTCCTTGGGACAAGGTCACGTGGACGGCAGGTAATTCAACAGGTCAAGAGAAGGCGGCTTAATGGCCTGCGAGCGCAGGAGCAGCGCAATCTGTGCCGTGCGCCGCATCTCGTGATCATGACGTGCCACAGCAGTTCATCCACCGTATGCCGCTCCTCTGGCCGGTTGAGCATACTCACAAGCCGTTTCAGCTCATCGTCCTTCAGGGTGGCGACGTAAGCGAGGGTGCTCTGCTCCACAGCCCGCCAGTAGTCCGGTAGCATTTCGAGCGGGAATTCCGCGTAAACCGGGCCACCTTCAGGGTTCATCAAGACGGGAAAGTCTTTCCGCACCATCCGGTCGCGCAGGATGTCCCCGCGAGTCCAACCGTTCTCCACGTCGGGG
>CAYVSQ010000267.1:0-2604 GCA_964453815.1 uncultured Acidobacteriaceae bacterium | reverse complement strand
TTCTGAATGGTTGCAGACTAAACGAGGAAAGCCCGGGCCAAGAGCCGGGGCTTTCTGTTTTCAATGCTGTATCCAGTATAGCAGGATGGAGAAAATTATCTGCCAGATGGATGTTATTGATTCTGAAATGGATAGATGGGTTAGGGGCTTGACAGTTTTGGCATCACTTTTTCAGAACCTGTCCATCAACCGGCGGGGCCTTACACCAAACGCCAAAAACAGTGCGTTAGCCATAAAAGGCTGCCCAAAGGCTAATCTCTACCCATAGTGGGCGGAGAGACTTGGATTTCAATTCCGTCCAGGTCCTGTGACCCTACTACTACTTCCATAGAAGCGAACTGTTTTGTCATTTGCGTGAATCCTTCTTGACTGGGCGGTGTCATCTCCCAAACGGAAAGTCTGTAGCGGCCCGGCTGCCCGTCATATTCAAAGGTTCCATCGGCCTGTATCTCTGGCCCTCCGCCACCTAAGTCATCCAGCATTCCCCTGTCACGAGTGAACATTACGCACATGTTCGCCAAATTCTCTGGTAGAGCGCCTGTCACCTTTCCCCGAACGGTGCGCCAAATCGGGCGGGGAATACGCACTTCGAGGTCGGTCATGGTTTGCCCGATTTGGAGATCGAAGGGGGACGCTTCTTTAACCTCCTCGGCGTTCGGATAGAGGAAATCGAAGATCCGTTGTTGCATGGCCTCAGGGGTTGGTTGGGAAGGAGAATTTGCGGTTGGCTTGCGCAAAATTCCGGCGAAGCGCAGAAAGTATCGGCCAGGATTAAGTGGAGGCGAAGAAAAGTATCCGTCCTCAGTTACCTTATGGTCGCCAGAATCGCTGACATAGCCCGATCTTCCCCTACGATTACCCTGCCTTATCAAAGTGAGATGGCAGCCTTGCGGAGGGTACCCCTCTTCATCAAGAATCCTCCCCTTGATGAAGGCAGCAGGTGTCAGGGAAATCTCCAGGTCATCGATGGTCTCGCCCTCTTCCAAGCTAAGATTGCGGTAAAGTGGGGCGTAACGGTTGTCATAAACGCCAAGGCTATACCTTCCCGATGGCAGTGAAGTAAAGGTGAAGTGTCCGCGCCTGTCGGCTTGCGTAAGGCTCTGTCCGCGCACTCCGGCGCGAGTCAGGCTGAGTTCTGAAGACGAAGCGATTTCGCCCGTGACGGCGTTTACAAGATAACCGCTGATCGTTCCATTCATCGCTGGTATCCACTCTGATCAAATTGTGTTTTTTGGTTTCCGAAGTGCGTCCTGGCCAGATTCTAACTCTGGGCTTGTCCAGTCATCTCCCGCAGCAGTTGCTCCCACGCATCTCCGTATTGCTGCCATCCCCCCAGACCTCGCACCCGCGCCAAGGCAGCCTCGCTCATCCGCTGCTGCAGGGAATTGTCATCGGCTACCCGTTGCATCCGGTCCTGCAGGGCCTCCGGATCGCGAATCGGAACAATGTATCCTTCAACGCCGTCGGTAAACAGATCCTCGGCACCCGTGTTTGTTGTAGCGATCACCGGACACCCACAAGCCATCGCCTGGCCCTGGACCAGAGCCATACCTTCATCCAGGCTCGGCATGACCATCACATGACTGCGGCTCATCCGCTCCTTTAGCTCCAATTGCGGAATCGGTCCGGTAAACGTCACCGACTCCGTCGGAAGCTTAGACAGAACGTCCTTCATCTCCGGCGGCATCGCCCCGATTACGGTCAGGTGCTTGTTGGGAGCCTTCAGCCGCGCAAACGCCTCCAGCAGGTAGGGGAATCCCTTAGGCAACGAAACCCTCCCCACGTAAAGCACCTCAAATCGATCAGCCGGAGGATCGCCCACCTTCTTGAACCGATCCAGAAGCACACCATAGGGAAGCACGTGAATCTTATCCGCCGGTATCCCACGCTCCACATAGGTCCGCGCCGAATAGCTCGAAGGCACGGTCAGCGCATCGACCTTCTCGTAGATATCTTCCTCGCGAGCCATATCCCTGGGGTCGTCCCGTGAGCCCTCGGCCGCCCCCCATCGCCGATGTTCCTCCTCCACAAGCTCTGCCCGGTAGCGGATGTGGGTCGAGCCTCGATCGCAGATAAAGCGCCCGCCCATTTGTTGTACCCGAATCCCGGTCTTCAACCCTGCTCCGGAGAGGGCAATAAACGCATCACACTGCGGAATCCGCCGCAGCGTCCACTCATCGAAGGCCAGCGCGTTGGCATAGCCTAACTGGTCGTACAGCCACTCACCCCGGACCCCGCGCTGCCGCAGCAATATCTCCGGAACATGTAGCCAGGGAAAGGTCTGGACCTTCTCCCGTGGCAGCCCTTCGCGTTTCAGGCGGCGCCAGGGAAACGTCGAGTAGATTGTCGAAAGGTGGCCCCGCCGCTGCAACTCACGTGCAAGCTCAAAATGATGGAATACGCCAAAAACAGCTTGTACGATTTGCATGAAGTTGCGTCGATACTATCAAACAGATCGGAGGTCTCCAAGACAGCTCAAATCAAGGAAGTAACGGCCACAACTTCAAGCTCAAGCAGTAACTATACATAATATGTGTTATCGGACATAGATAATCTATCAAGCCGTTGGTCTCAACAAGCCCCGGGCTCCCGAACCATGGCCTC
>CAYVSQ010000266.1:0-22753 GCA_964453815.1 uncultured Acidobacteriaceae bacterium | reverse complement strand
CATGGCGGACATGACGGCATTGTTGCGGAATATACGGCCAAAATCGTCCTGGTCGGGGAAGACGTCCTCTTGCAGCGGCAGGAAGACGCCGGCGGAGTCGACGAGGTAGAGGGTGGGAATCCGGTTCTCGATGGCGATGTGCTGGGCACGGAGAACCTTCTTTGCAGTCATCGGGAAGAAGGCTCCGGCTTTGACGGTCGCGTCGTTGGCGATGACCATGCAGAGCTGTCCGGCGACGCGGCCGAGACCGGTGACGGTGCCGGCGGAGGGTGCTCCGCCCCACTCCTCGTACATTTCGAAGGCGGCGAATAGGGCGAGTTCGAAGAGCTCTGTTTGGGGATCGATGAGCAGCGCGATGCGCTCGCGGGCGGTCAGGCGCTTCTTGGCATGCTGGGACTCGATGGCTTTCGCGCCTCCACCCTCGCGGATGGTCGCCTCCTGCTGGCGAATCTGGGCGAGCAGCGCCACCATGCCTGCGGCGTTATTACGGGCGCGGGGAGATTTAGGGTCAAGCTTTGAGGGCAGTGTGATGTTCAACGAGGGTGAGCTGGAAGCGGCCATAACGGACTGGCCAGCATAGCACGGGACTCGAAGAGTCGTTTTACTGCGACGGCACCAGTTTTATGAACGATACAGCCGGCATAGGCAGATCGAAGTCGAGCGTGACTTTTCCCTGAGCGTTGGCTGCAACGGTCGATGGAGGAGTAAGCGTCTGAAGCGCGTCCTTCTGATGCAGTGCGGCCATCTGTGAGGCGTCGGGCCATTTGGAGCTGCCCATGGCCTGCCATGCTCCGTAAACGTTGGAGTGTTCGTTGTCGATGCGGTCGTGCTCGAGGCGGTAGGGCGTTCCGGGCGTGAGGCCGGAGACGGTTAAGGTGATGTGGCGGGCGAGCAGTGCACTACCGGCGGCCTTACCGTGTTGGGGCGTGGCGTTGCTGAGAAGAATGCTCGTACTTCCATCAGAGTTGCGCGCGGCGAGGGCCTTCACTAGGCCGCCGAAGCCGTCTCCATCGCCGGTAACCGTTAGGTGGTCCGTGCCCAGATGATGCATAAGGTAGTAGGCCCAGTAGCGAGGCTTACGGAGACCCTCGAGGCCGATGAGGCCGAAGCCTCCATGGAAGAGCACCTTGGGATCGCCGCTCTCTTCGAAATAATCGCTGGCCGTCCAGTAGCTGATGGATGTGACCTGATCGAGGCTGTCGTCGATGCCGGAGACAGTTGCGGCAGCGCTGTAGGCCATGTCGCTGACCTTGTCGCCATATTGGGCGGAAATGCCCCACTCGGAGAAGTAGATCGGTATGTCGCCGAGTCCGTAGCGACCGAGGAGCGGCCGGTAGTCGGAGGCGGGCAAGTAGTACGTATGCATGTCGAGAAAGTCGAGCGGAACGCTGTGGCCTCCGGTGGCATAGTTCTGCGTGGTGACGTGGCGGAGGAATGGCTCCTGGAATGTGGTGAGAGCGGCGACAGGGCCGCCGATCTTCAGCTTTGGGTCGACGGACTTGAGACCTTCGGCGGCGTAATCGTAGAGGCGGAAATAGTCGTCGCGGGAGCCGCTCCAGAAGACCGGGTCATGCGATAGATCAGGCTCGTTCCAGACCTCGAAGGGCCAGCTTTCGACCTCCTCTTTGCCGTAGCGCTCGATGAGGTGATTGGCCAACGCGGTGACCAGTGCCTGCCACTTTTCATAATCTTTGGGAGGAGAACTGCTGGCTTGATACTTGAAGATCTTCGGCGCGTTGGGGTTCGCAGCGAGTCCTGCAGGCATGAAGCTCAGCTCGACATAAGGCTTGAGGCCGTCGTGGCGCAGGATGTCGTAGAGCTTGTCGACCTGAGACCAGTTGTAATGCGGGCTCCCGGCGGCGTCCTCGGTGTAGACGCCAGGGTCGTCCATGAGAATGCCGTGCGCTCGAATGTATTGAATGCCGAGCTGGTCGTGGACAAGCTTGTTGCCTGCACGCAGGCCGGCACCGGCGGCTTTGATGTGTTCATTCAGGTCACCCTTGAACATGTAGCTCAAGTGCTCGGAGCCGAGAGCCGTTTCCCATTTATGTTCGAGGGCCCCGGTGGGGTGGGATGCGTCGATGCGAATGGTGATGTTCGGTTCTTGGGACGAGACAGCAGAGGCTGTCGCGGATGCGGTTCCACCTTGCGGGCTCCAGGCACTCCCATCATTGGCGCGCACGCGGTAATAGTAAGTGTGGCCGGGGCGAATATCCGAATCAACCCATGGGCCGTGCGGCACGCGGCCAAAAGGCTCTCCAGGAAAGAACCTCTCAAGCGCATGTTCAACAGAAATCGGCGTTACTCCAAAGACGGAACTTGCCAGCGCAAACGGGCCGTCTGGGCTCTCGCCGCGCAGCACCTGATAGCAGACTGCGTTTGGGATGGGGTTCCAGTCAACTGAGATGATCCCCTGTCCGGCTGTGGTGTGAAGCTCAGTGACCGAGGCGAGGAGTCCGGACTGAGGAAGCGATGGTGGCGGAACATATCGCAACCAAAGAAAACCGGTTGCGCCAATTACGAAAGCTATTCCAACCAAGACCAGCAAAGCCCATGACCCGAGGCGCAACCATTTCCTCACGCGTACGTTTCCCCTATCACACCGTACACGTTTACGCCGCTCAGGGAAAAACAGTTCCATGCTCGACGTATGCGGATCGGTGTCCAGATTCTCGGCATGTCCCAATTACGCAGGAGTGGCTGACATTCCCCGCAATCCGAGCGCATCGGCATTGTGCTGCATGGCGAGTATGCAAGAGACTATGTGGTCGTCGAGTGAGACACCGAGTTCGGCTGCACCCATAACGATGTCATCACGGTTCACGCCGCGGGCAAAGGCCTTGTCCTTCATCTTTTTCTTCACACCGGCCACGTCCACATCAAAAATGGACTTTGTGGGTTTGACCAGAGAGCAGGCAGTAAGGAAACCCGCCAGCTCATCGCAGGCGAAGAGCGCTTTGGCAAGGTGAGTCTCGCGCGGGACGCCGGAGTAGCTCGCGTGGCCGAGGATAGCGCTGCGAATCTCTTCCGGCCATCCCTGCTCAGTGAGGAGGCTATGGCCGACGAAGGGATGCTCCTCGAGCGAGGGGTGTCGTTCATAGTCGAAGTCATGGAGCAATCCAGTAATGGAGTACACGTCGATGAAGGCGTTGCGCTCATTGCCGTCCAGACGGCGGGCATCAGCCTCGCGTTCGCCGTAGGCGCGGACACAGGTTTCGACAGCGAGTGCGTGCTTGAGGAGGCTCGGGGATTGAGTCCATTCCGAGAGCAGCTCCCAGGCCCGCTGGCGTGTATATGTCTTATCGACAGTCATTCGTATCTCACTTTAAAAATTCCATTTTGGTTTTTATCGGGTTTCTTCCGGGTTTCTTTGGCTGACTCACAGTTTTCACTTGACAACTAAGATACCTCGGATGCACCCTGAATCACAGTTGGAGGGAATAGCGGCTATAATCCGTTGCTCTTGCCAACTGGAGTAGCTCGCTCTGGCACTCCGTAATAATTATGGCAACTGTCTTAGCTACCGTCGAAGCACGCGAGGTGCTTCGTTGTGAGCACTGTAGTCTGGTGCAATTCCGCACGGCGAATTCACTCTGTCGCCGCTGTCATAAACCACTCGAAATCGAAGCACCTGAGCCGCAGCTGCCCCAGCTGGTGGTAGCGTCGGTAAGCAGCGCCGCCAACGGAGACGAGATCAACGTTGCTCGGGCGGTTCGCGATATTCGCCATGCCCGAGGTCTCAGCCAGCGTCAGCTCGCGGGCCGCATGCAGGTGCCGCGCACCTACATCTCGAAGATCGAGAATGCCAAGGCGATGCCAACGCTGTCTTCGCTCGAAAGGCTGGCTACGGCGCTTGAAGTGGACATTTGCGCGCTATTACGCGATGCGCGAAGCCGCGCCCAGGCGGAGACCATGGCCATCATGTCCGATCCCTTTTTGGCTGAGATCGCGGTGCTGACGTCGCAACTGGACAGCTTTCAGCGATCGATGTTCCTCAACCATGTAAGAGAAATGGCCTCGGGGCGCAGGCGCACGGCGTAAGGCAGCTAAGAAGGAAACCGGTAGCTAAAAACCGGTTAGCTGACAACCGGTCAGCGATGGCTGGCTTGCGGATAGTTCTTCGTATTTTTTGGCGGATACAATCGAGCCATATGTCCATGCTTCGCTTCGATCCGGCCAGCAGCTCAGCCGCTGACATCTACAAACTCATGATCGGCATGGTAGTGCCGCGTCCCATCGCGTTTGTCTCCAGCTTGGATGAACATGGCGTTCGCAATCTTGCTCCCTTCAGTTACTTCATGGCCTGTACTGCCAGTCCTCCTGTAGTGTGTTTCGTAAGCTCGTACCGGTCGGGCGATACTCCCACGAAGGACACCCTGCGCAATATCGTCGCGACGAAGGAGTTCGTCGTGAACATCGTGTCAGAAGAGTTTGCCGAACAAATGAACCTGACCGCCGCCGACGTTGCGCCGGAGGTAGATGAGTTCGAGCTCTCAGGGTTAACGCCAGTGGCAAGCGAACTGGTCAAGCCTCCTCGAGTAGGCGAGAGTCACGCGCAGATGGAGTGCCGATTGCGGCAGCTTTTGCAGATCGGCAATCACCCGGGAGGCGGAACGGTGATCTTCGGCGACGTGCTACGGTTTCACGTGGATCCCGCTGTAGTCGATGGCCACAAGATCGATCCTGAAAAATTGAAGGCCGTTGGCAGGATGGGCGGTCCGACCTATGTTCGCACGCGCGATCGCTTCGATATGATCCGCCCGAAATGACGGTATCGTCATCGGTCCGTCACGGGGTTTGAATGCAGCCGGAAGCTTGATGCGAATCGTCTCTTCGTGTCATTGCGACTGCCACTCCTACCGTGCTACGGTCAAATTAGAGGAAGCCCGTTGTCCCTGACGTTCAGCCGTGTTCATGAACTGCCGCCCGATGAGCTGGCGATTTATCGCCGCCTGAATTCCGCGCGCCTGCCCGAGCACGTGGCAATCATTATGGACGGCAACGGCCGCTGGGCAGGCAAGCGCAGTCTGAAGCGCTTCCTGGGTCACCAGCAGGGTGCTGAATCGGTTCAGTACGTCGTCGAGACGGCTTCGCGCATCGGCCTGCCCTGGCTAACTCTTTATGCCTTTTCGCTCGAGAACAACCTAAAGCGGCCGCGGACGGAAGTGAGCTTTCTTATGCGGCTGCTGCGCACCTACCTGACCAACAATGTGCAGCGGATGAACGATAACAATGTTCGTATCCAGTACATTGGCCGCACCGAAAGACTCGAGGGCGAGGTCCGCGAGCGCATGGAGTGGGCCGCAGATGCCACCAAGCACAACACCGGCACGGTACTTACACTCGCGCTCAACTACGGCGCGCGCTCGGAGCTGGTGGACGCCTTCCGCGCGCTGTCGAGCGAAGTGGAACGGAACGAGCTGCACGCGGAAGATATCACGGAGCAGGATATCCAGCGGCACCTGTACACGGCGCACATGCCTGACCCGGACCTGCTGATTCGCACCTCCGGCGAGATGCGCATCTCGAATTTCCTGCTATGGCAGATCGCGTACGCGGAGATCTTCGTCACTGACCGGCTCTGGCCCGATTTTCGCGGCATCCACATGCTCGAAGCGATTGAGGACTTCCAGAAGCGTGAACGCCGCTATGGCGGTTTGGGGGATGGGTCGGAATCCGACGACGTGGCCTCGTTGCCGGTGAATAACCTGGTTCCCCGCTAGGATAATTCTCGTGGCGCATATCTGTGCGCCGACTAACCCTGCCTTTCCTGCAAGAAACAGCCTCGGCTCTGAACGAACAGCTCTGGATAAATCTCCATCTTTGCCGGAAACCCGCTACCATATTGCAGTCCATCCGAGAATTAATCTTTAAGTCTTAAAAGTCTGGAGCAAGGAAAATGAGATCAGTAATTCGTGTCATTAGCTTGATAGTGTTGTCCATGGCAGCGACTCTATCGATTGCGCAAGCCCCTGCAGCGCAGACCCCACTTCAAGACAGTGCCTGGTCGGCGTTGAACAAGGGACTTACCAATAGCAATTCCGATCAACGCGTGAAGGCTGTACGCGTATTGGGTAACATCCCACGCAACGCGAAAGCGGAAGACGCGGCACTTACTGCCCTGAAGGATGACAAGCCCGAGGTGCGCGGGGCTGGGGCGCAGGCCCTGGGAGAGATGGGGGCCAAGAACGCGAAGCCACAGTTACATGCATTAATCAGTGACACTGAGCCATCGGTCATAATCGCGGCAGCGTATTCGCTCATCCAATTGGGCGACAACCGTGGATATAACGTATATTACGCGGTACTTACAGGGCAGCAGAAGACTGGTACAAGCCTGACGGATCAACAGAAGAAAATGTTGAAAGACCCCAAGAAGATGGCGGCCCTCGGTTTGCAGGCGGGAATCGGATTTGTGCCATTCGGCGGCTTGGCCGTCACCGGATACAAACTGCTCACCCGGGACGACACATCTCCGGTGCTGGCAGCTGCCGCGCTTATGCTCGCCAAAGACCCAGACCCCAAGAGCGGACAGGCGTTGGCGGATGCGTCCGCCAATAAGGAGAAGTGGCTGGTTCGAGCGGCGGCGTTCGACGCGATTGCCAAACGCGGCGATCCATCCTTGCTGCCCGCTGCCACCGACGGTCTGCAGGACCCCCAAGCAGAAGTGCAGTATTCCGCCGCGGCGGCAACGCTTCACCTGGTGGATGTCGAGACGGAACGCGCAGCGAATCCGCAGCCAGCGACCCAAAAGCGCAAACCTTCGCCGAAGAAGTAGGGATAGGTACGCTGGGCTGAGTCGGAGTGAAAATTAGGAACATCTCACTCCGGCCCCGGTCCACGAAGTTTTGGTGCGTCGAGGATTACTGCCGTGCGACGCCACCTGGGACGATGACGACCTTTTGCGGGGCGTCGATCTTCGTATTCGGCATCACGAGCTTGATCTTCAGGGTCGCGATTTCAGGCTTCGATTTTGCCGGAGCAACAAAGCCTAGTTCATATTGGTTTTGCAGGCGACGGCTCAAGTCGTCGAGGAAAGGCGCAAAAGAGACAGGATTGCCCGTTCCCTGCCAATAGGACTTTCCTCCAGTAATTTGGGCGACCAGGCCAAGCAAGCTCTGGCCAGCGTTACTTTGATAGAGACCGCGGTCATATCTACCGTCATCGTGCCAATAGATAGAGTCCACGATCAGGCCGGAGCGAATGGAATCGTTGATAGCCGCCTGCATGTAGGGATTTTCCGGATCGAAGCGAAGGTTGTAGGGGTCAACGCCGTCGGTGACCATGACCACCTCTCGCCTATTTTCGCGATTGGAGGATGGCCACCTCTTAGCGAGATCGGAGAGGCAAAAGTAGGGACTGGCGTTGCTGCCGGGCGATCCATTGGGCAGGTGTAACCCGCGGAGCGCCTCAGCCTTATCGGTAGTGAGCGGCTGCGAAAAGACAGCACTTCCATTCTGCATATACGCGATACCGACCGCAGTGGTGGGCGGCAGCGATTGCACGAAGTGTTGGATGTCTCCCATCTGGCGGCCGAGGCTGGTGCGGGCCGATCCATCGATAAGGATGACCAGCTCGAGGCCGGCGCGGTCGCCGCGGAGGGGGACCAGGTCAGTAATATTGGCTGACTTGCCACCAACTTGAACTTTTAGGTCCTGCTCTTGTAAAGGCGCGGGGGACTCGGCATTCTTGCCCAGCACCGTGATAACGGTCTGAGCCGGTACTCCATCAGCACCCTGAGCGAAAGCAGGCGATACAGCTGCCAGCAAGCCAAATACTGCGGCGGCAGCGAAAATTCGATTCGATCTCATTTTGTTTTTCCCTCGGAAGGTTCTTTGTAAATCGCCGGTGAGTTCGCTTGTCTGTCTGCGGAGGTGTCTGCGGCGGTTGTGTGGCTCCTGACCATCTAGATAGATATAGACATAGATATAGATGTCAACACGGGCCGTTTCGATTTGTTGTTTTGACGGTTGGTCCGGGAGCGAAGACGCCCTGCGCCAACGTGTATCCTTTCATAGAGATGAAACGTGTCGTTACGGCTGCCGTCCTTATTCCTCTGGTTTTGTTGCTCCTTTTTGAAGGTTCCCTCGGACTGATTACATTGGTGACCGCCCTGGTGGCGGAGCTGGCGCTATGGGAGTATCTGGCGCTGGCCGACGCGACAGGCGCCAAGACGCCCCGGGTCGCCGCCATGATTATGGTCGCGCTGCTGTTTGCGTGTGTCTACCGGCGACCGGATTTTCTGGGGCCGCTACTGGGCGCGCTGGCGCTGGGCCTTTTTGTCGTCTGCGCCTTTCGCTCGCCACTCAAGCGGGTACTGCCGGACGCGGCATACTCGGTCTTCGGAATGCTTTACGTTGGCGTGCCACTTACCACTCTGCCGCTGCTCAGCGAGCAGGAAAACGGCCCCTCATTGCTGCTTTTTCTGCTCTTCGTGATCTGGGCCGGGGATATCGCCGCGCTCTACGTGGGCCGTGCATGGGGGCGCAGAAAGCTCGCCCCCTCGATCAGTCCGGGAAAAACGTGGGAGGGGTCCATAGCATCGGTCGTTGGAAGCGTGTGTATTGGGCTGTTATTGGTGAACCTGGCCGGGACGCTGGCACGGCATAACCTGTCTCCTTTGTTATCCTTTCCCGGATCGACAGTGCGCTGGCTGGTGCTTGCAGTTGTGCTGAATATTGCTGCGCAAGTGGGTGACTTGATTGAATCGGCGATTAAGCGCGGGGCGGGGGTGAAGGACTCCGGCTCGCTGTTGCCTGGGCATGGAGGGGTACTAGACCGCATCGATGCGCTGCTCGTAGCGGCTCCTGTGCTGTGGTACGCTCTACTTTTGCAGCAGTCCTTCTAGTCCGTGAGTGATCGACGTTGAAGCAGATCGCCATTCTCGGCTCGACCGGCTCCATCGGTCAGAGCACCCTTAGCATCCTAGAGAAATATCCCGATCGATTCGCGGTGGCCTCCCTGGCTGCCGGGAAGAACGTTGACGCGGCCTTCGAACAGTGCAGACGCTGGAGGCCAGCAGTGGTTTCGCTGGCTACGGACGAGCTGGCGGCTGCGCTTGAGCTTCGGTTAAGGCAGGCCGGAATTACCGGTATTGAAGCAGTCCACGGAACAGCGGGAACGGTTCGCGTGGCCACGTCACCAGAAGCGGACTTTGTGGTTTCAGCGATTGTGGGCGTCGCCGGGCTGGAGGCGACGTATGCGGCGGTCGAAGCAGGAAAGCCGGTGGGGCTCGCGAACAAAGAAGCTATGGTGGCTGCGGGTGAGATTCTTGTAGCGGCCGCCCGCGCGAAGAATGTTCCGCTGCTGCCGATCGATTCCGAGCACAACGCCATACACCAGTGCATGCGTTCGGGGGAGAAGCACGAGGTCCGGCGCATCTGGCTGACGGCTTCAGGAGGGCCTTTCCGCAATCTGCCACTGAGCGAATTTGAAAATATCACGGTCGAGCAGGCCCTGAAGCATCCGACGTGGGTCATGGGGCGGCGGATCACGATCGACTCGGCGACGATGTTGAACAAAGGCCTGGAGATTATCGAGGCCTGCCGGCTCTTCGATATTCCTTCGTCAGCGGTGAAGGTGACCGTGCACCCGCAATCGACGGTGCATTCGCTGGTGGAATATATCGACGGCAGCATTCTGGCGCAGATTTCAGTGACGGATATGCGGCTGCCTATTCTTTACGCATTGAGCTATCCGGAGCGGGTGGAATCGAATCTGACTTTCGATATGGCTTCGCTGGGGCAACTGGACTTTGCGCCGCCGGATTTTGAGCGTTTCCCTTGCCTGCGGCTGGCCTATGAAGCAGCGGAGCGGGGCGGGGCACACTCGATTGCGCTGAATGCCGCGGATGAAGTCGCGGTAGAGGCATTCCTCGAACGAGCCATACCTTTTTCGGCCATCCCGCGTACAATTGAAGGAGTATTAGAGACGATTCCCGAGTCCCATCCAGCGACCGTTGGAGAAGTGCTTGCACTCGACCTGCAGGCGCGTGAAATCGCGGGACGTGTCGTGAAATCGATCGCGTCTTTAGCGGGCAAATGCACGCCTTGAGCGCAGAATAAGGAAACTGATGTGGCGCCCTTGCGCGGCTCGGGCTCCGTTGTCAGCAGGTATTCACAGGATCTATGGCTTTTGCTCTTATCGCCCTCGTCTCCATGCTGGTTGTGCTGGGCATCATGGTACTCGTGCATGAGTTCGGCCACTTTGCAGTCGCCAAGCTGTTCGGCGTTCGTGTTGAGGTTTTTTCGATCGGCTTCGGTACCCGTCTTTTCGGCTTTCGGCGCGGTGACACCGATTACCGTATAAGCCTGCTGCCGCTTGGTGGATACGTGAAGATGGCCGGCGAGACTCCGGGCGATACGCGCACCGGCGATCCCGGAGAATTTGCATCGCACCCGCGCTGGCAGCGTATCCTCATCGGGCTTGCCGGACCGGTAGCCAACTTTATCCTGGCCTTTGTGCTCATGTCCGGGCTCTACATGATGCACAACGAAGTACCCAATTACATGTCCAGCCCCGCAGTGACCGACATTGTTCCGCCAGACTCGCCAGCCGGCCGCGCCGGGATTCAGGCTGGAGACCGGGTCGTGCGCTTCGATAAGGATACGAATCCGACCTGGGAGCAGGTGGGGATGCGTGCGGCCCTGGATGTTAATTCCTATGTTCCCGTGACTGTTGAACGAATAACGAATGGTCACCCTCAACAAGTGGATCTGGAACTTTATCTTGCTAATACGAGCAAGGGCCAGGATTTCGAGATTGAATCGATCGGGCTGCTGCCCAGGATGCAGGAAGGACCGCTGGGTGTGCGCGATGTTATGCCGGGGAATCCGGCAGATCGTGCGGGACTGAAAGCCGGCGACCTGATTGTATCGATTAACGGCCAGGCAGTACATTCGGTAGCCGCGGTGATGGCATTGCTGCAGGAGACGCAGGGTAAGCCGGTAAACCTTGTTGTTCAACGCGGCAACCAGACCCTGAACATGACAACCACACCGATCTGGGGCGACGACGGCACGGGTCGCATGGGCTATCGGCTCGGGTTTCATCCGGCACTGGCGCCATTCCACGTCGAGCAATTGCCGCTGCACAAGGCGATCAGGAAGTCGGTGAGTTTCAACCTGCAGAATTCGGGCTACATCGTGGACGTGCTGAAGCGGCTGGTCACGCACAAGTCAAACGTGCAGCAATTGAGCGGACCCATCGGCATTGCGCGCGAGACGGGTGAGGCGGTGACAATGCCGGGATGGCAACCCCTGATTGCCCTGATGGCTCTGATCAGCCTGAACCTCGGCATCTTCAACCTGCTGCCAATTCCGATTCTCGATGGCGGCATGATTCTGTTGCTGCTGATTGAGGGCATACTGCGGCGAGACCTGAATCAGGAATTCAAGGAGCGCGTGTATCAGGTAGCGTTCGTAGTGCTGATTCTGTTTGCGGCGTTTGTGATGTTCAACGACGTATCCAAGCTGAATATCCTGTCGAAGCTGAAACCGTAACGCCCCGTTTTGCGTTGTTGGTCCCCAGTTTCCGGTGCAGGCGGTTGTCAGGGAACTGGGACTAACAACTGAGGCTCGCGACTCAATTCCCTGCTCCCGGAATCCGGTCCCTGTTCCGATGTATATAACGATATGACTGCGCCCATCCGGACGACACTCCGCGTTCGTTATGCCGAGACCGACCAGATGGGCGTCGTGTATTACGCCAACTATTTTGTGTGGTGCGAGATTGGGCGCGTGGAATTCTTCCGCCAGCTCGGTCACGACTACAGGCAAATGGAGATCGCGGATGATTGCCATCTGCCGGTAGTCGAGGCAACGTGCCGGTACCGCGCCCCCGCACGATATGACGAAGAGGTAATCATTGAAACGCGCGTAACGGCGCTGCGGAGCTATGTCATCAAGTTCGGCTATCGGCTCTTGCGGCTGCAGGCGGAAGGTGAGCAGTTGTTGGCCGAGGCCGAGACCGTGCATGTGAGCGTGGACAAGAGTATGCGGAAGCGCCAGTTGCCGGAAAAGTACATTCATGCGATCGAAGCTATCCGCGTAAAGAAATAAGTCCTCGGATGCGCGGATCGAGAAACCGGGCACTCAGACCCGGGAAAAGCTCTCAGGTTGTAAACTTCTGAAAACAGATGCTCGAGTTCCTGCTCTTTCGCGGCGTTGCGATCATGGTGCTCATCCTGGCCAACGGCTTTTTTGTGGCCGCCGAGCTGTCGCTTGTAAGCGTGCGCGAGACACGCATCGAGCAGTTAATTGCACAGCGGCGGCCCGGTGCGCGCCTAGTGCAGCGGCTGCAGAAGCATTTGGATGATTTTCTGCCCGCGGTTCAACTTGGTGTCACTCTTTGCAGTCTGGCTCTCGGCTGGATTGGCGAGCCGGTGGTGGCGGCCGCGTTTGAGAACTGGCTTCGGTGGATGCCACACGCTCATATCTATGCACATTTGATTGCCGTGCCGGTGGCCTTCGCATTCATCACTTATTTTCATGTATTGCTGGGCGAGTTGGTGCCGAAGGCCCTCGCCCTCCGCAAGGCCGAACAGGTGGCAGTAGCAGTGGCCGGACCGATGGAAGTCTTCATCCAGATCACGCGGCCGGCTGTCCATCTGATGAATCGCTCGGCACGTGCCGTGCTGCACCTCTTTCGCATACCAATGGTACATGAGGGTTCGGTTCACTCGCCGGAGGAACTGAAGCTGATTGCGACCGCGGCGCGTCGTTCGGGAATGCTGCCCGAGTATCAGGAAGCTTTGATTCACAGAGCGGTGGAGGTAAATGAAATTCCAACACGGGAGATCATGACGCCGCGGCAGCGCATATTTTCCCTGCCCTTCGATCTGCTGATTGAAGAAGCAAGTGCGCGGATTGTGGATGAGCTGCATTCGCGGGTGCCAGTCTATGATCCGGCGCGCGGGCCGGAGTATATTGTCGGCGTCGTTTATTCCAAAGACATCTCGCGATTGATGCACTTTCGGGCATCGGCGCAGACGCGCTTCGCCGAAGCTCCCTTTGTTGAGCTGCGCTTGAATCAGGTAATGCGCGAGGTGCTGGTGGTTCCGGAAACGAAGCCGGTGCTGGATTTACTGCACGAGTTTCAGGCGCGGCGAAGACATCTGGCCATTGTGGTGGACGAGTTTGGTTCGACAGTGGGTCTGGTAACTGTGGAGGACGCGATCGAGCAACTGGTTGGCGAAGTGGAAGACGAGTTCGACGTCGCCGCAAAGACGGTACTGACGACGGCAAGCGGCGAATTGATGCTGGATGGCAGCGTGAATCTACGTGATCTCGAGACCCAAATGCGCTGGAGTTTGCCTCGCGATGGGGGCGCGGAGACGCTGGCGGGTTTCCTGCTGGCGCGGCTGGGCAAGATTCCGCGCGGCGGTGAGACTGTGGAGTATGAGGGACGACTTTTTACGATTGTCGAGATGATCGGGAACCGCATCAGCCGAGTTCGCATCGAGAAGGCAGACCAACCGGCAAACGACCGGGCGTTGGAGAGCGCGAGTTGATGCCGCGTCTTCATCGTCCTCTAAAAGTTTTGTTGGTCAGGCTGGTCTACACCGTTCCTGTGGTGTGGGTGGTGGTGTCGATTGTTTTTCTGCTGATCCATCTTGTCCCGGGGGATCCGATCGAACAGATGCTGGGCGAGGGAGCGCGGCCGTCAGACATCGCCGCGTTGCGTCATACATATGGTCTGGACGCGCCGCTCGGGCAGCAATACATCCATTACTGGCGCGGAGTTCTGCACGGGGATCTAGGGCACTCCCTGCGGCTGAACGATTCCGTGACGCACCTTGTGCTGACGCGCTATCCCTACACGATCGAATTGACGATGGCAGCGCTGGCGCTGGCGCTACTGCTCGCCATCCCCGCCGGCATTGCGGCGGCATTGCATCGCGGGCGCTGGCAGGATCAGGCGCTGGGCGTGATGAGCCTGCTGGGCCTGTCGTTCCCGGGTTTCGCGCTGGGACCAATCTTGATTCTGCTGGTTTCGATCAGGCTGGGATGGTTGCCGGTAAGCGGAGCAGGCGATATGACACATCTGATCTTGCCCGCGATTACAATGGGCGGAGCGTTGGCCGCGATTCTGACGCGCATGGTGCGCACGGCGATGCTTGAGGAGCTGGGTCAGGATTACATTCGTACGGCGCGTGCGAAGGGATTATCTGAACGAACGGTAGTCTATAAACATGCACTGCACAACGCGATGATCCCGGTGATTACGCTGGTGGGTTTACAGTTTGGAGCGCTACTGGCGGGGGCCATCGTGACCGAGACGATCTTCAGTTGGCCCGGGATCGGACGGCTCACGGTGTCAGCGATTTCGAACCGTGACTATTCGTTGCTGCAGGGGTGCATTCTGGCGGTGGGGCTCACATATGTGCTGGTCAACCTGGCCACGGATGTCCTTTATCTAGTGGTGAATCCGAGGATCAGAGGTTAGCCATTAGGGATTAGGGATTAGCCATTAGCCAATGATCAAACCGGATGGCTAATCCTTAATGGCTACTGGCGGCCTACCGGGAACTAATGCCAAATGTCATACGTATTCGTCAGTGCGGGTGAGGACTGTTCCGCCAAACTCGATGTTTTTTGGAGGAAGTTGCTTGGCTACTCAGCGTAATCGTAAGAAAAGATGGTGGTGGGTCGGGGGTATCGCGCTGGTAGTCATTGCGGCGGTGGGTATCACCATTGCCGCACGCGGCAGTGGAACAAAGATTGAGCCGGGGAGGTTGGCCAAGGTCACACGCGGCGATATCGCCAGGAGTGTAGTGGCGACCGGAAAGATTCAGCCGATCACCAAAGTTGAGCTGAAATCGAAGGCCAGTGGCTTGGTCGAGAAGCTGTATGTCGATATCAATCAGAATGTGCACAAGGGTCAGGTGCTGGCACAGCTCGATCAACAGGAGATCCTGGCCCAGGTTGCGGCGCAGAAGGCGCAATTAGCGGCAGCGGAAGCAAACGTATTTACTTACAGGGAAAACATCGTGCAAGACAAGGTGAATGCCGAAGCCCCTGATCTACCGATGTATCAGCAGACCTACCAGCGGAATCTGGAGATGCTGAAGCAAGGAATTGTTTCGCAGCAGACGCTGGACAACGCACAGCGCGACTATCTTGCGAACAAGAACAAGCAGGCGGGGGCGCAGGCGCAGATCGGTGTGGATGGGGCCAAGCTGCGGCAAGCCGAGGCACAGGTGAAGCAGGCGCAGGCAAGCCTGGACCAACTGAACGAACAACTGAGTTACACCACTTTGACGGCTCCCATGGATGGCGTAGTGCTTTCGCGGGATGTGGAGGTTGGCGACGCGGTGAGCTCGATCCTGGTACTGGGCTCGACGGCAACGCTCGTGATGACACTGGGCGATACGACGCAGGTGTATGTGAACGGCAAGGTCGACGAGGCGGATATCGGTAACGTATATCTCGGCCAGGCGGCGCGGATTCGCGTGGAATCATTTCCTAACAAAATCTTCAAGGGCAAGGTGACAAAGATTGCTCCACTGGGCGTGGAGAAGGATAATGTGACGACCTTCGAGGTGCGCGTCTCGATCGACAATCCCAGCGGCGAGTTGAAGGCGAATATGACGGCCAACGCTGAGATCCTGATCAAAGAAGACAAGAGCGTGCTCTCGGTCCCGGTGCAGGCGGTCATCTACGACGCGGACAAGAATGCATCCGTCTTCGTGCCCGATCCAAAGCAGAAGGAAGGCCAACGGAAGATTGCAGTGAAAGCGGGGATCTCGAACGGCAGCCGGATCGAGATTCTGGACGGATTGAAAGAGGGCGACACGGTTGTGTTGCAGCAATAAACAGCGGCAAAAATCTGGAGGCAGTTATGAAGATGCAGTGGATAGCGGTAGCGGCGTTAGCGGTTTCTCCGGCGTGGATGCTGGCAGCGGACGGCACGTTCGATAAGACTCTGCACGTGAACGGAACAGCAACGCTCAGCGTGAGCACGGGCTCGGGTTACGTCCATGTGACGCCCGGCTCAGACAACGAGATTCACATCATCGGACACGTGCATGCGAACCGCTGGGGCGGCGATTGGGGTTCACCCGAGGAGCGTGTGAAAGAGGTTGTGGCGAATCCACCGATCGAGCAGAGCGGAAATTCCATCACCGTGGGCAAGCACACGAGCTACCACAATGTTTCGATCGACTACGAGATAACAACGCCCAGGGGGACGAATCTCGAGGCAAATTCCGGTTCGGGCGATCTGCGTATCTCCGATTTGGGCGGTTCGCTCAAGGCGGGCACCGGTTCGGGATCGATCGATGCAAACGGATTGAGCGGGCGCGTTACGCTCGAGACCGGCTCCGGCGATATTCGCGCGGAAATGCGCTCGGCTCCGGACGTGAAAGCACAGACGGGGAGCGGAAGCATTCGGCTGCGCGGAGTAACGGGCGGCCTCTTCGCGGAGACGGGTTCCGGCGATATCGAAATCGACGGCCAGCCCGGAGCAAACTGGAAGGTCGGGACGGGCTCGGGGTCTGTGACCTTGAATACGGGTAGTGCGGCGAAGTTCTCACTTGATGCAACTACCGGCTCGGGAACGATTCATAGCGATCCTCCGATTTCCGTGCATGGAAGCTTGGAGCGTCACCACATGACAGGCGATATCAACGGCGGCGGTGTGACGGTGAGAGTAGAGACCGGCTCGGGCGACATTCGGATTCATTGATCGTTCGTAATCGTAAATTATGAAAGGCTCCGCCTCTTCTCCGAGGCCGTTACGAAACTCGAGGCTGCAAGTAGGGAACGTCTGCGCTGCCTCTTCAGGTTCGGATGGGAGATGCTCCTAATCCGATCAGGCTTTCTGTTGGCGTGTTATCGCCAGGCGCACCCTCTATTCGTCCCAGTCGCACTCAAGTGGAAGGCCTCGACTGAAGCGTGCATCATTCACGACTTTTCGTAAGAACGAGGTTTTCCCCTCCGTGTACCGTGGCATGTCGTCACCATATTCCACTGCCAATTTCACTTTCAGCATCTCGTAGGCGTGTGCGACATCCGGATGTTGGATCAGCCAGTCGCGTAGCAACAATTCGTTCTTCGATGGCCACGTCGACGAAACGACCAGATGCAGATGGTAGGCGACTTCTGAACCTTCGGTCTTCTTCCTAAAGAAGCGTCGCTTCAGGAAACCAGCGTCAATCTTGCTATACCCGATGTCTGTAAGCTGGTCTCCCAGCGCGTCCGCCTCATCAAGACTGGCCACGGGTGCCATCATGTCAATGATGGGCTTTGCGCTGAGTCCGAGAACAGCGGTACTTCCATAGTGTTGAAGCTGGTCCGTTATGCAGCCAAGGAGTGGCCGCAGCAAATCGCGTTCCTCGGAGAAACGTTCCGGCCAGGATGGGTCTGGTCGTACAACCGAAACATCACCGAGCACCCGCCGAGCATGTTCTGGGTCGTGCATTCGACCAGTTTAGCCAAACCGCGAGTCGCGGATCTAGATTCTCTGAGCCGCACAAGCTCCGTTCCCTGACTAAATCACTAGCCAGCAGTCTTTTTAACGGGAGGGAGAACGGAGTCACGAATACTCGCAATTAGACATGAGTCCACGTAAGTCAGCTTCTTGTCTGCGACTGATAAAGGTCGGCTGCGAGGCGGTCGAGGAGTCTCGTAACGGGCTCGTATCCCCACCCTTGTAACGGAGTAGGTCGGAGTGGAAAGGGCGGAGCGAAGCGGAGGTCTGCACAAGCGCAGCGCGGAAGATTGGGACACGGCTTGCGGGCGTGGGGGCTGGCCCCCTAGCTGCTTTCGGGGCCGGCGTTGCGGGCAGGAACGAGGTTGTTACGAAACTCAGTTCAGGAGATTGGAGAAAGACGAAAGTGCTCTCAGCGAGTGACGGCGGTAGTTTTGAGTTGCCAGTTACTCAGGAACGAGCCGGATCATCGAGATGCTTATATTCTTTTGGAAGGAGGCCGAATGTTGCAGCGGCACATTGACGGAAGCGCCGGGGATGCGAATTACGGAACCATCGGCAGTGGTTACACCTCATACCGCCAACCTGACCCGGCGATTGCAGATTTCCTGGACAAGGCTCTTGGCGCCGCGCAAACAGTTTTGAATGTGGGGGCCGGGGCGGGCTCCTATGAGCCGGTGAATCGCCAGGTAACTGCCGTAGAGCCGTCTGCTTCCATGAGGGCGCAACGGCCCGCTCATCTCACTCAGGCCATCGACGCAGTGGCCCAGTCCCTGCCCTTCGCCGACGGAAGTTTCGATGCAGGTATGGCCACGTTCACCGTCCATCAATGGCCGAACCTTGCAGCAGGTTTAGCTGAACTGCGGCGTGTCACGCGTGGACCGGTGCTCATTCTTACCTGCGATCCGGAGGCCCTCGACCGATTTTGGCTGATGGAATACGCTCCTGAAGTGATTGAGGTTGAAGCGCGCCGCTATCCTGCCATGACCTCAATAGAGAAAGGTTTGGGAGGCAGCGTGGAGATTATTCCAGTTCCCATTCCTATGCAATGCGTGGATGGCTTCGGTGAGGCTTATTACGGACGCCCCGAGCGCTTGCTGGAACCAGGAGCAAGGCGGGCCAACTCCGCGTGGAGTTTCGTAGACCATGTCGTCGATACCCGTTTTGTCGAAGACCTGAGCCGTGATCTGCGCAGCGGTACGTGGGACAAGAAGCATGGCGACCTGCGTCATCAGCCTTTCTTTGAAGGATCTCTGCGACTCCTCGTCGGCCGCAAGTGACCACAGACAGAGTGCGACGGGTCCCTTGCTCCCGTTCCAACATCCGTTCACTCGAAGAGTTTCGTAACAGCCTCCTCTTCGCGGGGCCTTTTGCCTGTGCCCGGATTTACCCAGATACGAGTTCCGTTCGTCCGGTTGCAAGAGCCTCTTCATCGTACAATTTCTGTGCCAGGTACCCAGTAGAAGGGTCATCGAATTCAACTTCAGTCTGCTTCTGCGACGGCCGGAAAAAGTGGTAGACGCGCGTTAGCCATTGGCGTTCAGGCCACGGCTCGCGCAGCAACTGCTGGAGAAGTTCGGGTTCTTCCCAAGGAACATCGTGATAGCCGTGACGAAGATATGGGCTCCGCGTATTCCAGGAAAATGCCTGGGGGAAAAACGCAATCGTATCGCTCGCGATGGGATCTCCCTCCGGCGGAGGATCGACCCCTTTCACTCTAGCAATGAATAAGCCAGCCAAATCGCCCTGATCAGGCAGGCGAAGATGCCCGAGTTGCGTACAGCGGGGATTCAACTCGATCAGGTACGCAGCACCGGTCGCCTCTTCGAGAACGAAATCGAGGCCGTGAAACCCATTCAGCATAAATCGACGCGCCAGCTTGCGGGAAGCGCGCTCGATCTCCGGGTTTTGGATGAGCCGGACGACGTTCGCAGCTCCGGTGATTCCCTGCGCCGAGACCACTTCGACGGTAACACTCGATAGAACTTCTCCCCCCCAGCAGGCGAACATGGTGTTTGCCGGACGCCCCGGGATGAATTGCTGAATTGTCACCTGCGACGTTCCGCTGTTTCGCCACGACCACAGGGCAAAAGGATCGCGATTGACCAGGAATCGTTTCCAGGCCAAACCAGCTCCATAAGGTCGGGCAAGCCTGCGAAAGGCTGAGAGCGCTTCGTCGTGGGAATGTGCGATTTCCACGCCCGTTCCGCCCCACGTCCCGTCCGCCTTCAGGACTGTCGAGCCTGCCTGGCTCCATTTGTTGAGATCGCTTTCCGACGCCAGGGTCTCGGTCACGGGAATCCGGATGCCGAGTTCTGACGCGGCTTGCAGCAATCCGGCGCGGCTGCGAATCGTCGCATACATCTCAGACGGCCCGATAGAATATTCGATGAGCGGCCTCAGCTCGGGATAACGCGCGTGAAGGGCGTGTAATTGCCAGACCACGGCGTCATCGCAGGGCACGATCATGTCGGGATTCGTCGCCTTAATTGCCGACCTCAACGCTCTGAAGGAGTCAACCGCACGATATGGGTATAGATCTTCGACGCCGGTAACAAATCTTAGCGGGTGTCCAGGAGGGCAGATACACACGACCCTGCATCCATGGTGGATGAGAGCCGTTGCCAGGCGGGCCGATAATGGCCACCACATGGTTGCACCGAGCAGGACCACGGGGCGATGATTTTTTAGCCGCACCTACAATTCCTAACAATTTCTCGACGTTCGGTAAATATAACTAAGGAAGTATCATGCCGCCACCGTTCAGGTGATACCAATAGAGTGCACTCTAGAGCACTCTATAAACACGGTATCTCTGACCGTACCATTCAACAGATTGATTGATCTGGGAGCACGCCTTGAGTCACCCCTCGACCGATATTGCAATCATAGGGGCCGGTCCCTATGGCCTCTCTATCGCCGCACACCTGCGGAAGACTCCGTTGAGCTTTCGCATCTTCGGAACACCCATGCACAGCTGGCGTCAGCAGATGCCGGATGGCATGCTGCTCAAGTCCGACGGCTTTGCATCGAGCCTCTACGACCCCGATGCAGCCTTCACCCTTGGCCATTACTGTGCTGAGAAGAACCTGCCCTATTCCGATGTAGGCATTCCAGTGCCCCGCGAAACCTTTGTCGACTATGGGCTGGAGTTCCAGAAGCGCCTGGTGCCGACGTTGGAAGAGACGAATATCACGTCGCTTAAACGTAGTTCCGCGGGCTTTGAGCTGCAGACAGCCGATGGAAAGACAGTTTACGCGCGGAAAGTCATCGTGGCTGCCGGCATCACTCATTTTGGGTACCTCCCTCCTTTTCTGGCAGATCTGCCGCGAGAGCAGGTCACCCACAGCTCGGCACATCGTGATCTGAGCAGGTACCGCGGACAGAAGGTCGTCGTCGTCGGCGCCGGCGCTTCTGCAGTTGACATCGCCGCGCTTCTCCATGAGCACGGAGCCGATGTGCATCTCGTGGCCCGGCGCAGCCAGATCTCGTTCCATAAGCCGTCAAAGGAACCGCGTCCGCTTCTGGATCGAATCACTTCGCCTCGTTCGGGACTTGGCCTCGGCTGGAAGTCCAGGCTGGCTAGCGATGCACCGCTGATCTTCCATAAGCTGCCCAGTAAGCTCCGCTTTCGTGCAGTAAAGCGGCACCTCGGACCCGCTCCGGGATGGTTTGTTCGCGAGAAGGTCGAGGGCCGCGTACCGATGCACCTTGGCACGACAATTCAGGGAGCCTCGGTAGAGAACGGCAAGGTTCATCTCCAGTTTACGGAGAGCGATGGCACACACACTGAGCTAGTTGTCGATCACGTGATCGGTGCCACCGGGTTCCGGGTTGCGATGTCACGGCTGGAGTTTATTGACGAGGATCTCCGCAAGGAAATCCGCTCGATCGAAGACACGCCTGTTCTGTCGACGAGCTTCGAGTCTTCCGTGAAGGGTCTCTATATGGTGGGAGTTGCTTCCGCCAATTCATTCGGTCCCTTGACGCGCTTTGCCTACGGTGCGATGTTCACTGCGAAGCATCTTACCCACCACCTGGTCAAAGCACCGAAGCTAGCTTCTCAGGAAGTATCGAACAATATGCCAGCCGCTTCGCAGCAATCTGCGGTCGGATCGTAACTCTCTTCGAGGAGACCGGAAAGCTAATCCGCTAATCCTTGCTTTCCGGTTTCCTTTGCCTGTCCAATCAGCCCTAACCTCGTGACGAGGTTCCCTTCACTAAGAGAATAAAAATTCTTTGATGCGAAGTTCCTTGATCTTGTCGCGCAGGCGCGCGGCCTTTTCAAACTCGAACTTCCTCGCAGCCTCGCGCATGTCGGACTCGAGATTGACGATGTAGGCATCAAGCTCATCCTGAGATTTGAAGTCGGGTATGGAGTCGGCTTCATCGGTGAGATCGGCGTAGTCGGCTTTGAGTATCCGGGCAAGCGCCATATCCGTTGGTCGAATGATGGACGTTGGCGTAATACCGTTTTCGTCGTTATAGGCGCGCTGGACATCGCGGCGACGGCTTGTTTCGCCAATAGCCTGCTTCATCGAATCTGTGACGCGATCGGCATAGAGGATGGCGCGGCCGTTGATATGGCGAGCGGCGCGACCGATGGTTTGAATCAGCGAACCGGCAGAGCGCAGGAATCCTTCTTTGTCCGCATCGAGGATGGCAACAAGCGAAACCTCAGGCAGGTCCAGCCCTTCGCGCAGGAGGTTAATGCCGATGAGGACGTCGTACTCGCCTTTGCGAAGATCGCGCAGCAAGCGAACACGCTCGAGGGTTTCAATCTCCGAATGCATATAGCGGCAGCGCACACCAACCTCGGAGTAGTAGCCGGCGAGATCTTCAGACATGCGTTTGGTAAGTGTGGTCACCAGCACGCGCTCGTTCTTCGTGGCACGTTCGCGGATTTCGGCTAGGAGATCGTCGATCTGACCGCGGATAGGCCTGATTTCGACCTCGGGATCCACGAGTCCCGTGGGGCGAATGATCTGCTCGACTACGACTCCGGCAGATTTGGTAAGTTCATACGGGCCTGGCGTAGCAGAGACATAGATGGTCTGGTTTACGCGCGCTTCGAACTCCTCGAACTTGAGCGGACGATTGTCTGTGGCTGAGGGAAGGCGAAAGCCGTAGTCGACAAGGTTCTGTTTACGCGAGCGGTCGCCATGCCACATGCCGTGAATCTGCGGCACAGTAGCGTGCGATTCATCGATGAACAGCAGATAGTCGCGCGGAAAGTAGTCGAGCAGGGTGGGCGGCGGCTCGCCGGGAAGGCGGCCGGAGAAGTGGCGCGAGTAGTTCTCGATGCCGTGGCAGTAGCCCACGG
>CAYVSQ010000265.1:0-3180 GCA_964453815.1 uncultured Acidobacteriaceae bacterium | reverse complement strand
TGCGCGCTTCCGGTCTATCCGTCGACGACATTTTTCGTACGCAGCTCGAGCGCTTCCCGCGTTTTCGTGAATTAATGCGGTCAGCGTCTCCGATCTCCACCAGTGTTACTTCGTACCGCTGCCGAGTGCATAGCCAGATATTCGGTCCTAACTGGCTGGTCGCCGGAGAAGCCGCAGCCATGGTCGATCCTATGACCTCGAATGGCGTCACCGCTGCCCTCCGCCACGCCTCTGAAGCCGCTGCCCTCATCATCAAATATCGTCACCACAAGCGCATTCCTTGGATCGCCGCTGCCATGTACAGTCGCCGCGTGCAGGACGTTGCCCGCTTCTTCAACTGCGGCATCGAAAAGGTCATCTACGACGGGCCCATTCGCAACCGCATTGGCGTCAAGACCGCGGGCGATCTCTATACCATCCCTGCCTGGAGCCTTAACAACGTCTACGCGCGCGTCAGCCCGCGCGGAATCATCTCTTCCTTGTTCTTCTGGCTCCTGCTCGGGACATTTCGCGTGGCCGCCTCCGTTATGTACTCCTTCTGTAAGCGTGGGCAGGTTCCATGCGAGGCGACCGGATGATACCCATTTCCATCGCGGCCAGCTCTGCCCGCATGCACCAGGTCTGCGCAGGTTCCGGCGACCCGGTGCTCTTTCTTCACGGAATGCCTACCAGCTGCCATCCATGGGATCGCGTCATCGGCCGATAATGCGGCCACTTGACCTGCATCGCTGTTGATCTGCCTGGCCTCGGCCGCGCGCCGCGCCTGCCTCGGGGATCTCGGCGAAGTGGACCCCCTGGCCGCATCCATCGAAGCGCTGCGCATCGAGCGCGGCATCGAGCGCTGGCACATGGTGGGCCATGACGCGGGATGCGCCATCGCCGTCGAGTGCGCGCATCGCTATCCGCACCGTGTAGGACGACTCGCGCTCCTCACACCATTCATCTTTCCCGACCTCAAGCCATTTCCTCTTTTTGAGGTTCTGCGCAAGCCCGTTGTCGGCGAGGTTATGGCGCCTGCTGAAAATCTGCTCTTCTGGAAGCTCGTCATGCGGGTGGCTCTCGACGAGGACACCAACACCAACAATAACCGCGACGATATCGTGCATGACTTTCACGCTCCATTCCATGGACTCGCCGGTGCATGGCGTCTCATGTCGCTGCTTCGCTGGGGAGATCCGGCCGAAGTCCTGGCCGCCATGCCGGAACGGCTTACAGAACTCTTCGCTCCCACGCTCATCTTTCACGGCCGGCGAGACTCGGCCGTTCCGCCAGCCTTCGCCACCCGTGCCGCGAGCCTCATCCCCGAATCCGCAGTCATCTTCCTCGACTGCGGACACTTCCTCCCCTTGAGCGAACCCGCGGCAATTGCCCGCGAGCTGTTACGCTTCTTTACCGTCAGCCGTAGTCCTCAATCTCAGTCGCCTGTTGCTGCCGATTAGCAAATCGGTGCTTGAGTTAACGCTCACAAGCCCTTCTTCATACGGATTGGGAAGCTCCGGGGCAATTGCTACACTCGGGATATGAGCGGCCGCGTGGTACCGCTATATGACGAACGAGTGCATCCGCCGTGCTGGAATGAGCGGATGGCGGCTGGAGAATACGCGGTACATTACTCCAGTTTCGAGGTCGGATCCGGCGCTGCCCCTTTTTGCACTGTGTTCAGCAGCCTTGAAGAGTCAGAAGCCTACGCCCGGCAGGAGACTGCGCGGCGGCCGGAGCTGCGCTGCATGATCTACGACCATGAAGGGTTCAGCCGGCCTCCCGTTCGCGAGTTAAGAGGGAGCGCGTACAAGGAAGAGGATGGCATCGGACCGCGATTCAGGCGCTGGGGCGGTGCGGTGTTGTTCTTTGGCGGATTGATTCTGACGATCATCGACTGGCGGTCAGACTTCGAGCTTTCCTGGCCGGCGATGATCGGAACCCGCCTGCTCGCACCAGGGCTTGTACTGCTGGTGGCGGATGTGGTGATTGTCTTTTCTGAGAGACGCAGAAGATTGTGCGATAACAAAAAGAGGGCCGGATGACCTTGCGCCTGGTGCAAATGGCGGTTGTGCTGGTGATGACACTTGCCTGCGGCTGGGTTGCTCGCAGGCTCGGGACAGGCGCGAGTAATCGGCGAGATTATGGGCGGGATTCTGCTCGGTCCCTGGTTATTCGGTCGCCTGGCGCGAAGTCGAGGACGAGACAATCAGTAGGCTCACTCCAGCATTAAGTGCCGTTCACTTTGTCTCACATGATGGCGCACAATCCGAGTTCGTGGTCGCGATGGAACCGCTGGTTATCCAGATGTGTGCCGACCCTATGATCCGGATCGTCGATCTTGAGTCCGTAGACTCCAACCCTCTTCGGGCGCTGGTGTCACCGGGCTCAAATACGCGCATGATCTTCGTAAAAGAGACCGAGAGGCTCTCAGATGCTGACTTGGATAGATACGGAGATCCGGTCCGCTACTTGCCCTCTCTCCCCTTCACGATCCTGCATAGCACTGATCGATTCCAAATCTTAAGCCTTGAATGTTCAAATTGCGTTAGGCAGACCGACGAGATGCAACGATCCTCTCGCCACACAATATGTTTAGCGAACCCGGATTGCATCCCAAGCTATGAAGAGTTGCCGGGTCCGCTGTGACGGGCGAACGCGAGCGGCAAATGTCAAAACGAGGGGATCGTGCCTTCGCCGACTTAGTGCTTTGTCGAGGATTCGGTCTCGCTTGTGCACTCCGATAGCTTATCGATATTGATAATGCCAACGATGGTCGTTTTTCGAAAACTTTCCATCGTGATCTGGAGCGAGCAGCTTCACATCTACATATGCATGTGAGAAGCTCGAATGAAATGAAAAGGCAATAACTTTAGAAGGAGAACCGAAACCGCTGTCAGACTATCGGCAGGGAATATGATCTCGGATTTCGGAGACGGCCCTTGCAACAGCAGTTTGCGCATCGCCGGCGCGGTCACATGCCCCCTGGTCTCGAGAGACCTTGACCCAGTCACGACGGAACAGGAGTGATGATGTTTTCGCCTCTGGTTGCAAAGTCGATCCATCCAGCGGCCGCTCAGGACCAGCCACGTGGTCTCGCCCCACTCCGTGCGGCGGGGCCCGCACTTCCCGGTCTATTGCAATGCCAACTCAAAGTCGGATCGGTCGACGATCCGCTTGAGACGGAAGCCGATGCGATGG
>CAYVSQ010000264.1:0-4115 GCA_964453815.1 uncultured Acidobacteriaceae bacterium | reverse complement strand
CTGACGCATGCTTGTACGACAGGTGAACCGGTGAACGGGCTCTCGCCTGGAAGCTTCTGTACGGCATGTTATACGGGCGAGTATCCGACGCAGTGGGTAGACGTGGCGGATATTCTGCCTGCGGTGGCTTCGCGGTAGCTGAAAGGCTTAACACCGATGGTAACTGTGACATGGCTGTCCTAATTCACCAAATAGCTGCTCATTCTATCGAGGATGTACTTCTTTTTTAGGGAATCCATTTTAGGGATTTCTTCACCACGGTCGGAGTACACCTGCTGAATCAACTGCTCCACATTATCTTTGGTCATTTCGACGTGGTTTATGGGCTGACTTGCTTCAAGTATCGGAGCGGTCAGCTTCGCCTTTTGCGAACCAGGGTCGATTAGCTGTTGCAGGATCGCATAGGAAAGGTAGTCGGAAGCTTCTAGAATCGTAGAAGCGGCCATCGCGCTATCTCTACCAACGCGGCTCTTCCCATGGTGGGTTTTATAGTGTTTCGCTTGCCTTAGATCTCTAAAAGTCGCCGCTCTTGGGATAGCGAAATGAAATTGATCTTCAAAAGTGAATTCAATACGATCACGTTTTGATATGCGCTTACTTTCGAGAATGGCGTCCACCATCGCAATGAGGGCGACACTGTATCCAGATAGACCTATCTCAGCAATGGTTCCTTTAATTTTGTCGGCATAGTCGCTGGTCCTCACAGAACCAGCGAATCCAATAAGATTGGATCTACGCGGTATTGATCCGAGTCGAGTTAATAAATCCTTGTGCCTGTTCGGATACCTAGAAGAACCCAAACGCAAATCTTTCAAGTGGAGCGATGAACGATTACCTAGTCCCTCCCGCCATAGACTGAGGAAAGTCTTCCAATCCTTTCTTCGCCCCACGAAGCCAGCGACCACGAAGAATCCGTCTCCGTTTTCCCCGCTCTCATCGAAATATCCATAGATCATTGCAGCCCACTTTGCAGGAAAATCCTGTGGCGACTGACACAGTCCATCGAGAATCCCAAGTATTATGCCACTTGATGTTACTGGTAGGAAATGAGTTAGGTCGATTTTAGGTTTGACATGTTTTTTGGCGCGTCAGGGGAGAGTGACGCCCATGAAGAGGTAATCGCCGCCGCCGGGCCAGTCGGCTTTGTAACCGTGTTGGCGGATGAAGGTTCCCAACTGCGCGTAGTGGCGGATGCTGTGGAACATCGCGTGGAAGAACATCGTCTTGCGGGAGGCGCTGGCAGGGCCGTAGCTGCGGGTGATGAAGTCGATGATCTGGTCCCAGTCGAGGTCGGCGGCAAGGGACTGATGGTAGATGCCGAGGGCGCGGTCGTGGGTGGCGTAGAGGGCGTCTACGGAGCCGAAGGGGACCTGGTCGAAGTCGGTTTCGGGGAGGCGGGCGATGCGCTCGGCCCAGCGTAGCTCGACGGCGACGATGTGCTGGAGGACCTGGGCCACAGTGGCGGCGCCGGCGATGTCGCAGGAGAGAGCGAGGATGTCCGGTTTGGCGGCGAGAAGTTTCTGCCAGTTGGTGGAGGTGGTCTCGAACCATTTCAGGGTTTCATGGGCGGTGAGGACAGGTTCGCTCATTTGTCTGTTTTTTTCTCCTAAGTGGTTTTGGCGATTGGATTAGTTCGTAGTCGTGGATGATTCATTTCGTTGCCGGGTGGCCAGGAGCGACGGCAAGACTTTAATGGTTGGCTTGGTTTGCAACCTCAGTCTGCTATATAGCTATAGATATCCATGAAATTCATCTTGCTGACCTGCTTCTTTCTGTCTTTGTTTTCTGCCAGTGTGTTTGGACAAAGTACGACCATAACTGTTCCTGTAGCCCCGCCGTCTGCAGGACCAGCGTCAGGCTCGAAGGCACCGGCTTTGGCGCCGGACTATTCAGGCGAATCTGCAGTCATAGAACATTTCGATGCTGTTTATGAGATGGCCGCAGACGGCACCGGATGGCGCCAGATCACGATGGCAGTACGGGTACAGTCCGAGGCCGCGCTGCGGCAGCTCGGCGTTGTGACTATCGGTTATGCGGGAAACTCTGAGCGAGTAGAGATCGCCTACGCGAGGGTGAGGCGTTCGGATGGCACAGTCGTAGAAACTCCGGTAACCGAGGCGATGGAGATGCCGGATCCAGTGACCCGGGAAGCTCCGTTCTATAGCGATCTGAAGCAGAAGCAGCTTCCGATTCGGAGCTTGAGAGTCGGTGACACGCTGGAATGGCAGGCAAAGATCGTGAAGACGCGAGCGGAGGCTCCCGGCCAGTTCTGGGGACAGGAGAACTTCATTGAGGATGGAGTCGTTCTGTCTCAGACATTGGAGCTGCGTGTTCCTAAAGACGCCTATGTTAATGTGTGGAGTCCGAGGAATAAGCCGAGCGAGTCGATTGTGGGTGGGGAGCGAATTTTTCGGTGGAACGCGTCACAGAAGAAGCCGACGGTGGGGAAAGAGGCAGAGGCCGAGAAAGAAGCAAAGGAAAAAGCAGTTTGGACGGAAGAGCAGGAGCTCGATGCGACTCAAGGAAAGCTTCCCAGCGTGGCATGGACGACCTTCAAGAGCTGGGAGGCGGTTGGAGCGTGGTACCGGGGGCTCGAGGGTGACCGAATGGTGCCCGATGCGGAAGTTAAGGCGAAGGTCGCAGAGGTGACTGCCGGGAAGGCTACACAGCAGGAGAAAGTGCGTGCGGTTTATGGATATGTCGCTACTCAGATTCGCTACATTGGCGTAGCTTTCGGCGTTGGCCGATACCAGCCTCATCCGGCAGTGGAGGTGCTTCAGAACCAATATGGCGACTGCAAGGACAAGCACACCCTACTTGCAGCGATGCTCTCCGCGCTCGGGCTACATGCGGATGCGGTGTTGATTGGTGCCGGTGTGCGATTTAATGAGGCGGTACCTTCTCCATCTGCCTTCAACCATTTGATTACGGCTGTTCAGCTCGAGGGTGAGACAGTGTGGCTGGACTCTACGGCTGAGGTAGCTCCTTATCGCATGCTGATGTTTGCGATCCGCGACAAGTCTGCCCTGGTGGTTCCGGAGAGCAACGTGGCCCGGGTTGTTCGAACCCCTGCGACTCTTCCCTTCGCTCCGTTTCAGAAGATGGAAGCTGTAGGCACGCTGGATAAGGATGGGATCTCGAACTCGCGTCTGGCGCTGACTCTGCGTGGGGACGACGAGCTGACAATACGCGCCGTATTGCGACAGGTGCCTCCGGCGCAGTACGACCAGGTGGTGCAACAACTCTCTCGGAATATGGGCTATGGCGGAACAACGAGTCACGCAGAATTGAGCCGGCCGGAGGATACGACGGAGCCGTTGAAGATCAGCTACGACTACAAACGGGAGAAGGCTGGAGATTGGGATAACTATCGGATCGTGCCGCAGGTTGCACCGGTGATGCTTCCCAGGCCAGATGAAAAAGATCCGCCAGTTCACTCCATTATGCTGGGCGTTCCGCGGGTGGAATCATCGACCTCCGCGCTGAAGTTGCCTGACGGTTGGGGCGTTGAGTTGCCTGAGGCCGTCCATGCAAAGTCTGCTTATGCGACCTATGACGAAACCTACAAGTTTGAGAACGGAACGCTGTATGCGGAGCGACGGATCGAGGTGCTGAAAGAGAAGGTTCCGGTCGCTGACTGGAAGAGCTATAAGAAGTGGGCTGATACGGTAGACCTCGGGAATGAGCCTTATGTGCAGCTCACGCGGACCGGCAAAACTGCGTCAGGCGATACGGCCGACAAGGGACCACCCGTTATTACAGAGACGAATGCGACGGCAGCTACGCTTATAGCGTCGGCATATAAAGCGGTGCAACAGCATGAACTGGACTCGGCGGAGTCCATGCTGGACCAGGGGAAGAACCTTAATGCGCAGCAGTCTTGGTTATGGCTTACTTACGGGTACCTGGAATTTCAACGTGGGCAGATATCGGCTGCGATTGAGGACTATAAGAAAGAGCTATCGCTGCATCCGGATCAGTACGGGGCCTACTCTCCGCTGGCGCAAGCTCAGGTGATCCTGGGCCAACGCGATGAGGCCAAGAAGACGCTGCAGCAGTGGGCCTCTGTTGAGGAGAACAATCCAGCGCCATCCTCATGGCTAGTAAGCATGCTT
>CAYVSQ010000263.1:0-21061 GCA_964453815.1 uncultured Acidobacteriaceae bacterium | reverse complement strand
GCAATGATTATCGCAAACAGGAGCGTGGATTTTCGGCACAATTGCAGGCGATTCTGGCTCATATTGTCATTATCCCCATGATCCTTTGCTGAATCCCGGCACAGTCCTACGCCGGCAAATCCGATCTGCCTTCGCGAGCAGTAGCCGTTTGAATCCGTCGCAGCAGTTGGTGACATACTGCCGGTTCTCCTCGGGGGTCATTGCGCGACTGGCTTCTTCCTCCGGGTTGTCGGTCACACGCCCACTTTCCGTAGAAGTTCAATGTATCGCGCTTGGGGCGTTCGTGGGATATACCCGTTTCGCAACTTGTGTGGCATCGAAAGCACCTCGACTCGGGGAATGATCTCTCTGTTTGCGTGCCCTGTAAATCCTGTTGCCGGAGTGCACTGCCGGAACTGCGCTGACGGAAACCTTCCGCGACGCTCGACCATCTCGAGATAGGTCCCCTTGGCATCCCTTCACGTTGCAGTACGTCGCAGGGCACGATAACATTAAAACAACGATGCGTTACGTGCATCCTCGGGCCAATGCGGTCCAGAAGCTTTTCCTACGCCTAGGCGACCTCAACCGATCTGTAGGGATTGCGGAAGACAAGGAAGCACGGAGTGGTGACAGAAATGGATACACAGGAAATGAGCTTCCAGACGTGTAACGTGTAAGTCACTAAAAGTAAGTATCTTACAACGTTGCGGAAGTGGTGAAATGGCAGACACACCATCTTGAGGGGGTGGCGCCGCGAGGCATGGGGGTTCAAGTCCCCCCTTCCGCACCAAGAATGTCCGACAATTTACCGAGGATTCTGCTCAGAAAAGCGACCGCATGATTTATCTGTTTATGGTAGTTCACGTTTTTGTTTGCCTGTTCCTGATCGCTGTCATTCTCCTGCAGCAGGGCAAGAGCGCCGATCTGGCGGGAGCCTTCGGCGGGCAGGGCTCGCAGACAGCGTTTGGGCCTCGTTCGGCGGCCAACCTGCTCACGCGCACAACCAGCTGGTGCGCCATTCTGTTCATGGTCACATCCATCGGACTCACGATCCTGATGCAGAAGCACGCGGCGCATCAGCACTCGGTACTTTCCGGGACGACAACGCAGAGTAGGCCGGCAAACAAGAAGTAGTCTCAATAGCTTTGAACCACCCCAAGGGCAGGCCCTCAGCGCCTGCCCTTTCGTTGCTTTTGCATCAGGCGCGGCTTTCGGCCGTGTCGTAAGCGCTACAAAAACGGCGGCGGTTTTAGTCCCTGAGGAATAGAACGAATTCACTCGAGTGTCGAGTTGTCACGCGCACGCGTTATTATGGCTTCGCCTTCGATCGCATCAGGAGAACCCATCGATGACTCCCTCTGCAAACCCATCCGGCACCACTCTCTCACGCCGCACATTCATCGGTACCGCCCTCGCCGGAACCGCCGCAACCCTCATCGGCACGGCCGCGACGGGCATTCTCACTCCCGAACCCGCTCTCGCCCAGAGCAACCTCACGCCAGACGAGGCTCTCAAGGCCCTCCTCGACGGCAACGAGCGGTACATCGCTGGACGCTTCAAGAGCTTCGACGAAGATAAGCAGATCCTGCGCGATCACACTGTCGACAAGCAGGAACCCTTTGCAGCCGTGCTCTCCTGTGCCGACTCGCGGGTTCCCATCGAGATCATCTTCGACCAGAGCATCGGACACATTTTCGTCAACCGCGTGGCCGGCAACGTCGTCACACCAGAGATCATCGGCAGCCTCGAATATGGAGCCGTCGTCCTCGGAACGAAAGTCATTCTCGTTCTCGGCCACGCCAATTGTGGAGCCGTCAAAGCGGCCATTCAGGGCAAGGCGGTTCCCGGACAGATTAGCTCCTTATTCCCTCACCTGCAGCCCGCCGTCGATCAGGCAGGCTCTGACCTGGCCGCTACGACAAAAGCAAACGCCACCATCCAGGCGACGCTCTTGAGCAAAGCCTCTCCCGTCCTCGCTCCGATGGTGAAAGAAGGCAAGCTGAAAATCGCCGCCGGATACTACGACCTCGACACCGGAAAGGTCACAATCCTTTAGCACGAAGACTGGGTACTTCAGTCGTCGTCATCATCCTTGTGAACACTATGAGGATGCAGGATCATCCACGGCACTGGCTTATTTCCCATCGCGTCCTTCCACAGGATCACGTTGAGCTTGCGTGGGTCTGCGCGGTCTTCGTGCGTGAAGTCCATGCGGCTGGACTCCTTCGCTCCGGGCGCGTGCTCGCTGTTAGCCGTATAGATAAGGTTGTTGGCCTGATTGGAGTAGTCGGCGGTGAAGGCCGGCTGATCCCCTGCTCCGGTAAATAGCGGTGCGATGAGCGGAGCGAAAGCGTCGTTGTTGTTCATGGGAGGAATGCCGAGTAGGTCCTCGATCGTGCGCAGCACGCTCACCGTCGTGTAGAAGGTGTGATCCACCAGCGGCTTGGCGGTTCGAGGCGAATACTTGCTGATCACCAGCGCGACCGAGCGGTGAGCGTCGACGTGGTCGGCCCCGTCCTGCGCGTCGTCTTCGAGGATGAAGAACGCTGTGTCATCCCAGTATGGGCTATTTGAGATAGCGTCCACCGCGCGGCCGACGGCTAGATCGTTGTCGGCGACAGAGGCCCTCGGTGTCGGCGATCCCGGACGCGTACCCGCGGTATGGTCATTCGGCAGGCGCAGCATCACGAAGGCAGGCATGGAGTCACGGCCCTGCATCCGATCGCTCACCCAGACATTGAAGTGGGTCAGAAATTCGTTCACGCGCAGCTGATCGGGAAAGCTGAGATTGAAGTCGGGATAGTCGGGGTCAAAGTGCGCCTCTAGCTCAGGCTTGGTTGCTACGTTGCGATAGATGAGAGGAATCTTCCATGGATATGGACTGTTTCCTCCACCATAATTCGCCGGAATCTGTTCACCCGGCCCGATGAAGGAGTGCTCACAAATTTGAGTGGGCTCGGGTGTGCCTTCGAGCGGGGATTTCTGCTTGGGAGCCTCGCCGGAATCGTCGCAGAACTTGGTCGAAACAAACTCTCCGAAGTGGTAAAGAGTTTTCCCCTGATGCCTCAGGTCGGTCCACAGATATCCGCTCGCCGGTTCGTTAATATCGGGGATCTTCTCCTGTATGGGATACCCGTTTTGCACGACGCCTTCAAAGTCGTAGGTGCGCTCGCTGCCCCGATAAGCCTGCTGCCAGTCGCGCTCGGTGTAATCGCTGGTGATTGCGGCAGTCGACCAGATGTGTCCGTCACCGGAGACTTCTCCTGAGTCGTAAAAGTTGTCCAGCACCCCGAATTGCAGCGCGAGCTTGTGCAGGTTGGGCGTGATGGCCAGTCCATACATCGTGAGGGAGGGGTCGCCGTCACCCACGCCCAGATCGCCTAATATCTGATCGTAGGTCCGGTTCTCTCGAATGATGTAGATGACGTGGTGAATGGGGTTGTCGCCAGTGGCAAATGCCAGGTGTTTCTGTTCGACCTGCATCAGGTTGCTGACCATCACCTGCTGGGTAAGCTCGCGCAGATTCTTTTCGGCATCGGCGCGGTCGATGGACGCAAGCGAGCCATGGAGCAGCGTTGCGATATAGGTGTGGGGCCGATGAATGCTCTGCGTCCAGTTCGGTGGCGGATTCACCGGCGCGGGTTGCGGTGCGACGTTCGGCCCAGTACCGCGACCTTTGGCGGTGGCAACATAAAGCTGCTTGTCATTAACCGCCAGCGCAGACGGATACCATTCAGTCGGGATGAAACCAATGGGTATTTCGGGCGCGCCAACCTGGCTGGCTGGTTTCGTATGAAAGACAGCGATCGAGTTAGAGCCTGAATTGGCCGCGTAGAGCATCGCTCCGTCCGGAGACACAGCGACGGAATCGGGCATGGCGCCGAAATAGGTCTGCCCCAGCAGGTGCGAGTCATAAAGTCGGACAAGCTGCAGGCCTTTCGCCGACACTTTCACGCCCGCGATCAGGTCGCGATTCGCGAGCGCGACGTAAAGCGTCTTCTCATCCGGGCTGAGGGTCAGAGCAATGGGATGCGAACTGGGACGGATACTGACGGAGGGCGGAAACAGAGCCAGCTTATTGGCAATCTTCCCAGCGTGAAGGTCGAGTTCCGCAACGGCTGAGCCGTTCCAGAGAGCCACAAATGCGCGGCTTCCGTCGCGTGTAGCCACGACCGCTATGGGGTATGTGGACGGAACGATGGGATTGTCAGCGAGATCGAAGCGGGTCTGGATCTTTCCGGATGCGGTATCGATCAAAAGAACGTCGTCGGAAAACTCGTCGGCGACCAGGATCTGTTCCTTGCCATCGGCAGTTTTCACCACGGCGAGCCCCGTGGGAGCAGGGATCGCAACTCCTGTGGGCAAGAGCTTTCCGATCTGGTTCTGTGTGCGGCCAGGGGCAAGATGTTGCAGCGGAATCGGAATAAGCCGCTCGGGTTTTGGAGCGCCGTCTGCGAAGCTGTAGACAGCGATAGCGTTGCCGGTGTGGTTAGCGTCTCCGCCTTCTGGCGCCGAGAGCGAGTCAAGGCTGACGTAAAGGTTCTTGCCGTCGAGCGAGAAGGCGATGCCGGAATACATGGTTTGCGCGGCGCCGATCACGGTGCGCGCATCGGGAAAGTCGCTGAGCCTTGGCGCGCCCGTCTCTTTGGTGGCAGTGCCGGCGTTTTTCGTATCGCTGTTGGTCGTATCGAGAATAGCGATCGATTGCGAGTAGTTCGACTCGGCCGTTCCGTATCCGGCATTGACCAACGCCAGGTAACGATGATCGGGTGACCAGGCGAGTCCCATCGGCAGGCTGTTTAATCGAGTGGGCGAGCCGGCAACAGGCTCCGAAAGCTGCGCACCCGTGGGAAGGTTGACCGATTGCGCCGCCGCGATGCATTGCGCCGCAAAAATGCCGAGAATCACGAACCAGTTGGTACCCGAGGACATAAGGTTTATTGTCTGCGCTTGAGATTAACAAAGTATCAGCCTGCGATACGATCCTCACCGAGCCCCACACGAAAGGAGCGTCCTTTTTTCATTCCATGACCATTACAAAAGTCTTACACAGTGACACGACTCCCTACTGATACGGTCAAGAGTAGAGATTTGAACCTTGAGATTTAAACCAGGGGAGACCGAACACTCCATGTCAGTTGAGTTGCTCAACCAACCCGCCATTGCCGGCGAACATAATCCGCCAAAGCCCATCGCAAATTTGCAGGCCGAAAACAAAGGCCCCGTCCTGGGCCGTGCCGCGCAAGGGGGGACCCTGAGCACCATCACCATCATCTTCATGGTCATCTTCCATATTGGCGCTGTCGCCGCGCTCTTCATGTTCAGCTGGAAAGCTCTGATCTGTTCAATTGTGCTCTGGGTGTGGGCCTCGAACATCGGTATCGGCATGTGCTACCACCGCCTGCTGACACATCGCGGGTATAAGACGCCCAAGTGGGTCGAGTATTTCATGGCCATCGGCGCGACGCTGTCGCTCGAGGGTGGGCCGATTTTCTGGGTGGCCACGCACCGGGTTCATCACCAGTACTCCGATCACGAAGGCGACCCGCATACGCCGACAGAGGGCGGATGGTGGGCACACATGGGCTGGATCATGTGCGGCGTCTCCCTGCACGATGAAACGGCCATGCTTTCGCGTTATGCTCCCGATCTGGCCCGCGACAAGTTCCACGTCTGGCTCAGCAAGTACCACTGGGTCCCGATGGTGGTGATTGGTCTTGCGCTGTTGGCCATCGGCGGCTTGCCCTGCCTCATGTGGGGAATCTTCCTGCGCGTAACCCTCGGCCTTCATTCCACCTGGTTGGTGAACTCTGCGACGCACATGTGGGGATCGCGCCGCTTCGAGACTCGCGACCACTCGCGCAACAGCTGGTGGGTTGCCCTGCTGACCGGCGGCGAGGGATGGCACAACAATCATCATGCGCATCCGGTTTCAGCGCGTCACGGCCTCACTTGGTACGAGCTCGATCCGAACTGGTACGGCATCTGGCTCCTCAAGAAGCTCGGCCTGGCCTGGGACATCAAGCTCACACAGTTCGATCCGAAGAATCCGAAGCCGGCAGGAGTAGCTTAAGAGCTTCTTCCGTCAAACAATTCAAGCGCCCGCCCGGTACACTTTCCGAGCGGGCTTTTTTATTGCCGGGGCGTTTCGATTGCACTCATGAGAATCACCGGACGAAGAAGGAATGTGGTGCTGTTCATCGTGCTGGGCGCATGCCTGGTAGGTGTAGCGGTCACGCTCAACGTCGGCTGGATCATCCTCAACTGGCGTCGGCTTGCTCCGATGATCATTGGCATTCCCTTCTTTGCTCTGCTCATCGCAGGCGTGGTCCTCAACACAATTTTCCTGGTACGTGAGGTACGCCGCAACGAACGGCACGACAGCTTTCTGAACGCGGTAACGCACGAACTCAAGACGCCGATCACCTCCATCCGGCTCTATCTCGAAACGCTGCAGCGGCGCGATATGCCGGAAGAAAAGCGGCGCGAGTTTTACGCAATTATGCTCGAAGACAGTGAATGGCTGCTGGCCACCGTGGAGCAGGTTCTGAAGGCCGGCGAACTTGGACAGCGGACGCAAAACCAGGTGAGACTGCCCGTCGATATGCGAGCGCTGGTGGCCGAGTGCATTACCCGAACGCGATCACGTAGTCACCTGGAAGCGGAGGCAATCACTTTCGAGCAAGCCGAAGTGTCGGCGCCAATGATGGTGCGCGGCAATCGCGAAGAGTTGCAAAGCATGGTGCTGAATCTGCTCGAGAACGCGGTGAAATACTCTGCGAAAACGGTCGAAATAAAGGTGGACCTGTCGATTAGAAACGAAGCCTGGGTCGTGCTCAGCGTAACTGACCGGGGAATCGGTATTGCTGCCGGACAGCTGAGACGCATCTTCAAGCGGTTTTACCGGGTACCCGCGCGTAGCGTGCTCAAGACCAAAGGTACCGGGCTGGGATTGTTTATTGTGCGGAGCATCGCGCGGCAACATGGAGGCGACGCCTTCGCCGAAAGCCCAGGAGAAGGCATGGGTGCGACGGTCACGGTGCAGCTGCCGCGCTTGCTGAGGCCAGAGGCAAAGGAACTCGAGCAGGCGGTTAAATGAGCACCCCGGCGCGCATTCTGATTGTCGAAGATGAGGAGCACCTCGCGCAGGGCCTGCTGTTCAACTTGCGGGCCGAGGGTTACGACGCGGCCATTGAGGGTGATGGCGAGGCAGCCCTGGCCCGGCTTGCGAACGAGAGCTTTGACGTTGTGCTACTCGACGTGATGTTGCCTGGAAAAAACGGCTTTGAGGTGGTCACGGAACTACGAGCTGCGCAGAATTATGTGCCGGTGTTGATGCTGACCGCGCGAGGTCGAGCGGAAGATGTGCTGCTTGGTTTTGCTTCCGGCGCGGACGATTATCTGCCCAAGCCTTTCGACCTCTCCATCCTGGTGGCCCGCCTGAACGGCCTTTTGCGCCGGTTGAAGTGGCATCAGCCGGAGGACGAAACTCCGGCTGCCAGAGAAGAGCTCTTCGATTTTGAATTTGCCGGTCGCAGGATCGACTTCGCGGCACTGGAACTCACGGCCATGGGGAGGACCATCCGGCTTACATTGATGGAGGTCGATCTTCTGCGGTATCTGGTGCGCAATCAGGGCCGCATCATCTCCCGCAAAGAGCTGCTGGAGCAGGTATGGCGCGTGCATGAAGACACCGACACCCGAGCGATCGACAACTTCATTGTCCGGTTGCGGCGATACATCGAGGATGAGCCCTCGGAGCCGCGCTATCTGAAGACGGTGCGCGGCGTGGGCTACCGCTTTCTCGCATCAGGCGATTGAGGGTGCAGCCTGCATCCATTCTTACGCTGGAGCATCGTTAAACTAGGGATATCTATGAAAGAAATCACGTTGAGTATCGATGGCATGCATTGCGAGGTCTGTGTCCGTCGCGTAGGCCGGGCTTTGCAGGGGGTCCTGGGAACTGTCGTCGAAGAAGTTCGCCTCGGCACGGCTCGCGTGCAATCCGAAGAAATCGCGCCATTGCTGGCCGCCCTCGCCAGGGCTGGATACACCGCCCGCACGGAGCAACGATGACCGAGAGCGCACCACGGGCCATAACCCTTGGCGTCGAAGGCATGACCTGTACCGCATGCCAGGTTCACGTGGAGAAAGCGCTGCGCGAAACCGAAGGCGTAACGGAAGCAAGCGTAAATCTTATGACACATTCCGCGCGCGTCGTCTACCATCCGGCTGTTACGGAGCTTAAGGCTCTGGTCGAGGCGGTTCGTGAGGCAGGATATGATGCTTCCCTGGCGACCGCACAGTCCTCCGGACAATCGCACAAGCACGACCACGGTGGTCCCGAACAAGAGCGCCCTCTGCGGATTCGCGCCATCGCCGCCATCACGGGCGGGGTTGTGACCATGCTTCTGTCTGTACCCCTGATGCAGGGGCCATCAATGCATGCGCCGACAAACGCAATTGATCGCCTGCTGAGGCAGACACTGCCGCTGCTCTACCAGATTCCCGCACCCGTTCTCCAATACACAATGTTGGCGATAACGCTCTTCGGCATGTTCTGGGCGGGCGGGACGATCTATCAGCGCGCCTGGCAGGCGATGCTGCACCGCACCACCAACATGAACACGCTGGTGGCTCTGGGCACTGGCGCCGCCTTTGTGTATTCGGCCGCGGCGACCTTCTTCCCCAATTTCTTCATGCAACACGGCTTGCGCCCAGACGTTTACTTCGACTCTGTACTGCTGATTCTTGGCTTCCTTCTGCTGGGCAACTGGCTCGATTTTCGTACAAAACGCAGGACGCTCGACGCGCTACGCGCGTTTGCCAAATTGCAACCGCAGGCGGCCCGTGTGTTGCGCGATGGCGTGGAGGTCGAGGCGCCAATTGCCTCACTCGTGGCTGGCGAGATTGTTGTGGTTCGCCCCGGAGAGCGTATTCCCGTGGATGGAGTCGTCGTCTCGGGCGCGAGCAGCGTGGACGAGTCGCTGATCACCGGCGAATCCGTTCCTGTATCGCGGGGCGAGGGGGATCGTCTCATCGGTGGCTCGCTGAACTATGAGGGTGTGCTCGAATACCGGGCCACCTCGATCGGCGCTGATAGCGTCCTCGGGCAGATGCTGCGACTGATGCAGGAGGCGCAATCGTCCAAAGCCCCTATGCAGCAGTTGGCGGATCGCGTGAGCGGAGTCTTCGTGCCTATGGTTTTGGCGCTTGCGGCAATCACGTTCGCAATCTGGGCGCTGGCCGATCACTCGGGTGGAATGAGCCGCGCCTTTGCCATTGCCGTTACTGTGCTGGTGATTGCATGTCCATGCGCGATGGGACTTGCTGTGCCTGCGGCTCTCACCGTCTCCATTGGACGCGCCGCTCAACTAGGCATTCTCTTCAAGGGAGGCGAGAGTGTCGAGCGTCTGGCGCGTGTGCAGACGGTGGTTCTGGACAAGACCGGCACGTTAACCGAAGGCAAGCCACGAATAACAGCGATTCACGCAAGCGGCATAGGTGAAGCTGATCTGATTACTCTCGCTGCATCTCTCGAGCAGCGATCGGAACATCCTCTGGCGCGTGCCGTAATCGACTTTGCAGCTTCCCAAGGCATCATGGCAGCTCCAGCCAGCAATATCCAGGCCATCCCCGGCAAGGGTGTTACAGGAACCGTCAACGGCCACTCGATCGCCGTCGGAAATCGTGCTCTCCTGGAGGATCTCGGCATCTCGCCTCCTAATGAGGCAACATCATCGCCCGGCGCGACCCTCCTCTACATCTCGGTTGACGGACATCTCACAGGCTGGCTCTCGGCCGAGGACACACTCCGTCCCGGCGCAGCGGACTCCGTGTATGCCCTTCGTGGAATGGGCTTGAATGTGGCCATGCTCACCGGCGACAGTCGCGCTTCTGCTAGCCAGATCGCCCTCGCCTCCGGAATTGACGACGTCCACGCTGGGTTGCTGCCCGAAGGCAAGCTTGCCGCGATCCGCGAATTGCAGGCGGCCGGGCATTTGGTGGCAATGGTGGGAGACGGCATCAACGATGCAGCTGCGCTGGCTCAAGCCGACGCGGGGCTGGCCATCGGCACTGGCACTGATCTCGCCCGCGAAGCGGGCGACGCAATCCTGTTGCGCGGCGACCCTGCTCAAATCGTAACCGCGCTCGCGCTCGCCCGCCGGACCTTGCGTGTCATGCGCCAGAACCTGAGATGGGCCTTGGGCTACAACGTGCTCGGCATTCCGATTGCCGCTGGTGTGCTCTATCCGTTCACAGGATTGCTGCTCAGCCCGGCGGTTGCCGCAGCCGCGATGGCGCTCAGTTCCGTGAGCGTGCTGGCCAACAGTCTCCGATTAAAGAGATTCGCGCCGAGATAAACTAAAAAGTGGACTCGAATCTGTGCGCATTCTGACGCGATACATCCTGAGAGAAGTGCTCTCGCATGCCTTCATTGGCGGTGCGCTTTTCACCTTTGTGTTGTTCATGCGCGATCTTCCCCATCTGCTGGAGCTGGTGGTCCGCAACAGCGCATCGCTGGGCATGGTGGCGGAGATCTTCCTCCTCACGCTCCCCAACATGTTTACGGTCACCATCCCCATGGCGGTACTGGTAGGCATTCTGCTGGGCCTGAGCCGGTTGGCAGCCGACAGTGAAATCACCGCCATGCGCGCATCGGGCATTGGCGTGTGGAGCTTTGTCGGAATTGTGGCAATTGTCTCCATCGCGGGATGGGGCATAGGTTTGGCAAACACCCTGTATTTTGCGCCCAGAGCGACGGCTACCATTTTGCGGCTTGAATCTCAACTGTTGAACGCGCAGGCCTCATACGAGGTACAGTCACGAGTCTTCTATGAAGACTTCAAAAACTACGTCCTCTATGTGCAGAATGTGCGCGCCGGCACAGGCGCCGCAAACTGGGGACAGATTTTTCTTGCCGATCTGTCCGATCCCGCCGCCCCAAAAATCACGACCGGAGCCATCGCCACAGTTGCGAATAGTAAGGACCAAACGGCCATCATGCGCATGCACGATGGAACTGAGCACCAGACAGTCGCGAATCAAGCCGATCAGTACAACGTCTCGACGTTCGCGCAAACGGATCTACCCCTCGCGCTTTCCACGCAGGAAGACACGCACGTTGGCCGCAACGAATCGCCGATATTGGCCATGTCCAACCGCGAGTTGCTGATCCGCTCCCGAGTAAACGGCGGCCAGTGGTACCTGATCGAATTGCATAAGCGATTTGCGTATCCGGCGGCGTGTCTGGTCCTGATGCTGGTGGGCGTTCCTCTCGGCATCTCCTCCAAGCGTGGCGGCAAAAGCGCGGGATTCGTGCTGACCATCGTACTGGTCTTCGTTTATTACTTCCTGTCATCGACGGGCACAGCGCTTGCCCGGCAAAGCAAAGTTTCCGCGGTCGTCGGAGTATGGCTTGCCAATTCGCTTTTCGCAATATGCGGCGTGATCCTGCTGCGCCAGATGTCCACTGGCGGTCCGGCGCTTGCCGCGCTGACCTCAATCGGAAACTGGTTCAAATCGCCGGTTAAAGAAGACACTCCGGAGATGCACGCCACCGAGCGGCCGTCCAAGCCTCGACATGCGCGGGGACGATTCCCCCTCATCCTGGACGAGTACGTGCTCAAGGAATTCCTCACAACCTTCGCGATGGTGCTGGTCACCTTTGTTGGATTGATGCTGGTCTTCACCTCCTTCGAATTGCTGGGTGACATCATTCGCAACCGCACGCCGCTGGTCACCGTCGCCGCATATCTGATGAATCTGACCCCGAGCATGATCTATACCATAACTCCGCTTGCCGTGTTGATCGCAGTGCTTGTGGTCTTCGGCCTGTTGAATCGATCGAGCGAATTGACCGCCATGAAGGCCGCGGGGGTCAGCCTCTATCGCATCGTGCTGCCGGTGCTGATCATTGCCTCAATGCTCGCAGCTTTGCTCTTTATGTTTGACGAGTTGTATCTGCCCAAGGCCAATCGCCGGCAGGAAGCGCTGCGCAACGTGATCAAGGGCAAGCCGCCGCAGACCTTTGAGCATCCGGGACAGAAATGGATCTTCGGATTGCAGGAGCCCGGTAAGCCGGGACGCATCTTTTATTATGAACTTTTCGACGCCGCCCAGAATGCGTTCGGAAACGTCACGGTCTTTGAATTTAATCCCGAAACATTCTCCATTTCGCGGCGCATTTTCGCATCGAGCGCGCATTGGGAACCGCAGCTCAATGAGTGGGTCTTCGAACATGGATGGGAGCGAAGTTTCAATGGAGCCGAGATAAGCAGCTATCGTCCCTTCGACGTGAGCACTTTCCCGGAGATTCACGAGCAACCGCAATATTTCAAGAAGGAAGCCCTGCTGTCGTCGGAGATGAACTTCGACGAGCTGACCGCATACATTCGAGATCTGAGCCAGAGCGGCTTTGACACTATTCGCCTGCGGGTGCAGCTCAATCGCAAACTGGCATACCCGGTCATCACGCTGGTTATGGCGATCCTGGCCGTCCCCTTCGCACTCTCTATGGGCAAGCGGGGTTCGCTGCTGGGGATTGCGGTGGCCATCGGCGTGGCGATTGCTTATTTCGTGGTTGCAGGCACATTTGAAGCGATGGGCAATGTAAATCTGCTTCCCGCATTTCTAGCTGCGTGGTCGCCGGATATTATCTTCGTTCTCGCCGGCGGATATTTGCTGCTTCGATCGTCTACATAGGAAAAATAGAATTGAGAAATCAATGTTCAAACGTCTGATTCCCCTTCTGCCGTACATGCGTCGCTACTCGCGCGCCTACATCTGGGGCGGAATCGTAGCCGTACTTAGCAGCGCTGTCTGGGTCTTCTTTCCCCACGTCATCGGAATCGCGATCGACGATCTCAATCAAGGCGTCACGAAGAAAAAACTTTTGATCTACGCCAGTTTGTTGGTGGCGATCGCACTGGCCAAGGGTGTCTTTCTTTTTTATACGCGCTGGATCCTCATAGGTATCTCACGCGATATCGAATTAGACCTACGCAACGATCTCTTCCGCCAGCTTGAGAAGCAACCCGCCGAGTATTACCAGCAGCGCCGCACCGGCGACATCATGGCACGCATGACCAACGATCTAAATGCCGTCCGCATGCTTCTCGGTCCCGGCATCATGTACAGCGCGAACACCCTGCTTTTCTCCATCTTCGCGCTCTATTTCCTGCTGCGTATCAGCCCCATGCTGACTCTAGCCGCACTTGCCCCGCTGCCGCTAGCCAGCATCCTCGTGCAGTTCCTGGGACGGAGGATCCATGAGCGCTTCGAGCGCATTCAGGCCATGTTCTCTGATATCTCCGCGCAGGCGCAGGAGAACTTTTCCGCAGCCCGCCTCATACGCGCCTTCGCGCAAGAAGAAGCGCAGGTCAAGGCTTTCGAACACTCGAATCGGGAGTACATTCGCCGCGGCCTGCGGTTGGTGCAGTTGATGGGCATGCTCTGGCCAACGCTCGAATTTATTCTTGGCCTGGCCATGGTTATTGTGCTTTTTGTAGGCGGACGTCAGGTGCTGGCACACCGCATCACCGTCGGCAACTTCACGGCCTTCAGCACCTACCTGGTGATGCTCACCTGGCCCATCATTGCGCTTGGCTGGGTGGTCAATCTCTTTGAACGGGGAACAGCCTCGGTTACGCGCATCCACGAACTGTTGGCTGAGCAGCCGTCGATCGACGATCAGGAGGCAGCGGCGGAGCTCGCACGAAACGTTGAACTTCGCGGCGAGATTGAATTTCGCAACCTCACCTTCGGTTATGTGAACGCAGAGGGCAGCACGACTGGCGAGGTGCTGCACAACATATCTTTGAATATTCCAGCCGGGTCGAGTCTGGCGCTGGTAGGGCCGACAGGCGCGGGAAAGACAACTCTCGTCAATCTCATCCTCCGTCTCTACGATGCACCGCCTGAAACTGTGCTGGTAGATGGGCACTCAGTGCGGGAGTATCCCCTCGACCGCTTGCGCGAAAGCATTGGCTTCGTTCCGCAGGAGACTTTCCTGTTCAGCGACACCATTCGCGAAAACATTCTCTTCGGCGCTCCCGGTGCGAGTCGGGAAGAAATGCTGCACGCGGCGGAAGGGGCACATATTCGCCACGAGTTTGAGGATTTTCCACACGGCTTCGAAACGCTGGTCGGTGAACGCGGGCTGACCCTCTCCGGTGGGCAAAAGCAACGCGCAGCGCTCGCCCGCGCGCTGGTTCGCAACCCAAGAATTCTGATCCTCGACGATGCGCTGGCAAGTGTAGATACCTATACAGAGGAGCGCATCCTGGAAGAATTGCGCCGCCGCATGCAGGGACGGACGACAATCTTGATTTCCCACCGGGTATCGACGGTACGCAACGCTGATCGCATCGCCGTATTAGTAGCAGGACGAATCGCCGAGTTGGGTACACATGAGGATCTGATCGAAAGAGATGGCTACTATGCCGGTCTGTATGAGAAGCAGCGCCTCGAAGAGGAATTGGCGGGCGCACGCTAGATCGGACTCAATCTACCCTTTTCTTAGCTCTTGTCGCTTCGTGTTAGCGTAAAAGCATCAATAATGATTGGTTACGCACCAAAGTTCTACCGTCTTCGCCACAACCGCAAGTCCCAGTCTGCCGCGTCACATTCTGCAAGACGAGCTCTGGCGCTCCTTGGTGTCTTCCTGACGTCTGGCGCATTTGCGAGCTTGGCCGCACAGCAGGCTGAACCTGCGTCACCCCCTGTCGTGGTGCAACCCGGAGCACCGGGGCAGCCAAGCAAGACTCTGCCTTCGTCAACCCGACCCAGTCTGCCGCCGCTTTCGCAGGCCGATGTGGAGTTTATGCAGGGCATGATCATGCACCATTCGCAGGCCGTGGAGATGACGGCGCTGATTCCATCTCATACGGAGAACAAGGACATCCGGTCGCTGGGAGCGAAGATCAGTGCCTCGCAATCGGACGAGATAAGGTTTATGCAGCGCTGGTTGGCGGCTCGCGGAAAGTCAATCTCCATGGCGATGCCGGGAATGCCCGATATGAATAGGTCGGACAAACCGATGGCGCCAATGCCAGGGATGCTCACGCCGGAGCAGATGGATGCGTTGCGGAAGGCCACGGGCTCGGAGTTCGACTACCAGTTTTTGACCGGGATGATTCAGCACCATGGTGGCGCGCTGGTGATGGTGAAGAATTTGGTCGACACGGCGGGGGCGGCGCAGGATGCTGAGCTCTTCAACTTTGCGACAGACGTCGACAACACGCAGCGCGCCGAGATCAGAATTATGCAGAACATGTTAAAGGAGAAACATTGAGTCAAGTAAAGAACGTCGCTTACCGTTTGGCCGTTGTGGCCGCGGTTGTTTTATGTTCCGGCGTGAGCCTGATACAAGCCCAGGCACAGGCACCTGTCCCAGCCACCCCAGCACCTGCAGTTCAGGCGCCTGCTGAAGCCGCCAAGGCGCCGGAAGCCGAGGAGAACCCTTTCGCACCGCAGCCGGCTCAGCCGCTGCCCGCCGGGATGACAGGATCGGACACCAACGATCCTCGCTTCGCACTGAAGGCGGGCCTGTATGACGCGGGCGAGGTAGCCTCCGGAATGAAGCATGTCGCGTTTGTGAAGAAGCCTGACGCCTTTCAGATCACGGCCACCTCCCCCGACGATCCCCAGGTTCAAAAGACGCTTGGCCAGCTGGGTATTGGTGACACCTCGAAGATGCCGAAGCCGATACAGCTGGTGATCGCGCAGCTTGCCTTTGCGAACTCGGACTTTGCCTTCCAGGGGAACCACCTCTTTCAGGGAAACTTCTACGGCATCAACATCTATGACATCTCCGATCCCGCGAAGACGGCGTTGCTGACCTCACTGGTCTGCCCGGGCGGGCAGGGCGATGTATCTGTCTACAAAAACCTGCTCTTCATGTCGGTGGAGATGCCCAACGGACGCCTCGATTGCGGCGCGCAGGGCTTTCCGCCGGAGCCGCCTCAGCCTCCTCCGGCGCCTGGGGAAAAAAGACAACGCCGCATACCGGCCGCGCAGCAAGACCGCTTTCGCGGCGTAAGGATCTTCGACATTTCTGAGATCAGGAACCCGAAACAAGTAGCAGCAGTCCAGACCTGCCGCGGCTCGCACACCCATACGCTCGTGGTTGATCCGAACGATAAGGACAATGTCTATATCTACGTCTCGGGCACGTCATTTGTGCGTCAGCCGGAAGAACTGGCTGGATGCTCGGGCGAGACTCCGGACAAGGACCCGAACACCGCGCTCTTCCGAATCGAAGTAATCAAGGTCCCTCTGGCTGCTCCGCAGGAGGCGAAAGTAGTGTCGAGCCCGCGTGTGTTTATCGATCCGCGGACCGGCGCGCTGAACGGCCTGAACAACGGCGGCAGCCATGACAAGGGCGCGGAGAAGCCCGCGGACACGAACCAGTGCCACGACATTACCGTGTACTCGGCGATCGGACTGGCGGCGGGCGCCTGCTCGGGCAATGGCATTCTGCTCGACATCAAGGATCCGGTACATCCCAAGCGCGTGGATGCTGTGAATGATCCCAACTACTCATACTGGCACTCGGCGTCCTTCTCCAATGACGGATCGAAGGTGGTCTACACCGATGAGTGGGGCGGCGGACTAGGCGCGCGCTGCCGTCCGACCGACCCGAACAAGTGGGGCGCAGATGCGATCTTCAACCTCAAGGACGACAAGCTCAGCCTGGCCAGCTACTACAAGCTGCCCGCGGCACAAGGCGACACGGAGAACTGCGTGGCCCATAACGGCTCGCTTGTCCCGGTTCCCGGGCGCGACATCGAAGTGCAGGCCTGGTATCAGGGCGGCATTTCGGTGATGGACTTTACCGACGCGGCGCATCCGTATGAAATTGCCTACTTCGATCGCGGACCGATCGATCCGAAGACCTTAGTGCTGGGCGGCGACTGGTCGGCGTACTGGTACAACGGCTCGATCTACGGCTCGGAAATTTCGCGCGGACTCGATGTCTATGAACTGACACCGACGAAATTCCTGACGCAGAACGAAATCGACGCGGCCAAGACAGTTAAGGTATCTGAACTGAATGTGCAAAACCAGCAGAAGATCGAGTGGCCTGCGCAGCTGGTTGTGGCTAAGGCCTACGTGGATCAGTTAGCGCGGTCGCAGACTTTGCCCGCAAAACGAATCACTGCTCTACAAAAGGCGATCAGCAGTGCGGAGAAATCGCATATGAACGATAAGAAAGTGGCGAAGTTAAAGGGCATGGCACCGTCTCTCGACGCCAGCGCCACAACAGCGAAGACACCCGCTGATTCGAAACGGTTGACCGCTTTGGCGGACATCCTAAAAAATCCGGCAGCATGACCGTACAGCAAACTTAATGAAACCCCGCTCAGAAAGCCGTGAGCGGGGTTTCTCCGTTAAGCCACTTTCGAGGACATTATTCGATTCTGCTGACACTAGACGATTTTCTGGGTCCCGCATAAAAAATCTGCCTTGACACATTCCTATATAGGCATATATTAGGAGAATGGCCCGAGCGGCAACAACAGCGGATGTCTTCAACGCAATCGCTGAGCCCCGGCGGCGCGAAGTGATTGGCGTGCTGGCCGATGGCAGGGAGTACGCAGTGGGTGAGGTAGTCCTCCGTTTGCGGATGTCGCAGCCGGCTGTTTCAAAGCACCTGGGGGTCTTGCGCAAGGTTGGAGTGGTATCGGTGATTAAGCGCGGACAACACCGGATGTACCGGTTGAATGCGGCCGAGCTGAAGCCAGTCCATGATTGGGTGAAAACCTTCGAGCGGTACTGGACGCACCAATTGGGTCAGATCAAGGAGCGGGCGGAGCGAAAGGCCCTGGAACGGATGATTTCAAAGCACAGCGGAACGAAGGAGGAGTAATGCCAACGAATATTCAGGAACAGGCAGTTCAGACGTTCGAGATTGTGAAGCATGAGGAGATTGCGGCACCGATCGACATTGTGTTCGAGACGATTCTGGAGCAGATGGGGCCTTTGAATTCGACCACGGAGCGACCGATGCCGATGAAGCTGGAGGCCTGGCCGGGCGGGCGCTGGTTTCGCGATCTGGGAGACAACGCGGGACATTTCTGGGGCGTGGTGCAGGCGATCAAACCGCCGTCGCTGCTCGAGATATCTGGGCCGCTGTTTATGTCGACGCCGGCGATCTCAAACCTCCAGTACCGGCTGACAGAGGAGGACGGATTAACGCGTGTCCGATTCGTGCATCGTGCGATGGGTTGGATTGGCGAAAGCGATCGTGGCGTAGATGCCGGCTGGACCGACCTGATCACCCGGATTCGCACGGCGGCAGAGAAGCGTGGGCGGTAGCCATGTGTCCGGTGTGTATCGCCACCGCGGCCGTGATCGCCGCGAGCGCCACCTCAACGGGCGGTATCTCTGCACTGGTGATGGGTAGGCTCCGCGGCCAGAGCAAAATGAACCAAGAACAACCAAAACAAGGAGTGAGACATGGAACACCTGACAGGGAATCTCGCAATAAAAACACCCCCGATCGTGTCGCGGCAGGAGTGGGAAGCTGCGCGCGAGCAGCTGCTGGTGAAGGAGAAGGAATTGACCCGCGCCCGTGACGCGCTGGCCGCCGAGCGCCGGCGGATGCCTTGGCTGGCCGTTGAGAAGGAGTATGAGTTCGACGGTCCTGCGGGCAAAGTAAGCCTGCTCGAATTGTTCGAGGGGCGCCGTCAGTTGATCCTCTACCGCGCCTTCTTCGAGCCCGGCGTGTTCGGCTGGCCCGAGCATGCCTGCCGCGGCTGCTCCCTGGGAGCCGACCAGGTCGCACACCTTTCCCATCTGAACGCCCGCGGCACGACGCTGGTGTTTGCCTCGCGCGCGCCGCAGGTGGACATCGAACGCCTGAAGGCGCGGATGGGCTGGGAGATGCCGTGGTATACCATCACCGACAGCTTCGATACGGACTTCAGCGTGGATGAGTGGCACGGCCACAACGTCTTCTTTCGCGACAGAGACGACCGTATCTTCCGCACTTACTTCATCAACAACCGCGGCGACGAGGCAATGGGGAGTACCTGGAGCTACCTGGACATGACTCCGCTCGGGCGCCAGGAGGAGTGGGAAGACTCGCCAGAGGGCTATCCCCAGACCCCGCCGTACAAGTGGTGGAACTGGCACGACGAATACGATGCCGCCTCGCCCGACCCGAGGTGGACAAAGGTAGTGGATAACGCTCTGGCGACGTAAAACCGCGACGACGAGTACGTGACGCCATGTGATCGCCGTGCCCTCCTATCCTTTCGCGTAGCTTGCGAAAGGATAGGAGCCTACTACGTGCTGGTCTTTTCTGTGGCATCGGCTCATAGTGCAGGATTCATTCTTCTTCCCGCACGCCGACGGTTATGCCGAGCGCGATGCAGCGCTGTTGATGCTTGCGGAAAAGCAAGAGGGCCGCTCACGCCGCATCACGGTGTATGCCGACAAGGCTTACGACACCAAGAATTTCATCAGCACGGTGATGGAGTTCAACGTGACGCCGCATGCTACCAGGAAAGACCAAGGCCGCACCAGCAACCTGGACCGCGGAACCACGCGCCAGCCCGGCTATGCCAGCAGGCTGAGCCGCCGATGGCTGATCGAAAGGGATTCGGATGGCTGAAGCAAACCGGCCCGCTGCGCCAGGTCAAGCTGCGAGGCCTGGGGACAGGCGCGGCGCACAACCTCATCCGGCTACCGAAACTGATAGCTCAACCACCTGCAAGGCTCAGGGAACAGTGTGCCTGAACAACGGATGCAAGGCTCGGGGATGATTCCTGAGGCTCGCGAACCCTATAAACACCAGCGAGAACTGCATTTCAAACAGATCTCGAACGGGAAGAAACAAAAATCGCCAGGAAACACGCCGCAATCAGGCGAATTTCAACGAGCTCCTAGACGCTTCGCGCCACAATGGAGGAAACTATGCCTTTCCGGGAGAAGACCTATGAGCATTGCAACCAAACGAGGCGACGGCGGACAGACTGGGCTAGCAGGCGGTATCCGCGTCTCCAAAGCGGATCTTCGTGTCGAGTCCTACGGGGCCGTCGACGAGTTGAACACACATCTCGGTTTTGCCCGCAGCATCTGTCAGAACAAGGAGATTGCGGCGTGGACCGAAGATATCCAGCGGACGCTCTTTCGCGTTGGGTTCGCGCTGGCGACACCACCCGAAAGCAAAAAGAATCCGCCCGTCATTTCGACCGAAGACGTGGATAAATTGACCGATCTTGTCCACAGGATAGAGGCAACCGACGGCATTCTGGCGGACTGGTCACTTCCTGGAGGCCACACGGAGTCGGCAGCCTACGAGATGGCACGTACGGTCTGCAGACGGGCCGAACGCAGCGCCGTACGCTTCGTCGAGAACGGCGGCACAGTCGAGGCGGAGGTCCTTGCCTATCTAAATAGGCTTTCCGATGTAATCTGGCTCTTTGGTCGCCTCATTGAACATAATGCCGGCGTCGACACGCGCCTGCGCGACGAGAGTAAAGCCGGTCCCAAATTCTCTAGGGCGTGGTAGGTCATCCAATGAATCAGGCTCTTCCATTCAATGAGGTCGACCGGAAGGTCCACGGATCAACCGGCTATTCCGATCAACATCGTCCTAGGTGATGAGCTCTCCGCTTCGCTCTCTGCCGCCGTAAAAAGCAGACTTCGAACGTATGCGCAAAGATCTCGAGGCCAAGCTTTCGAATCAGATCGCCCAACACATGATCGCTCAGCACATCGGCCGCAACGGCCCGGTCATCTCATTACGCGAGGCTGGCTTTACGATAGCGGCTCGGCCAGCCCGCATCCCGGTTCGATGGGTAGTATCAACTCCATCGCCGCAGTCTTCCGCCCCACTCCTTACGATGTCCGTATAGAGGGCCACACAGACAACGTTCCCGTCCACACCGATCAGTTTGCCTCCAACTGGAAGCTCTCTGCAGCACGTGCGACTCGTATTTATCAGGGGTTTTGCCTTCCAGCCAGGACGACTGGCTGCCGCCGGATTCGCCGAGTATCACGCTGTGGCGGGGAACGACACTCCTGAGAGACGAGGCCAAACCGGCGCGTGGACACTATCGTGTTACCG
>CAYVSQ010000262.1:0-12977 GCA_964453815.1 uncultured Acidobacteriaceae bacterium | reverse complement strand
GCCGATCTTGCTGCCCGGCAGGCGGGGGGGACGCTGATAGTCTCGGCCACAACAGTTGCGATCGGATTTTCGGCGCTGCTCATTGTGCCCATCAGCGAATTGCGCTCCATCGGGATAGCTGGCCTGCTGGTAACCGTTTTGAGCGTCATGCTGTGTACATTAATTCTGCCGTGGGTGCTTGGTCTGCTGGGACATCGCGTCAATGCCGCCAGAGTGCCTCTTCCAGGCAGACGATTCAAAACGCAGGACAGCCTGTGCGCGCCAAGTAAGCGGTGGGCGCGGTGGGGCGGCATCGTAACCCACCGGCCATGGATAGCTCTGCTTGTCGCCGGGATTCCGCTATCGCTCCTTGCATTCCAGGCACACAGAATCTCTTCCGGGGTTCCTGACCGTGGCTCTCTCCCGGCCACAGCCGAGTCGGTGAAAGCGCTGCACACCCTCCAGGGCATGGGGCGGTCGGGTATTGTGCAGTCCATCCGCGTGATCGTGGAGTTGCCGCCACAGTCTCCGCCGCTCTCAGCGGCTGGCTGGCTTGCCGTCAGCCGCTTGACGAAGCGCTTCCAGAGCGATCCCAGAGCGCAAGAGGTGTTATCTCTTCCCACCCTTACGGGAATGTCTGACACTGCGGATGCTGTCGACCAAGGGCCCGAAGCGATCCGCCAGGGTTTTCTGCGCAGCGATGGCCAGGCTACCTTGATTGAGTTGCTGCCAACCGCCAATCTTTCGCCCAACGAACAGATACGATGGGTACGAGAGGTGCGTTCCTCCGATGTCGCGGCGATAACCGGCGTCCCCGGCGCCGTGCTGCGGGTTGGCGGTATTCCCGCGCTCAATGCAGATTATGATTCTGTGGCGAAGGAACGCTTGCCGAAGGTGATCGTTGGCGTCATATTGGGGAGCTTGTTGGCACTCCTGATCGGACTACGTTCTTTAGTTGCGGCTGTCAAAGCAATTCTGCTCAATCTGCTCTCAGTTGGCGCCTCATTTGGTGCGTTAGTTCTCGTTTTTCAGGAAGGCCACGGTAGCAGGCTGTTTGGTCTCGACGGACCGACCGGCACTGTATTCCCGATTGTGCCGATTCTCTCGTTTGCCATCGTCTTCGGATTGAGCATGGACTATGAGGTCTTCCTGGTCGCCCGAGTCCTTGAAGAGCGGCGGCGCGGTTTATCCGAGAGATCGGCAGTGATCGAGGGCCTGGCGCGCACGGCCGGGCTCATCACGAGCGCGGCTTCAATTATGATTGCCGTCTTTATTGCATTCACCGTGGGAAGCTTTCTGGTCGTCCAGATGCTGGGCTTTACGCTCGCCGTGGCGGTGTTCATTGATGCCACAGTCGTGCGGATGGTTGTTGGGCCGGCTCTATTGCAACTTGCCGGCGACTGGAATTGGTGGCCTTTTGGCTTATATGGGGCCCCGACAACGTCTGAAAAGGAGGTTATCCCCTAACGCCGGAACACCCACCGCGAACACCGTGGATGCTTAGATGCCAGCACAAGGCCTCGCAACAGCCCATTGAGCGATTCGATTTAGTCAGAAGTCCTGAGACTGGTCCTCTTCATCAGCAAAGCCAATTTCTGTTCGTGATTCATGGGCTCCCAGGGGACGAGCTTCTCGGCAAGCACATCCATTCTGCGAAACAGCGTTAACTCCAGGAAAAGTCCCAGAAAATCCAGGTCGCGGAAGACCAGCGAGCCGGACTCTCTCATCCTGTCGCGAAGCCGTTCGAAATGGACGGGCATCTCGGTCCAGTGAAGGCTGGCACGGTGGTGATGGCAGAGGTGGTATCCTTCGTTCAAGAAGTTCACCTCGTCCACAACCGTCACCGAATTCGCAAAATAATCCTTAGGCCGCTCTGGATCACAGAATGCGTGCTGGACCCATGCGGTGATTGCGTTGATGAAATTCATGCAAAGAAGAGGAACCAGGACGAACAGCGTTCCAATTCTCCAGTCGTAAATAAAGACAGCCGCGAAGTACGCATAGTAGCGCGCCATTCCCCAGAGCATGCGTGTTCGGTTCTTTTCATCGCCTCTCGCTCGAAAATAGGCGTAGGGAGCAATCCCCAGCACCGTCCAAGTGTTGTCCGAGAGATACCAGACGAAATCGAGTCGGCTCGTTCGATCGTAGCCCATGTTGTTGCGAGTGTCGTCGGGTCCGCTGTTCTCTCTATGGTGAAGACACACATGAGCCGTCCGACCCAGTTCCGGAGCATTCCCATATAAATACCCCAGGAAGAATTCGAGGTAGCGCCCGAAGACTTTCTCGTATTTCCCCGAAAAGAACCCGTGGCGTCGGTGCGCCTCCAGGTGGCTGGCGCTGAACATCCTCACAAACCGCTGGAACCTGAGACCGTAAAGAGAAAGATAGAAAGCGATCACGAGCAGCAGTCGAGGTTTCCCTAGAACGAGTTGGATCGCGAAAATTGGCACGGCGGTAAGGGTAAGAGAGACCATCAGTCGCAGAGCGGGGGTGTCTCGGGGGTCCAGCAGAACTTCTTTGCCGAGCCGATCGAGGATCCGGTCGTACGCTCGGGAGAGAAATTCATACGTATCGCGTAAGGGACGAACCCTCCTGAAGAGCATGGCCACGCCGGAGCATCCGAAGGAAAGCAGGGCTACGGGCAATGCGGCAGCCATGCTTGCCAACCCCATGGGGACTGCTAACCACCGAAATAGGGATAGGGGCTTGGGTCTGGCCCCTAGATTCATCACCAGGGAGGCGGCGCCTGTCTCGGGGTTATGAATTTCCATCTGGAGTACCGTGCGCCACGATCCGATTCAAGCAGCCACGCGGACATGTTAGTTAGGTCGCACTGCGAAAGCAAGTCAACATTGCCCGCATCCGGGTTGTCTTTGGCGGGCAAATGCAGGCAGCCTCCGAGGATTCCAGTGAGCTGCTTCGATATTTCCAAGAGCTCTAAGTGTTTTTGATGTATCCTCGGCCTGTTGCACGTTCTAATATGAGGTCATTCAAGCACAATCGCTATGAGCACCGCGCCATTCCGCAAGCAGTCGGCCACGTTGCCGCGGCCCAACGACAAGCGAAAAATTGTCGAGCATTATGATTTCGTCAGCCCTTATTACCAATCGCTTTGGGGCGAACATATACATCATGGTTATTGGATTCGCGGCGACGAATCGAAAGAACTTGCGCAGCTCCAGCTCATGGAGCACCTCGCAGAGTTAGCGAATGTCCAGACCGGCGCCGCAGTGCTCGATATCGGTTGTGGCTTCGGGGGGTGCAGCCTTTACCTGGCACGGAAGTACCAGGCGTCGGCAACGGGTATCACTATCTCCCCAGTGCAGGTGGAAATGGCCAGGAAGGCGGCAGTTGCTGCTCAGTTGGACGCGCGTTTCCTTCTGATGGACGCCGAAGCTCTCGATTTCCCCTTGCCGTTTGATCTTCTTTGGTCCGTCGAGTCCATCTCCCACTATCACGATCATCGGAGTTTCTTCGCCAATGCTGCACGGTTTCTGAAACCAGGTGGTACCTTTGCGCTCACGGACTGGTTCAAGAGAGCAGACCTTTCCACTGCGCAAACACGCAGATTTATCGAACCCATCGAGCGCGGAATGTATGTGGAACTCGAAACTATGGACGACTACGAATCCCATCTCCTTGCCAGCGGCCTGCAAATCGTCCACAGGCAGGATTTGTCACGTCAGTGCGCGAAATCATGGGATCTCGGTGTGGATATGATCCGCGACAAATCCTTCTGGGCCCTTGCCGCAAAAATGGGAAGGCATCTTGTGACTAACCTGAAAGCATTCCAGGCCATGCGCGCGGGTTACTCCTCTGGTAGTTTTGTCTGCGGCCTCTTCGTTGCCCGCAAGCCTTTTGAGGTCACTGCAGACTAGGGCCCTTAGCAGTCCCTAATTTGCTTTCTTTCCTTGAGCGCCGGACGGGCCGAGAGCAAAGTCCTTGAGTCCAAGCTTTGCCTTGCCCGAACCCCCTTCGATTACCATCATCGAGGAGCCGGGCTTGCCAGATAGCTTTGCCTCCACTTGTGACGCAGACCAGGCGCCATCGATCTGCCGCAGGCCATAGTAAATGAATTCCTTTTGCTGTCCCGTCCCGTGAAGCGTCTTCACCACATGCACAGGGAACAAAATGTTGCGGTCAATGCACGATGTCACCGAATCATAGTGAGTCCGGTCCTGAGGGCCGGGCGTGCTCTTAAGCACAAAGCAATCCCGTGCGCCGTATTTCTCCGGCGCCAGGAGTTCCTGATTCTTCCAGAAGAACTGGCTCTCTACCATGTCTTCATAGGAGAAGTCTGTTCCCACGAGTGGGTCGTTCCAACGTTCGAATGGCAACGCGCTGGCGGCCTTCTCGCCGGGAAGTATCGCCTCGATGGTCAAGTGCCCGCTCACGCTCATGTGGAGCAGAATGCTTGTCTTCTCTGAAGACGGCCCCGAGATCACGGTTAGCAAACGGAGGCCATCAGGAAACCAATGAGCCTTGCCGGTAAACTTGTAGGTCGTGCGCTTGCCATCGCCTTCCACCCGTGTGAGCCGCCCGGTCACGCGGTAGTCCAAGTTCTGAATACGTTGGCGCGAGCCAGTCAGCACAGTCTGGAGGTCAGGACTCGCCGCGAAGGCTCGCGATGAATGCACCCAAGACAGCAGCACCAGCAAGGCGATGGACGCTTGAATTGCTCCAAAGGCGCGAGAGAGCATGACGAAACGGCGCAGGTATGTCATAGCGTATGTATACAGGTAAATTCTGTATGATGCCCAACCGGCGGCGCCCGGTTTTCCTTGCTCCATTCGGCAGAATTGACTTCATGACCAAAATTTTCTACTGTGGATTCGAGCGCGAAGGGCGCATCCAGTCCGCGGAAAGGGCCGTGCCCACCTTCATTTCGACAACCTCAACGAATCTTCTTTCAGCCTGACTTATGCGGACTTCCAGGCACGCAACGAAAGGAGCTTCGTATGCTTGAACGAGAATTACCCGCCCTTCCCAATCTCGAACAATACAAAAAACAAGCCAAAGAGCTCGCGCGGCAGTGTGAACTGCATGCAACGGATGCGATCGCACGCATGCGCCGAAACCATCCGCGCTTTCATAAACTGTCCGAACCGAATGCAGCAGCGACAGCCGTGAATCTCACCGACGCGCAACTGGTGATTGCGCGGGAGCATGGTTTTGAGAGTTGGCCGAAATTCGCGAAGCACATTGAAATGATCCGTATCATCGAGTCGGTCGACTCGATGAGCGATCCCGTGGCGGCGTTCATCGAAGTTGCGTGCACACCGCGGCACAGCTGGCACGCCTCGGGAACGCTGGATCATGCAGGGATGATCCTTGAGCGCTATCCACACGTAGCGACGAGCAACATATACACGGCGGCAATTCTCGCGGATGAAACGACGGTGCGTGGCCTCCTGCAGCGGGACCCGAAAAGCGCGACAGCAACAGGAGGTCCGCACGGATGGGATGCGCTTACGTATCTCTGCTTCTCGCGCTACCTGCGCATCGATGAAAGCCGTTCAAAGGCGTTTGTGAGAACGGCGCGGGCGCTGCTCGATGCCGGAGCGAGCGCGAAGACGGGATGGACCGAAATGATCGATCATCCGACACCGCGACCGACATTCGAAAGCGCAATTTATGGCGCGGCGGGAATCGCACGGCATGCCGAACTGACCCGGCTGCTGCTAGAGCGTGGCGCAGATCCGAATGATGAGGAGACTCCGTATCACGTGCCCGAAGGCCACGACAACAGGGTGATGCAGATTGTGCTCGAGAGCGGAAGCCTGACTCCCGCATCGCTGGTAACCATGCTCGTGCGCAAAGCCGACTGGCACGATGAGGTTGGCATGCGGATGGTTCTTGAACACGGAGCCAGTCCCAATGCAATGCCGATCTGGGGATACAGCGCGCTGCAACACTCAATCCGGCGCGATAACGGCCTTGTGATGATCGAGTCGCTCATGGATTTCGGTGGCAATCCTAAAGTGTCCAGTAACCAGGACGGCAGAACAGCCATCATGATGGCAGCGCGTAGAGGTCGCGGAGATGTGCTGAGGCTGTTTGAGCAGCATGGCTTTGCTCTGAATCTTCAGGGGGTGGATGCGCTGATCGGTGCTTGCGCGTTGGGCGATCACGACGGGGCGCAGAACCTGGCCTCGCGTGAGTTGGGCTTTTTTCAGAAACTGCTGTCTGAGGGAGGAACATTGCTGGCGGAGTTTGCCGGGAATGCAAACGTCGAGGGCATACACTGCCTTCTCGAACTGGGTGTGGATGTGAATGCGACCTATGTTGAAGGCGATCCGTACTTCGACATCGCGAAGAACAGCACAGCCTTGCATGTCGCGGCATGGCGCGGGTGGCCGTCGGCTGTGAAGGATCTGATCGCTCACGGTGCGGAAGTCAACGCACTTGACGACAACGGCAGGACACCTCTGCAACTCGCCATAAAAGCCTGTGTGGATTCGTACTGGAAGCGGCGGCGCGCGCCCGAATGGATCGAGCCTTTACTGCAAGCGCACGCGTCTGTTAGGGGAATCGAGATCCCGACAGGATACGACGAAGGAGATGAACTGCTGCTGCGCTACGGCAGTTGACCGCGCTCGTCCACACGGACTGCCCCAGCCGGAAATTGCCAGGCTGATTATTGGCTAAGTTTCACCGGAGGCCCGCTGGTGCGCTTTGCCTTGAGGTTGACCGTCACTTCGACACGGTCGGCGATCTTGATGAAGGGAATGCTGCCATTGATCCCGTAGTCCTTGCGGTCAAAGGCCATAGTGCCCTTGATCTCTCCGGTGCCCGTCCCATAGCCGAAAACGACCAACGACAGCTTCTCCGGCTTTGTCACTCCGCGTATCGTAAAGTCGCCATCGACTTCAAAGTTAAGCGGTTTACCTGCCACCGCTGGACCGGTCTGAACAATTTTCGTCGAATGGAACGTGATCAACGGATTATTCGCGACGTCGAAGAAGTCTTTGCTCTTCAGCTTGTTGTCCTTCATGCTGCTTCCGGTATTCACGCTGGCCGCTTGGATCTTAATATCCAATACCCCAGTGTTGATATCCGTGGATGTAAACACGAGAGTGGAGTCCCACTTGTCAAATTTGCCGGTTATAGAGACCGAGGACTTCACATTGAACACAACCGTGCTTGACACCGGCGTAATTACGAAAACAGGTGCTTGCGCGCGGCCTAATGGCGTTAGCATGGCGGACGCCACGAGGAAGAGAACAGCCAATCGTATGCTGCTGAGTGTGAGTTTTCTCGACATAAACCTCATCCTTTTGTCGCCATGAGAGCGGCCAGATGAATTCTAATCCACGACGTGAACCACTATACGTGAGTTTGCTCGGAAGTACCGTCAAATTATGGCAATCACATGGAGGTGCCCCAATGCAGTCCAGCTTCAGACTCAGCCTTGCAGCCTTAGTTCTGACCTGTGCCGTCCAGTGTTCAGCGTCTCAAGCCGTTGCCCGGACCAACCTAAAAGAAGTAGCCGCGCCAGCGCTTTCGCGACATTTCGTCTGCAACACAGGATATTCGATCCAGCAATGCCATGAGCAGGTGAGCGCTCTCAGACCCTTACTCGACAGATACGGGCTGGCCGCCTCGGCGACTGGACCTGGGTTCTGGTCAAGTTGGATGACTGGAAGGCGCTCCAGCGTCAGCACCGGATGGACCCCGACAGTCGGGCCTTTACGGTTCTCGACCGGCGGGAGATCTTCTTCGAGGAAGCGCTGGTTAGCCCTGTCACAACAAGGCGGGTGCAGCTGATCAAGGCAATGGTCTCTCAGCATGGACGACCTGCTGAACCTGGCCCTTACCCATGAACTTGGACACGCATTGTGCAACGAACGGAACGAACGGAAGGCGGATGCCAATGGCGATCAGTGGCAAAGGGCAGCCTGTTCAATGCAAATGAATCGCTCACTCGGCCGCCGTGTCTGATTTCAAGGGCGCGCCGCCGGCTGCATCTTATGATAAGTTGGAAAGGGTGAGAGCTCGTAGCTCAGTTGGTAGAGCATCGCCCTTTTAAGGCGTGGGTCCTGGGTTCGAGCCCCAGCGAGCTCACCATTCAAAACAAAGACCTTAGCGTATCCACGCCGGACACTAAAAAATGCCACCTGTGATACGAAAGTGATACACGGGGCGTCAGCGTCCGCGGCTTCGTTCTTGTCGACATTCCCTCAGATCCCAGCTTTTACTCTTCCAGCACTCCCTGGTTAAAGCTGGACTGCGTGAAAAGATGGCTGGGAGCGTGGCTGTCGGCGCTCCGCTCGAGCCCTTCTGAATGCCCCAGTGCATTGCTAATGAACGGCAGCCAGATGTTCCCCGAGATTGTCGACCATGTTGGCCAGGGACTACGAATTCCCACCACTATGCAATTGAGCACTCGATTTCGGTTTCGTGACCGGCCCGTACCTGTTCGAAGTCATGCGGGAACAACGCCGTACTTGGCAGCCAAGAACTGCTGAAGATCATCGGGTAGAACTGCGGCGAGTTCTTGCCAGGTAAGCAGCTTGAGGCGACAGCGAAGCTCGACGAGCCGAACCGCCCGCATCACTCTATACCATGCTTCGATCAGATCAGGACGGCGAACATCGCAAAATATGCAGTACGAGAAGCCGGTCGCATATGCCGCCAGAGTCCCTCTTATGAGTTGATAACTGCAATGCCTTCCATTCCTGCACGGAATCTCAGACAGGTCAAACACACTCCCCACATCTCGATATCTGGAGATAAGCTCAAATCCTGCCGATTGAAAGTCCGATTCAGTGAGCTTCGCTTCAACCAACGATTGATCGAGCTTCATATCGATCTCTGTGTTGTCGCGCTTGCCTTTGTGCAAAGGAATTCGTGGTTTGAATCCGAACTCCGGCACCGTCTTTGATTCAACTCCGAGCATCGCCCTGACGACCGCGGACGTCACCACACCAGGATGGCAGAAGATATTCATGAGTAACGCGTCGGAGCTATGGGCACAATCCAATTCCCTCCAATGCCAGTTCGCACGCGCTCTGGATCTCTTGAATGCGGTGTGGGCTTTGCCTAGTCGTAGCTTCCATTGCGCATGACTGGAAATCATCTGATAGGAAAGTGGGTGAAAGTTCCCATGACAACCGTTGTCATCCTGCGCAAAGAGCACTCCGGGAACCGTGCCATCGGTTCGCTCATAGACGAGGCCATGAGTTTTAGCGAACCTCAGAGCACGGAGACTCAATTCGGTTCGCAGGGTCAGGCCACTCGGAATCTCGAGATTTAATTCAGTCATCGCGTCGATTTCTACAATGAAACGGATGAGAAATCGGGATTCGTATTCGCTTTTTATTCCCTATATTATCACTGCCATGTTCCACGCCCCAAGACGAAAAGCTGACGGATCTAGCCCCACTTTAACCCTACGGTAAGAACGACCAAGTGTTCCAAGTCGCTCTATTACGTTGCCAGCCGCTCCGCATGATGTCTTTTAGTTACAGTAATTTAACGACTCATGAATCGAAGGTCGTTGAGTAAAGCGCAAAGTGGCCACTGGAGTGTGATGTCTGCGATTCGGAAGTTGGCCGTGATTTGGCTCCATCCCGGGGTCAATTCTTCGATTCGCGCACCGGTACTTGCCGGTCGATTGAAAATTGAACCTTCAAGGACGCGCGAGCGGTGCCGAGGCAAACGAAGAGTTTCTTGCCCGGCCCGCTGAATCCGTAATGGACATGCGCCACTCCGTCCGGGTCGATCTTGGTGATGGTCGGTGGGTCGGGATTCACATCCCGCAGGTCGGCCGTATTGATCAACGAGGCGGCCGCCGCAATCACTTTTTCATGCATTGCGCTATCGAGAGCTATCGGAACGTGCAAGTCGGGATTCGCGTTGCTTCGGTCGCAACCTGCTTCCAGACCCGCGATTACGTCGTCTCGGGTGACAACCTGTTCTTCGAGGATCGGGTTGTCGCGGTACACGCGGTAGAAAAAATCATAGGTGCTCGATATCCGGTCAAGCGGCCGAACCATGTGCAGGTGATCTGCATGGATCTCTTGTGGCGGCGTGGTCACATCGCATCCATAGGTCGCACTGAAGTAGCCGACCACGCGTGCATGGGTCTTCAGATAGCGTCCAAATCCGTTTTCCGGAGTCGTGTCTTCGGATTCAAAGGCACAGAACCGATGAATGCCATTTGCGGAATCGTGTCCTCGCCAGTTGCTTTCCAACTGCGTTAGGAAGGCATTACTACTGGCATCGCTGAGATCACTGAGAAGCGGGTCTTTGTCGTAGATGGAAGCTATCCGGGCGATCGGCGAGCCCTCGTGCGGGGTCCCATACGACACGATGAACTTGACGCGCCCGCCTCCGCGGGATGTCTCAACAGCATTTCTTCAACGAGGATGCCACCGAGGCTATGCGCGATGAAAACCACCTCGCGATGCTCCCAGACGTGATCGTGCTTAAGGTGAGCCCAGAGGATGTCGGCCGGCTGCACGCTGGACATCCTGCCATTCGACGCAGGCGTGGGATACTCCGCAACTTCAACGTCGGAATAGGCAAAGCGCGGGTCCGTCTGAATCAAATCTGGCCAATAGGCGCCGTTTGAGGCCCGCCATGACTCGCGGCTCCCGTGAAGGCCATGTACAAAAACGATGACTCTTGCCCGGAGGGCGGACTGCGCTTGGTTTTGTTGTATAACGCCTTGGGCAAAAGAAGCGGAAGCGTGAAGGAGGAAGAACAAGGCTGCCAGAACAAACCTCATCTTCCTGTCCATCCAACGGTCTCTACTCATCTGGAACCTAGAATCTTTAGGATACAGGCAGCGGGCCCGGAATTGGTAGGCCATCGGTGATGCGCAATAACCTCGTGCTGACAAACGGCTCAATACATGACGTACACTTTGAGACCAAAGCTCTAACCTGCCGCCCACGCTTAGCCAAAAGCAGTTGCCGAACACTAATGCGGTTGACAGGATTGGATCGCAGAGTTGAAGGGCGATAATCCATGGCTAGTTCCGAAACAACCAAAGCCGAGGCAGTGGCCCTTCTGAGAAAACTCAGGCCGAGATTCCTGGACGGCCTCACTCCCTCCGCAGTCACCTCGATCGTGGCGGCGGCGAGCCATCGTCGATTCTCGGCGCGTTCCGTGATGGCGCGCGAAGGATATCCTGCTGACCAGTTATTCCTGATGGTCAACGGGCGCGCCCGTAGTTTCTGCATTACGCCCCAGGGTGAGAAAGTCTCTATTTTCTGGTTTCCGCCCGGCGAAGTGTGCGGCGCAGCAGCATTCTTGTCGAAGCCTGCTGCGTATCTTGTAAGCACGGAAGCTGTGAATAATAGCACCGCCCTTGTGTGGGACCGAGCCACAATCCGGTCCTTTAGTGCTCAATATCCCCGATTGATCGAGAACGCGCTGTTAATAGCCTATGACTATTTTGTCGTGTATCGGGCTCTCCACATCTCCGCGACTTGCCAGAACGCGCGACAACGGCTCGCCCAGGTGCTCGGTAGTCTGGCCAACGGGATGGGACAAAGGGTTGAGGACGGCGTTGCACTCGATGTCAGGAATGAGGAGTTGGCCAACGAAGCGAACATCACGATATTCACTGCAAGCCGCCTTTTGAACGAGTGGCAGCGCCAAGGCATTCTGACCAAAAGCCGGGGCAAGATCGTGCTTCGCTCGCCCGAGGCCCTGGTGTTCAGCGAAGCCTGATCTCGGCTTCTCTTGTTGTCTATGTTTGCAATTCGTTGCCTACCATCATTGCTCTTGAGCAACGATGGAATCCACACTGCGTGTCATCCTTAGAGGGATCAGTTCAGCACGGCCAATGATGGCCCTAGGTGAACTTCTACCCTAAAGGAGGCCATCAGGAAGTTGGCGTCAGTTCGTATTTTTATCGTGGATGATTCTGGGCCGTGGCGGCGCGCGATTTGCTCAATGCTTCAAGAATACAAAGATATGGAAGTCATCTGTGAAGGCTCCGATGGCTTACAGGCAGTTGAGAAGAGCGCAGCATTGCAGCCTGACGTGGTTTTGCTGGATATTGGCCTTCCGAATCTCAATGGCCTGGAAGCCGCTCGCCAAATTCGCAAAGTTTCACCGCACTCCAGGATCATCTTCGTAACTTCGCACAACGATCCGGACCTGGTGGATGAGGCCTTGAGAATTGGCGCGTCGGGCTTCGTAATTAAAGCCGATGCCGCATCCGACCTTTTGTCTGCGCTGAGCGCGGTCATGCGCAATCAGAGGTTCGTCCGCAGAAGATTTTTCCCCAATGACTAGATGATCCGGCACGCCAAGAATTCTTCCTGTTGCAAGCCTTGGTCCAATAGCTGATGGGTCGGATGGGCCACGATCAGCTTCCATTCCGGCTGATTCGATATAGCCGATGCCAGCACACCTAACTCCCAAAACTAGCATTTCGGCTGGTTGCAAGGCTGCTGTGCGAGGAATTAGATGGAGGATATCAAGGGAGCGATCCGACGGTTCTGCCGTTGGGTGTCCGCAATCAACTCACCGGTGGCGGGTTGCAGCGTGATAGTGGAGATCAGCGAAGCTAAATTTGCGAGTAACGGGAACAAAATGTCCCAGAATCCGGAATCAGCCGGGTTAGAAGAGGTGCCTAGCACCAACACACCGTAGAGCAGAACGACATTGTGCAACAGGTTTCGGATGCGAAGCACGACAGAGGAAGAACCATCACATGCCTAGGTCGGCTCTTGGAGAGAAGTAGCTAAAGCTCATCTCATCTCAGCTCATCTGCCTCGTCACTTCGCAGGCTTCGGCGGGCAATGCGCATCATAGATCGCCTGCATCCGCTTCAGCTTGAGAACGCCGTAGAACACGATAATCACCATCGCGACAACCAGAAGCCCGGCGGATCTCCTTTCCCATTCATACTTTCTCAAGCGGTTGGCGATGTAGCTAGATGTGATTAAGAACAGAATGCCGGCGTTGATGATCCAGTTCAAGGGCTTTGGGACGATGAAGCTCACAGTGCCGAAACCGGCAAGCTCATAAAGCAGGAA
>CAYVSQ010000261.1:0-3956 GCA_964453815.1 uncultured Acidobacteriaceae bacterium | reverse complement strand
ATGCGTCATGTCATAGTGCTTCCGCTAAGACGCAGCTGCACGGAGGATCGGGGGCTTTTGCCGTTCTGAATCTGTCTGGATCTTCGTATGTGGATGTCGCTTGTCTTGACATTACAGATTTCTCGGCGTGCGGTAGGGCATCGCAGAAGCTTGGGTGCGATTCGCAGGACTATGCGCTGATCGGAATACAACTGGGTAACACGTCGACACACGATACGCTTACAGATCTTCATATTCATGGGCTTGCTGGGTCGGGCTTATTTGGTCCCACCGGTGACGGTGTTGTGATGGACTACATCGATATCCTGGGTAATGCCAGTTCAGGTTGGAACACGGATATGGGGAACGGAAGTACGGGGGTAGGATCACTCAATGTGTCGCATTACAACATCAGTTGGAATGGCTGTGCCGAGGAATATCCGATTGTGCATCCGATCCCATATGGTGACTGCACGGATCAGGATCATGGGGGATATGGTGATGGATTCGGCACAGCGACCGTCGATAGTCCGCCGCCGGGCTGGCAGGTGCATTTCGATGAGGGAGTCGTTAGCTTCAACACGCAGGACGGCTTAGACGCGCTGCACATCGGAGGCAACGGATCGAGTATGACCGTTACGCATACACGTGCCTTCAGCAGTATGGGACAACAGATCAAGGTGGGCGGCGCAGCGGCAACTATAACGGACAATCTCATTGTGGGGAATTGCAGGGCTATGTCCAAGGCGATTCCAGGAACGCCGCCTGGATTCAACGCTCAGTTGGGCCTGTTTTGCCGGGCGGGTGATACCGCAATCGCCATCAACGTGCCAGATCATCTTCCTGCCATATTCCAGCGCAATATTATTTACTCGGCCAACCGCATTGCTTTGGAGATCGAATATCCTGGGGATCCATCGCCCCACGCCGCTATCAAATACGACGACAACATCTTTATCGGTTTTCCCAACGAGGAGGGGAGCTATCCTTCGCCGATTTATAGCAACAGCGATCTGAAGATGTTCACTAACCCTGGGGCGAGCTTCAGCAACAATGTTACTTACCGTGCAAAAAGCGGCTGGAAATGTCCTGCGACTTCGTTGCATGAGACCGGTGGCAGTTGTGGAGATCCACACCTGAAGGACGAAACCTGGCATGAGTATGGATACGGGGATTTTTCACGCACCAAAGCAATCGACAAGAGTTCCTCGCAGCTTGAACCGAGTCCTTCTCATGGAGCTTCGCATGTTTCTGCAGCGATGAAGTCTCTGGGTGCAGCAATTCTTGTGACAGGCATGTGGGGCGGGTTCCGGTACTTTCATGACCGTGGAAGCAAGGCCTAACTGCGTTTTCCAATCCAATGCAAGAATAGCGATCCTGCAGTTCTGGAGTTGTCCGGGTCCAGGGGATAGAGAGCCAGAGCTCGCAAGGAGCTCACGAACGCAGCCCACGGACGGTTCAACATTTTGAGGGCTTCCGCTCGTTGTTTATAAATCCGGGCCCAGGCGATCTGGCGGGGACGCAGGCCGCAACCTTCAGAGCCGTAATGCTTGCGAATGAACTGCAGTTGCGCCTGAAGCATCCGCTGTGGATCCGTGGACATAGAGTTCGGAGAAACGCGATAGTAGGCGAGGACCTTGGGGACAAACGCAACTTCGTAACGCAAGGCGATCCTTAGCCAGAGATCGCGGTCTTCTGTAGCGCGCATCGTCTCGTCAAAGAGACCGACCTCATCGAGGCATCGCCTGCGGAAGGTAACTGTGGGACAGGGTAAATCGACCTTTCGCATGTAAATGTGCGACGCGATATGCCCCTCGGCATATCTTGGATTTCCCTGGAACGTTGCTCCGGGACGGCCATGCTGGTCGATGCTTGTGATCAGGCCATAGGCCAGGCCAGCTTGCGGGCGCTCCCTCAATATCTTCACCGACTCTGAGAGCCGGCAAGGCAACCACACATCATCGGCATCGAGCAGGGCAAGGAATTCGGCCGTTGAGGCACGAATGGCAGTGTTTCTTGCTGCGGGCAGCCCACGATTATTCTGCTTGATGTATGTCATCCTGGAACCGAAGCGCTCCAGAAACGGGGCAACTACTTCTGCAGTGTTATCTGTGCTGCCATCGTCTACCAGTAAAATCCGCCAGTCATCAAACGTCTGTGAAGAGACGCTCTCAAGGGCGGGCGGCAAGTATTTAGCAGCGTTGAATGCAGGGATGATGATGTCGACCGTTGCCATCTTCGCTATTTTCCCATATCGCGCTGGGTTGCTGCAGGGTGATATTCGATGTGTCTGTCCCAGTGCTGACACAACAATGGCCAAAGATGTGACTCAATAACATCCCGGCTCTACAACTTTTCCCGTGTGCTATTCTGCTGCCCTACACGCAATGACGGGGGCTGCTGGTTCCTTATGGAGATACAGAAGTTACATGCGCAAGGCTTGGGAATTTAGATCGATCCGACTCATAGCCCTTGTTTTGCTTAGCATTGCTGCGCTTATCTCGCTTGCCACAGGCATCCGTCACGCCATTGAGTACCGCTGCCATGATCTCCAGTGGATGGGAACCCTTCTGGTCTGGCGACATATCGATCCGTGGCAGCAGGCGCTCGGACAAACTCAGTACCACTTTGCCCATTTGGTCACGCCCAATTATCTTCATCTGCTCTATCTGATCCTTCTGCCCTTAGGTTTCCTCAGCTTCGAATCTGCAGAGATTCTCTGGACGGCGAGCAGTATTTGCCTATCTGTTGTCTGCATCCTCATGCTCAGGCGACTTTTTAACCTGGATCGCTTTCAGACAGTAGTAGCGCTCTGTCTCCTTTGGATGAGCTCACCCTTCCGCGTCGTGCTGGAAGTTGGGCAGATGTCATTTTTCGAGCTCTTCTTCCTGACGGGTGCATATCTGGCTACTTCGACGGTGGTAGCCGGCTTGTCGTTCGGGTTTAGCTTAGCCAAGTACAGCTTCTCACCTGTGGCTGCTTTGCTCTTTCTCTTTCGCGGACGGCTACGCTTCCTCCTTTATGCTGCTGTAGTTCCGGTTGTGGGACTATTGGGCGTCTGGCTGTTTGTCAGGACGCCGCTTCTCAGACTCGCGGTCGAACCATTCGCGGTGTCCGCCAGCCCGACCTCCATCAGCCCAGGCTTCGCGGATCTGATGACCCTGACTGAGCAGGCTCTCAGATCTCACGTTGCTGCCATTCATGCGCGGCAGTGCGCTTATGCTCTTGGACTATTCGGAAGTGCCGCGTATGCGTTCCTACTGAGCCGCTTTCAGCTTTCTCGTGCTGCTGAATTCACGCTGATCTCCATCGCCAGCCTCTTCTTTGTTCAGCACCTCAGCTACGATTATGTCTTTCTGGCTGTTCCGCTATGTTTCGCCTTGTCCCAAAAGAGCCTGAAAACCAAGATTCCGCTGATCGGCGGCGTTTTGACGTTCTGGTTTATTCTCCCCATCTTCGAGCGGAAGTGGCAGAACGATCCGAACGTCCACGTCGGGCAACTCGCAATTGATTGCCTGCTGCTGGCGGCACTTCTCGCCTTCGCGACTCGCCAGGTAATTACCGCCGCGGGTCGGTCTCCAGAGGCCGACGAACCTGAACCAGAAACATCCGGGCGGACGTTGAAGACCGCCTCCTGAATTTTCGATCCGTCGCTCGCGGCTATACTGGGGCCGCCTGCTAGCCCGAGTCAGAAAGCGTGCGACTAACGGGCTCGCATCAGTATGCTGGTGTACCCCCCCCGTTGGTTTCGTGCAAAGTATTCAATAAAAAAGGGTTAGTGGTGGACCTGCCTGTCAGGGGAGGAGGAAAGTCTCCCGATCCGCAGGTTTGATGTGTCTGGTTCCGGTAAAGTATTGATTTTATAGCTTTTACTGGCGCTGCATTCTTTCTGGATGAGTTATGGACTTAAAAGGAAAAGCTCGGCTGCTGGCCGAGGCTCTTTTTCATCTCTACATCTAGTATGGCAGATTGCTGGG
>CAYVSQ010000260.1:0-3419 GCA_964453815.1 uncultured Acidobacteriaceae bacterium | reverse complement strand
GCTCGTCATCGGCGCCATCCTTTCGCTGGTTGCCAACCGACTTCTGCGGCAGTCCTTCGCGGCATTTGGCTCGGGAGTCGTCGAGTCGCTTACGCTCTCGGTTCTGTCGCTGCTCATCGTGGGAATGCTGGCCGCATTTCTGCCTGCGCTGCGCGCTGCCTCCATTCAGCCGATTCAGGCGCTGCGGAACGAATGACGGAGGCTGGTGAACTCAACGCGTCGGCGAGTTCGCGGCCCGCTTGAAGCGCTCTGACATGCGACGAATCTGTTCGACCAGCTCAGGCGGGTCGCTGACTTCGAAGTCCACGCCGAACATACCGAGGTATCCGGCCAGCATTTCGATCGAATAGGATCCGATATGCAGCAGGCAGCTGTGATCGTCGATTGCTTCGAGGGTTCCAGCTGTCGACGGGACCAATTCGGCGATGCGCGCGACCGGAGCGTGCAAAATCACTCGCGCACGGTGTGGATACTGGTCGTATGACACACCGCGCGAGACATAAGCCGCGATGTCTTCCGCAGGGAGCTTTCGCGCGCTGAATCGCAGGCCGGATAGGGCCGGTCTGTCGATGCGATCCACGCGGAAGGTCCGCCAGTCCTTGCGGTGCGCGTCCCAGGCAACCAGATACCAGCGGCGTCCGGAACTCACTAGGCGATGCGGCTCAACTATGCGCTCGCCCGGCACTCCGTTGTTGCCGCGATAGCCGAAGCGCAGCCCGTCATTGTCGCGACATGCACCGGCGATTAGGGACAGCGTTGCAGCCTGGACCGTAGGACCCGAATTCGCTACGGGCACAATGAACGAATGAAGCGCCGAAATCCGCCGCCGCAGGCGCGAAGGCAGCACCTGTTCCAGCTTGGCCAGCGCGCGTACAGAAGATTCCTCAATGCCGGTCACGCTGCCGCTGGCTGAGGTACGCAATCCCACTGCGACCGCAATCGCCTCCTCATCATCCAGTAGCAGCGGAGGCAGCGTTGCCCCGGCCCCGAGCTGATAGCCGCCCGACGTGCCGGAGGTGGAATGCACGGGATAGCCCAGATGGCGCAGCCGGTCCACATCGCGGCGCAGCGTTCGCGAGGTTACTTCGAGCCGTTCCACCAACTCTGCGCCCGACCAATAGCGTCGCGCCTGAAAAAGAGAGAGCAGGCGAAGCAACCTGGCCGAGGTTTCCAACATGCTTTCAAGCATGCCACATCTTGCGGACTGAATCTGTCCGCAAGGCATGCCATCATCCTTTTAAACAGATCAACACCGCAAGCGCTGCCCCGCGGTCGGAGAAAGAGGACGTCTGCGATGAATCCCACGACTCCAAAGACTGGAGACACTACGCGGCTCGGCAGCCTCGACGCGAATCTCGTTGCAGGGTGCCTACCCAGCGAGGCAGACACGGCCCATTGGGCCTACGGGATGCCGCTTTCCTACGTGCAGGAGATGGCCAGCCACTGGCTCAGCCTACATGACCAGACCGCTCGGATCGCCACGCCCGTTGACCCTAATGACAACCGCGACATTCCAGATAAAGGTAGCGACTAGATCGAGATCGGCCTACTCCTGTCACCCGCTCCACTAAACCCTTTGGGCGATTCGCAACCCCACCTTTGGCTGCAAGACTTTTACACGCACCGGCTTTAGTGTCACTACAATGCTCCATTCATTTTCACGGAGAGGCACACAGCAATTTCACTTGAGGCCGGTCTACTCCTCAAGCTTCGGCCAAATGGTTTCAACTGCGGGCGGCGTCTTCGGATCGGGAGGCCCGCGCGCATTTCAGCTGGAGTGACTTATGCCACATATTCCATTCGAGCCAGGTGTTCCGGGAATTCGCGGTCCAATGGTCTTCCGTCCCGAGACGGCAAAGCCCCTGCGTCAGCTCGCGGAAATCCTCTTGCGTTCTACAAACACGCTCACACCGGGCGAGCGCGAACTGATTGCAACCTATGTTTCCGCGCTCAATGATTGTCACTACTGCCAAACTGTTCATGGATATACCGCGGCTGCGTATCTCAATGGCGATGACGCCCTGGTAGATCTGGCCAAACGAGATCCTGGCCACGCCGCGATTTCAGAAAAGCTAAAGGCCCTTCTCGCGATTGCCGCCAAGGCGCAACAAAACGGAAAGCTGGTGAGGCAGGAAGACGCAGACCGCGCGCGTGCGCTCGGAGCCAGCGACCTCGAAATTCACGATACGGTTTTGATTGCCGCCGCTTTCTGCATGTATAACCGCTACGTCGATGGGCTTGCTACCTGGGCCCCGGAGCAAGATCATATCTACAGAGATATGGCGAATCGAGTCGTAACCGTTGGCTACACCCAGCCAGGATGGGAAAAGCCGTTCTCGAATATTCAAGGAGAGCAGAGCGCATGACCCGCCCTGAATACACACTGCTCGCGGAATTGCGGCCCACTCCGGTCGCCCACGTCGAAACCAAAATCCCCCTCATCGACGAAGGAGAAGCCGTCGGCGAGACAGCCGAAGCTTACCAATACTTCCGCGACCAGATGGGACGCCAGGATGTACCGGGCATTCTGAAATGCTTTGGGACAAACCCCGCATTTGTGCGGCAGATGATCGATATATCCTCCACTCTGCTCTTCGCCGACGGCTATCTCACGCGGCAGCAGAAAGAGATGATCTCGGCTTACATCTCGAAGCTGAATTCGTGCCCGTACTGCCTTGACAGCCACGGGTTCTTTCTACTGGTTCATGGAGCGCCTAAAGAAGTGGCAGATAAGATCATCGCCGGCGACGTTGACGACGCCGTGCTCAGCGATGCAGAGCACCAATTACTCCTTTACGTGGGGAAGGTGAACGGCGAGTCTTTCAAAACTACAAAGGAAGATGTGCAGCAACTGCGCGATCTGGGCTGGCAGGACGAGCAGATTGCCGAAGCTGTCCATGTAGCGGCGATGATGGGCCTCTGCAATCGCGTAGCGAATGCCTTCGGTCTCCCTTCACAAGGCTTTCTCGACCTGCAGCGCTAGCGCCTGCGACCAATGTGCAATTGACCACCAGAACTGGGTGGAACGCTATGGTTTGGAAACCTTGTGGTAGGCGGCGTACTTGCCGCCGCAGATGTAGATCGCGCCGACTTTGTCGTAAATAGCATCGACCATTGTTTGCAGGGCCGGACCTTTCCGCCGGTCCAGAAAGAATACGGGAAGTTGCCAGGTTGTGCGTGCTTGGCGTGAACCGCCAAACGGCGCTGTCCAGCGGCCACGATTGAATTGAACTGGGTACACCGGAGAGCGTGCCCTTAAGGAATTGCGACCATTCTGTGTCGAGAAGGGTCCGGCGCTGCTTTCCCTGCTCGTCCGGCGCAACTGCGCCGCTGGCATCTGGCTGTATTCCCTGGCTGACATTGACTAACAATGAAAGTAGAGAAACGTTTGTTTGCAGGTAAGCCGCCGCATCCTGGGA
>CAYVSQ010000259.1:0-3962 GCA_964453815.1 uncultured Acidobacteriaceae bacterium | reverse complement strand
AAGTTTAACATTCTTAAGCCTTTTACATGTGGGCATTTTCTTCCGGAATTCACTGCGGCAGCGGCTTCAACTCTACGGTCTTCCGGGTCCGCGCAGACTCTCTCGCAGCATCTAGAATCTGCATTACGACAACATTCGTATCCAACGCCGTCAGATCGCCCTGAGGTTTCAGCTCTCCTCGCACCACCGCCGCCAGGTAGTGCAGGGAAGTATCCTCGGGAGACGCGAGTACCGGAGCGGTTGATGTCTCATCCGGAGCCTGATCGCTAAATCTAGTCCGCACCTGGGTTGGGTTCACCGCGTTCGCGTACCCCTTCGTGCCATAGACCTCCATATCCTTCCGGGCAAACGGCCAGTTCCATGAAGGCATCAGCACTGCCTGCATATGCGGATAGCCCAGCACGATCGTCGCATCATCATCCACGCGCGGATACTTCTCCGGTTTATCCGTCTGCGCCACGGCTGTCACGCTCAGGGGAACCTCGCCGTGCATCAGCCACGTCATCAGGTCGGCTCCATAGCAGCCAAAGTCGTAGAGCGCGCCCGCGCCATTTTCCGCTGGATCGGTCAGCCACTTCAAAAATTCCGGCTCCACGTTGATCTCCTCCGGTCCCTGATGGCCATCATGCACGACTACCTTGCGCAGATCGCCCAGCTTGCCCTGCGCCACCATGTCATAGACAGCGCGATTGCTCGAGTACCACGTAGTCTCGTAATTCACGAGCACCTGAACATGGTTTTCTCTTGCCGCCTTGCGAATCGCCAGCGCGTCATCGAGCGACAACGTCAGCGGCTTCTCCACCATCACGTCCAGCCCCTGCGCGGCAGCTGCTTCAATCACCTTGCGATGCTCTCCAATCGGCGTGTACACCAGTAGAGCCTTCGGATGCGCGGCAGCGATCGCATCCTCAAGCCGCGAAAAGAACAGCGCATGATCCAGATGAAACTCCTGCTCATACTTCGCCCGCAGCGCCGCGTCAGCATCGACAATCCCGACGAGTTCCACATCATGCTGCTCAGGAAACGCATGCAGAAACCCAGATACGTGTCCGTGCTCAAGACCTACAATCACTACCCGCACCGGCTGCTGTGTTTGCGCGAACCCCATAGAGCACCACGCCCCGAACATCAGGGCCAACAATTTCACAACACGTCCAACAGAACGAAAGAGCATATCCAAATCATATGCTGTACATGCCAGGAGTGAATTGGCCGCGAAGCGGTGTGTGACTGGACGGCCAGTCCGCGTTGCCACTGGTCTTCAGCGGATGATAAGTTTGGATGTTAGCCTAATCCCGCATTCATCGAAGGACATCCACCTACATGCAGACGAGCTATAACGGACTGCCGCTGCCCACTGGCGGCGAGCCGATTCAGTATGCCGACGGAAAGTTCAACATTCCCGACCATCCCATCATTCCCTTCATCGAAGGCGACGGCACTGGCCGCGATATCTGGCGCGCCTCCCAACGAGTCTTCGACGCCGCCGTCGAGAAAGCATACAGAGGCAAGCGCTCCGTCAAATGGTTCGAAATTTATGCGGGCGAAAAGGCCTTCCGCGAATTCAAAACCTGGCTCCCCGATGACAGTGTGAACGCCGCCCGCGATCTCCGCGTCTCCATCAAGGGTCCGCTCACCACGCCCGTCGGCGGAGGCATCCGCTCGCTCAACGTCGCCCTGCGCCAGATCCTCGACCTCTATTCCTGCATCCGCCCCGTGAAGTACTACGCCGGTGTGCCCAGCCCTGTGAAGCATCCGGAAAAACTCGACGTCGTGATCTTCCGCGAGAACACCGAGGACGTCTACGCCGGCATCGAGTTCCGCGAAGGAACACCCGAAGCGGAGAAGCTCATCAGGTTTCTGAACGATGACATGCTCAAGGGCGGCAAGAAAAAAGTCCGCACCGATTCCGGCATCGGCATCAAGCCTATCTCGATCACCGGAACCAAACGCCTCGTCCGCCGGGCCATCGAGTACGCGCTCGAATACGGCCGCAAGTCCGTCACCCTCGTGCACAAGGGCAACATCCAGAAGTTCACCGAAGGCGCGTTCCGCGAGTGGGGATACGAGCTCGTCGTCGAAGAATTCCGCGACCACGTCGTCACTGAGCGCGAAAGCTGGATCCTCGGCAATGTCGAAGCCAACCCCAAGCTCACCATCGAAGAAAACGCCGCCCTCATCGAGCCGGGCCTCGAATTCGGCAACGATGAATTCCGCAACGCGCTCTACGCCGAGGTCCGCCAGGTCCTCGACTCGATCGGCAAATCGCACGGCAACGGACAGTGGAAGAAGAAAGTCCTCATCAACGACCGCATCGCCGACTCCATCTTTCAGCAGGTCATCATCCGTCCTGAGGAGTACTCGATTCTGGCCTGCCCCAACCTCAACGGCGACTACATCTCCGATGCTTGCGCCGCGCAGGTGGGAGGCCTCGGCATCGCCCCTGGCGCCAACATCGGCGATGGATACGCCGTCTTCGAAGCCACGCACGGCACCGCGCCCAAGTACGCCGACAAAGACGTCATCAATCCCGGATCGGTCATCCTCTCCGGTGTCATGCTCTTCGAATTCCTTGGCTGGAAAGAGGCCGCGCGCCTCATCGAGTCGTCGATGGAGAAGACCATCCAGCAAAAAGTCGTCACCTACGATTTCGAGCGCCAGATGCAGGGCGCGACAAAAGTGAAGACCAGCGAGTTCGCCACCCGCATGATTGAGAACATGGGACTGGCCGTCCAGACAACGGCGCCTTCGGCGCGCTAATGCTAGTCCCTAATGTCTAATGGCTGTATTTGAAGAAGGAGAACTATGCGTAAGAAAGTCACCATCGTAGGAGCCGGCAACGTAGGAGCCACCGCCGCCCACTGGATTGCTGCCAAGGAGCTCGCCGACGTCGTCCTCGTCGATGTCGTTGAAGGCGTCCCCCAAGGCAAAGGTCTCGACCTGCTTGAGGCCATGCCCATTGAGAAGCGCGACTGTCACATCGTCGGCACCAACGACTACGCCGACACAGCCAATTCCGACATCGTCGTCATCACCGCCGGTATCCCGCGCAAGCCCGGCATGAGCCGCGACGACCTCCTGCACACCAACTACAAGATCATGTCCGACGTCGTCGGCAAGGTCATCGCCAATTCGCCGGACACCATCCTCATCATCGTGTCGAATCCGCTTGATGCGATGGCTCAGGCCGCTTACCGCCAGGCGAAATTTAACCGCGAGCGCGTCATCGGCATGGCCGGCATCCTCGACTCGGCCCGCTTCCGCACCTTCATCGCTGAGGAGCTCAACGTCTCCGTCGAAAACGTCACCGCCTTCGTCCTCGGCGGCCACGGAGACACCATGGTGCCCCTCCCGCGCTACTCCACCGTCGCTGGCATCCCCATCACCGAGCTCATCGAGAAATCGCGCCTCGACGCCATCGTGCAGCGCACCCGCGATGGAGGAGCCGAGATCGTCAAGCACCTCAAGACCGGCAGCGCCTACTACGCGCCATCGGCCGCCGCAGTGGAGATGGTCGAAGCCATCCTCAAAGACAAGAAAAAGATCGTGCCCTGCGCCGTCTACCTCGAAGGCGAGTACGGCATTACCGGCTACTACATCGGAGTCCCGTGCAAACTCGGCTCCCGCGGCCTCGAACAGATCATCGAGATCAAGCTCACTCCAGAAGAAGACGCCGCCCTGAAAAAGAGCGCCGAAGCCGTCAAGGAGCTTTGCGCCGTCATCGGCGTATAGGACTGGCCGTCCAGGCACACGCGCTTTGCGCAAAACCGAAAGACTCGAGGGTGGCCTACTCAAGCCTGCTGTTGGCTTGAGTAGGACGCGGTACAGACCGGAGAGATAGCTGACAGAACAGACCGGGAAGATCCCTGACACTGCAGCGAGGGTATGTAGAACCAGAACATGCCCTGGAAAGCGAGCAGTGTAGTGGAGGAGCGGACGAGGTTTGTTTTGGAGTACGAACG
>CAYVSQ010000258.1:0-4892 GCA_964453815.1 uncultured Acidobacteriaceae bacterium | reverse complement strand
CGACTGGCTTCTTCGCCGACCGCACGCAGGCTCAAGCCCACCTTTTTCTCCTCTTGATTCATTTTGATGATCTTGAAGTCGTGCTCCTGGCCCTGTTCGAGCTTGGAGGGCGCTCCATGTCCATCAGTTGCTTCCGACACGTGACACAAACCCTCGACACCCTCAGCAATCTCGACGAACGCGCCAAACTGCGCCGTCCGCAGCACCTTGCCATGGACCACGTCGCCCACGCGATGCTGCGCGAAGAACGTATCCCAGACATCGGGCTGCAGCTGCTTGATGCCGAGTGACAGACGGCGGTTTTCGGGCTCAACGCCCAGCACCACGGCCTTGACCTTCTCGCCCTTCTTCAGCACTTCAGAAGGATGCTTGACACGCTTGGTCCAGCTCAAGTTGCTCACGTGAACAAGGCCGTCGATGCCGTCCTCGATCTCGATGAATGCGCCGAAGTCGGTCAGGTTGCGAACGCGGCCTTCGACGTTGGTTCCGGTCGGATAGCGGGCAACGAGGTGCTCCCAAGGATTCTCGAGCAATTGCTTCATCCCGAGCGAGATACGGCGGTCCGTCGGATTCACGCTGAGCACGACAGTCTCGACTTCGTCGCCGGGCTTCACCAGCTTCGAGGGATGCTTCATGCGCTTCGACCAGGTCATCTCAGAGACATGCACCAGGCCTTCAATGCCCTGCTCCAACTCGACGAACGAGCCGTAGTCGGTCACACTCAGCACTCGGCCACGCACGCGCGCTCCAACCGGGTAGCGCTCGACTGCGTCCAGCCACGGATCAGGCGTGAGTTGCTTGAACCCCAGGGAAACGCGCTGCTTCTCGCGATCGAACTTGAGAACCTTCACCTGGATCTCGTCGCCAACATTGACCAGGTCACGGGGATGAGTGAGACGGCCCCATGACATATCGGTTATGTGAAGCAGACCGTCGATGCCGCCGAGATCTACGAACGCGCCGTAGTCGGTCAGATTCTTGACCGTGCCGGTCAGGATGCTGCCCTCTTCCAGGTGCTCAAGGGTTTGCGAGCGCTTGGCATTCTGCTCTTCCTCGAGGATCTCCTTGCGGGAGATGACCACATTGCCGCGCTTCTTGTTGAGCTTGATGACGCGAACTTCAATCGGCTGGCCGATGTAAGCATCGAGATTACGGACCGGGCGAATCTCCAGCTGTGAGCCGGGCAGGAATGCCTTGATACCGATATCGACCGTCAATCCGCCCTTGACGCGGCCGAGAACCATCCCGGTGACCGGAGTCTTGTCGTTGGCAGCCTTCTCGATGATGTCCCATACGCGATGGCGCTGAGCCTTGTCATAGCTCAGAACGTAGCCGCCCTCGGCCTCTTCGCGCTCGATCACAACCTCTACCGGATCGCCCGCCTTCAGCTTAGGCTGACCGGTGTGGTCGAGGACCTGCTCCAAGGGAATGAGTCCCTCGGACTTCAAACCAACGTCGACAACTACATGCTTGTCCGTGAGCTTGATCACGGTTCCAGACACGATCGTCGTATCGTCAAAGGCCTGCGCCGCCGCTTCTGCGGCCTGTTCGCGGTCGAAGGATTCGAGCGCCGCGGCAAAGTCTTCCATACTTCCGAAATCGAGGTCGTCGGTCGAATGGGTGTCTGCCGTCTCAGGAGGAACTGTGGCAACGGCCTCGGTCGTTTCAGCGGAATGGGATTCCGGGTTGTGGGTGATTTCGATGGACGAATCAGCGTGATCCGTCGCGGCTTCCAATGTAGGGGTTTCCAGTTCGGTGTTCAGAGGAGTGCTCTCGATTTGTTCAGGATTAAGGACGTCTGCCATAACTGCCAGCTCCGGGATTTTCGGTCGGCGGTCCCGCAATTCCGCCCTGCAGACTTCAGGAATGGCCGGTCAGACCGCACGATCGGCTTCAACGCTGCAGATTTCCTCGCCGGTAGCTTAGATTCAGGGCTGATCCGCGAAGATTCGGGGATCGCTGTTTCCCTTTCGTCCCTTTCAGGCAGGAGGTTCCGAGAGGAGACGATGCGGGTGGCCAGTATGCCTGGTGCGCACAACGTCGGCCTCCATTTTGGAGCATCCGGCAGGCAGGAATTTTGTAGGAACTTGCGATCACAGGTTCACGCGTGAAAACCGCGCTAACCTACCTTTAAACTATAGAGCCCCTTTGTTGGCGTGTCAATTAAACACCGGAAGATGGTGGTGAAAACACTGTCAAATTTCCGGGTTTCCGGGCAATTGCCAACCCCATACCGGGCTTCATCGAAGGCTAGTTCCGTCAAGGCGAAATTTATTCTGCCCGCAAGGCCTGCATTGGATCGAGCCGCGACGCCCGCCAAGCGGGCAGTAGACACGCGATCGAGGCTACGAGCAGCAGTAAAAGGCTTACCAGGAGGAATATCCAGGGATCGAGTGCCTGCGTCTGGTAGAGCATGGAGGCGAGCAGCCTCGTCACCAGCGCGCTTGCTCCCAGCCCCAGAACCAGCCCGTACAGCGCGGGTCGCAGCCCGTCCCCGAGTATCAGCCGCGCAACTTGCTCCCGCCGCGCCCCCAAGGCGATGCGGATGCCGATCTCTGTTGTGCGCTGGGTTATGAGATAAGCGAGCACGCCATAGAGGCCGGCTGCGGCCAGAACTAGCGCGGTTACGGCGAACGCCAGAACCAGGAGTGAGTCGAATTGTGAGCTCGCGGTCGACCGGCCAATTGTCTCGCGCAATGTCACCACGTTTGACACTGGCAAGTCTGCATCGAGCCGGCCGATCAGTTTCTCGATCGGCATCGCGAGTGTATTCACGTCGTGGTCCGAGCGAACCATGATGGTCGCATTGCTGTAGTCGTTGCCGTAGAGCGGCATATACATTGTCGGATTCGCTGGCTGTGAGATCAGCCACCGCGTATCTCCCACCACACCGACTACTTGGTATACGTGGCCATCGATATCTATTTTTAGGTGCTTTCCGATCGGATCCTCGCCGCCCGGAAAACAAAGCTTCGCCGCCGCCGCGCTGATGACCACGACATTCCCGCGATCCAGCCGCTCGTTCGCCGCAAACGCCCGTCCCTTCAGCAAAGGAATACCAGCGGCCTGAAAATATCCCGGATCCGCACCGCGATGCATCAGGTCGAGCCCCACTCCCTTCGGCAGCGCAGGATGCTCCACTACACTCACCAGTTCGTCGCCGCCATAGCCCTGCCCGGGCACCGTGCTCACGAGCCCCGCGCTCTTCACTCCGGGCAGCGCTCGCACGCCCTCTATGAGCTGCTCAAAGAACGCCACTCGCTTTGTATCGTCTTTGTACCGCGCATCCGGCAGGCTCAGGCGCATCGTAAGTACGTTGTCGACGGGAATCCCCAGATCCGTCGTCCTCAGTCGTTGATAACTCTTCAACAGTAGCCCGGCGCCCACCAGCAGAACCACTGTAACGCCCACCTCCACCACTAGCATTGCTTTACGTAATTGTGCCCGGCTCTGTCCGCCGCCGTGCGCACGCGAAGATTCTTGCAGTGCGCCCAGAATGCGCCTGCTATCCGGTCCCATGGCAGAAATCATCCCCGAGAAGGCCGCGCACAGAAGGATCGCGCCTACAGTGAAAGCAATCACCACGCCGTCGATATGAATCGCCTCGACACGATTCATATCCTGCCGCGTGTGGGTCAGCCACTCCACAGCGCCCCATGCCAGTACCAGCCCCGCTGCTCCTCCAGCGGCAGAAAGTAGCAGGCTCTCGGTCAGCCGCTCGCGCAATAGCCTCAGCCGTCCTCCGCCCAGCGCCGCGCGGATCGCCATCTCCTTGCCACGCGCCGCCGTGCGCGCCACCAGTAGACTCGCAACGTTGAGGCACGCAATGAACAGGACACATCCCGTCGCTGCCAGCAGCGTATAGAGCGGCGTCTTGTAATCCTCCACTACGTCATCCAGCATCGGCCGCCCGACGACTCCTTCACGCACCGCCGGCCCGGGATGACTGGCCTTGATCCGTTTCTGCACCGTGTCGAGTTGGCTGATCAGAGCCGACTGCGTGCCCCCCTGCGCCAGCCTTGCCACTGCCAGGAACTCATGATCCTCAAACGTCTGCATCAGCCATGGCGGAGCCTCATGCCCCACTGCCGTCCAGATCTTCACCGTGTTGCCCCCAAAGGCACTCGAATACGTAAACCACGACGGCAGCACTCCGATAATCGTGTACGGTTTCGCATCCAGCCAGATCTTCTGACCGATCACCTTCGGATCACTGCCATAGCGCCGCTTCCAGAACGCCGCAGACAGAATGACGGCCGCCTCCGCGTCAGGCTTGTCATCCGCCGCCGTAAAACCGCGGCCAAGTATTGGCTCGACCCCGAGCAAGCTGAAAAGGTTCCACGAGCACATGCCCGCCTCGACCTTTTCCGGAAGCTTCCCTCCCTCCGCCGACACGTTGTAGCCCTGCCACGGCGACACGAGCGCCAGCTCTGCCACGCCCGGTCCGGCCACTTTTTGCCACTCCTCGAAGCTGCCCGCGGCTATCGGAAGATAAGCCCGAAAGCCCGTGTGCTCCTTGTCGTGGACATTCTCGTAAACCGTAATCAGCCGGTCTGGATCTGGAAAAGGAAGCGGCTTCAGCAGCACTGATCGCACCACCGTGAACAGCGCCACATTCGCCCCAATGCCCAGCGCCATGATCCCGATGGCCGTCAGCGCGAACCCGGGCGCTCGCAACAACGCCCGCACACCGATCCGCGCATCGCGCAGTACCGACTCCATACCGCTCCAGTTCCACGACTCCCGCGCCTGGTCGCGCAGCGCCGCCGGATTCCCAAACTTCCGCAGTGCCGCGTGTCGCGCTTCTTCCCCGCTCATACCCGCCGCGATATTCTCGGCAATCTGCTGCTCGAGATGAAAGCGTAGTTCGTCGTCCAGCCGCGAGCCTGCGC
>CAYVSQ010000257.1:0-5255 GCA_964453815.1 uncultured Acidobacteriaceae bacterium | reverse complement strand
CAGTAGAGCTATTTCTTTGCCCGGAATCTACACGAGTAGTTCGCGAATCGCCGCCCAGGGCTTTTTCTGAGAAGCGGCGACTGGTTCGCAGGTTAGGGTGCCGTTATAGGTGTTTACTCCGTCGCGGATGCCGTCGTCCTGAAGGATTGCGGCCTTCAATCCATTTTGCGCCAGCTTCAGCACATAGGGAAAGGTCGCGTTTGTGAGGGCGTGGGTGGAGGTATAAGGCACAGCCGCCGGCATATTCGTCACGCAGTAGTGGACGACGCCATTCACCAGGTACGAGGGATCACTGTGGGTGGTGGGCCGGGCAGTCTCGACGCATCCGCCCTGGTCGATGGCGACGTCGACGATCACCGCACCCCGCTTCATCCTGAAGACCATCTCCCTGGTCACAATCTTTGGAGCCGCTGCTCCGGGTATAAGAACTCCGCCGATGACAAGGTCGGCCTCCTGCGTGGCGCGAGCGACATTGTAAGAGTTCGAGGCCAGCGTGAAGAGCTTGCCGTTGAAGATGTCATCGAGTTCGCGCAGACGGTTCAGATTGAGGTCGACGATGGTGACTTTCGCGCCCATGCCAACCGCGATTTTTGCAGCGTTGGTGCCGACGATGCCGCCGCCTATGATGCATACGTTGGCGGGAGGCACGCCTGGTACGCCGCCGAGGAGGACGCCGCGACCGCCGTATTCCATCTCAAGGTAGGAGGCGCCAACCTGCACAGACATTCTTCCGGCGACCTCGGACATGGGCGTGAGCAACGGCAGTGTTCCGGCGCGGTCACGGATGGTCTCATAGGCAATGCCGGTGACCTTCATCGCTAGGAGTTCCTCGGTGAGCTCAGGCAGAGGCGCGAGGTGCAGATAGGTAAAGAGCACCAGACCGTCGCGGAAGAAGGCGTATTCCTTCTCAACGGGCTCCTTGACCTTGACGATCATGTCGGCCAGACCCCAGACGCTGTGCGCCGAGCCGACGATTTCGGCGCCGGCAGCCTGGTATTCGTCGTCGGTGAGGGCAGAGATCTCTCCGGCCCGGGTCTCAAGAAGGACTTTGTGTCCGGCTTCGGTGAGGGACTTGACTCCGGCGGGTGTAATGCCGACCCGGCTCTCGTGGTCTTTGACTTCCTTCGGTACTCCGATGATCATGCGAGCAACCTCAGCGACTTCTCATCCTAACTCAGTTGGCCGAGGAGTGATGCATGTAAGACGAATGACCACTCCTATGAAAGCGACTCCGTTCAGATAAGGTGTTGAGCTAAACTTTCAAGCAACTCGCAAGTTCAAGCGGTTTGAGGTCCAGGAAAATGTGCCGGAATATCAAAATGCTTTTCAACTTCGACCCTCCCGTGACCGACGAGGAGATTCGAGCCGCATCGCTGCAGTACGTGAGGAAGATCAGCGGCTTTAACAAACCGTCGAAGGCAAATGAAGAGGCTTTCCTGACTGCTGTCGAAGAGGTAGCCGGGGTCTCGGCACGCCTTCTCCACTCGCTCGAAACGACTGCGCACCCAAGGAATCGAGAAGAAGAGGCGGCCAAAGCAAAAGCTCGCGGTGCAGAGAGATTTCATGCCTAAGTCTGTCAAGACGTGCTCAGGCCAGATCGTGGCCGAATCACGGATTAGCCGGAAGCTGCGCTTCAAAAATCGCGCGACCGGTAACTTCCGCGTTGTCGACAAATATGGCGAAATCCGTCCGGAACCAAGCGGCGGGCAGCCTTGGAACCAGGCGGCAATTTGAACAGCGCCTATTTAGGGGTGGTGGAGCAGAATCGCCTTGTCGGATCATCGGCCTTCTTGAGTTTTCAATTGCTCGATCAGCTTCATTGGGTGGACGGGTTTAGCGACAAGCTCAAAATCGTATCCTTGATTGCGGCCTTGAAGAACGATTTCAGATATGCCGGCCTGTCCGGAGATGAGGACAATTCGTATAGCGGGCAGTAATTTAGTAATAGCGATCGCGAGTTCTACTCCGTTCATTCGTGGCATCAGTACATTCGGTCAGCACAGTCGGGACGAAATCATACAGCAATCTCCAGTGCCGTCCGGCCATCACAGGCGGCTTTTGCATCGAAGCCGGCCCCATCAAGAATTTCACTAGTCGTGTCGGCGACCATCTTTTCGTCATCCACGACAAGAACGCGCGCCTTGGCTGTTTTGGCTTCCGTTGAATTGCCGGCAGGCCGCAGGCCTATAAACCGGCTTCTCACCAAACTCATCTGAAAGGAGAACGAATGGATTTGGGAGGCGAATGGTCCAAGATTGAATTGCTCCGGTGAATTCTAGCGAGAACCAACCTGCCATGGTGCGGCTACAAAGTTAGATGCAAATCGGTGCCTGTAAGGTATTTCAGAATACGAGGGTTTCAGCCGTTGCCAATTGCGGCGGAATGCCTAAAGATCAAAGCGGGCCATTCAGCATCAGAGCACCAACAAATGAATGGTCGCGCCTCCAGCTTGCAAATATACACACGTGCCACAGAGGAATAGCGCAACATCAGTTCGAGGACTGCACTCTCCGGCAACAAGCTTGCCGCGCTCCGCAACCACTCTATTTCGGATGTGGTCCTAATGCCAGATCTAGGCGGCTATGCCGCTCACTAGATCTGTGGTCGCATGGAGAGATGATTTAGTTGGCCGCAGCTGCTGCCCACTGAGGCTCCAAATGCGAATTGCTATCGAAGAAGCGGAGGAGTTCGCCGGCGATGGCTTGCGGTTCGGTCATGGGGAGGAAGTGTCCTGAATCGAGGAAGACTACTTCGGAGTCGGGGATGAGGCCAGCGGCTCGCGTGGCGAAGGCTTGCGGGACTGCTGAATCCCTGGTTCCGTGAAAAATGAGTGTGGGAGCGAGAAGCTGAGGGAGCAACGCCGGAATCGAGGCGAGCACTTCGGCGGGATTGCCCCAGCGCAGCAGGGACATAAGACGCCATGCGCCGCACATGCCGTCAAAGGGTGCGTGGAAATCGCCGACAATCTCGTCCCGATCGTGGTTCACGTCGGGATCCTCTTCAAGCGCACGCCGCATGACGAGGCTCCAAAAAAGCAGGTTGACGGCGGGCGCCATCAGCTCGCCCAGAAGGGGCTTCCTGAGTATCTCGAAAAGATAAAACGGCTTGAGCTCGGGAAAGATCGATGGGGTTAGAAGGGCCAGCCGTCCCACGCGCTCTGGAAAATGGTGGGCGTAATGGACTGCGATGGCGCAACCGGCGTCGTGCCCGACAATGTGCCACTTTTCGATACCGCGCTTTCTGCGAAGGGCTTCGACGGTCGCGGCGAGGGTGTCTAGTTCTCTAAAGCCGTGAGGTGCCCTGGGCGTTCTGCCGAGTCCAGGTAGGTCCACTGCGATACAGGTGAACTGGCTGGACATTTTTTTGATGATGCGGTTCCAGAGATGACAACTGGTGGGCATGCCGTGGAGAAAGAGAATAGGATCTCCGCAGCCTTCGCTGAAGAGATACATTTCGTCGCATCCGGTCGGGGCGCTGGCCATAGTTAACCCGTAACCTCGCAGGAGGCTTCCTCTTGTTTGCAAAAGTCGTAGAGAATCGACGCCGCCGCGCGGAACAAGCTGAGCACAAAGCCGAAGAGTAAGGTGGAGATCGCTCCCCGGGGCCGGAGGCGGGTGTAGACGGAATTGAGGCTCCAGGCTGGAATGGTGTAGACATCGCCGGCAGTCAGGACGCCGATGTGGTTTCGGACGGGGCCGTCGTAGACTACCTTCTCGATTCCCGTGTTGAAGAACCGGGCGAGATCCTGAACGCGCCGGCTGTACATGGCACCAGCGAGAAGCGGTATTTGCTCGCGGTGGCGGGATTGAATGATTAGCGCGGATCCTTCGACCGCGTGGCGGAGGGCGGCAGTGACGCCGTTTGCTGTCATCGGGTCGACCATGGCGGCAGCCTCTCCTGCGACCAGCCAGTTGGGTCCGGTCAGTCGGCCATGCACGCGGCAGTGGTAGGAGGTTACTGACGGATCGATATTCCCGGCGGACTGCAACAAGTCGTTGAAGCGGGGAAATCGGGCAAGGTACGCGCGGAAGATGTCCTCAACCGTGTGACCCTCCTGACGCTTTGCTTTGATGACTTCGCCGGTCGTGACGTATCCAACGCTGAGGGTATTGGTGTGGATGGGTATTTCCCAGACCCATTCCATGTATGGCGGCTTAATGCCGTAGGCGTAGAGGGTGGTGCCCTCGGTCGACTCGGGCACATTGAAATAGGCCCACATGGCGACCTTGCGGGGGCCGTAAACGTGGGCAGGAAGATTGAAGGTGCGAGGGAACAATTTCGCCGAGGAGCCGGAAGCGTCAATAAACCAGGGAGAGGAAATGCGTATGCCCTGCGCGGTCGTGACGGCGACGACTCTCTTGCCTTCCGTCTCGATGTCGACGACTTTGTCGTGGAGAATATGAACGCCGTGAGCGAGAACGATCTGGCGGAGTTCGGCGTTCAGGCGAGTGCGGTCGACGTGCAGCGTGCGCAGCTCGACATTAAACGGTGGACGTCCAAGCCATTCGCCGGGGATGTAGTGCCGGGTGGCTCCATCGCCCAACTTCAAGATCACATGGCGTTTGTAAGTCGCGATGCCTTCAGAGATGAGGCGCTGCATGGGCAGACCCAGAGCCGCGAGTAGATCGGGCGCGGACCAGTCGAGCGACTCGCCGACGGGCTGGGTACCGGCAATGTCCGCCTCAATGCATAAGACTTGCAGGCCAGCCCGAGCGAGATGCACAGAGGCAGCCATGCCGGCGAGGCCTCCGCCAATGATGGTTACATCAGTGTGGTCGAATTCGTTCTGCAAGCCGGTTTCGTCTCCACGTGGGAATGCTAGCTGGATTGACTCTCGTTGCGCCTCATCCAAAGGGTTGATTTGCGCGTACAACCGGCGGCGCTTGGGAGCCGCTATCGCGAGATGACAACGTTGGAGGCAAGGAGTTTCCCTTGCAAGTGAATGAGCAAGCACCCATCTTTCTTCCCGATGTAGAGGCGAATCCTCAGCCGAGTCCTTATGCGAGCATGATCGAAGCCTCGATAAGCAGGTCGCGAGCCGTGGCAGATCTGGCACCTGTTTGCGTTTCGACCGGAAATCAATTCGCACCTGGCGAGCTTTACCGAAGGCGTCATGCGCGCTCCGGCTCCCATCAGCGCCGGTCTTCGCGATTTGGGCTGGGACGACGAGGCGATCTACTACACGATTCTGGTGGTCTCCCTGTTCAATTTCTACAATCGCTGGGTTACGACGTCGGGAGTCCATCCTGTCTCGG
>CAYVSQ010000256.1:0-34483 GCA_964453815.1 uncultured Acidobacteriaceae bacterium | reverse complement strand
GCAGGCAGCCAAGCAGTATGCTCCTGCCGGCACGCAGCTCTTCATCAATGACTACAGCACCACGGATTCCAACAAGCTGGCCTGCCTGGTAAGCGTAGTGAAGGATCTGCGCAGCCGTGGCATTCCGATTGACGGTGTCGGGCACGAGATGCACAACGCCATTAATTTCCCATCCGTCGAATCGATGGTTCAGGCCATCGAAACCGTCCACGAACATTTCCCCGAGCTCAAACAACAGGTCACCGAGCTCGACATGAGCATTTACAACGGCGGCGACAATACCTCCAACTTCGGCCTCGATGTGCCGCCGGCGCTGATTGCCGAGCAGGGCTGGCTCTACAAGAAATACTTTGAGGCCTTCCGGCGGCTAAGCGGCAAACTGAACGCGGTCACTTTCTGGGGCTTTGCGGACGACGATACCTGGCTCGACGGCTTCCCGATTGCCCGCACCGACTATCCATTGCCCTTCGACATGAACCTCCAGGCCAAGCCCGCTTACTGGGGAATCGTGGATCCAAAGAAGCTGCCCGGTTTCGGACTCAGGTTCCACATCTCCAGCGACAAGGAGGTCAGTGACAAAAAAGATGTCACGCACGTTGTGACACTGACCGCAACCAACGGAGATGTAGGCCCCGCCTACACAACCCAGATCAGCAGTTTTAGCCTCACGCAAATTTCCGGGAAGCGCTGCTCACCGGTTGTGGCGCCGCCCAGCGCCTTCCCGGTCGTACTCGGTGACATCGCCGCGAGCGGAACTGCCAGCGCGGCATTCACTGTCAACCTTACCGGCTGCGACAGCTCCGCCCGTTTCATCTTGAAAGCGGCCTGGAGCTCGTCCGTCTACCACACCGGCACATTCGTTTCAGAGCTGGAGGCTCGTAGGGAACACGACGACAAGGCAAAATGAGAATGCATTAGGCAGGCATGGAAGTCATCCCATGCCTGCTATAAACGTTTATGCGAAAGCCATTCGCCGTTGTTGCCCTGCTATCACTTGTTTCGATTGCCTGCGCTAAAGTCACACTTGCGCCCGTCCCCGATGAGATCCGCACCGATCGCTTCATCGTCACCATCGACGGACATTCTGCTTCCTTCGCTCACGCTGCCGCCAACTACTACTTTCTGAACTTCGATCTCAAGGGCAAAGCGAAGATCGAAATCACTGCACCCTCCGACGATTACTGGGCCAAGGGAGTCGAGGTTCAGCCCTGGAGCCTCGGCATTCGGCCCACGCTCAAGGGTCCCACCATCACCTTCACTCTCACGCATCCCGCGAAACTAACGATCACCCGGCCCGGCGACCACCTTGCCGGTGCCGAGATGCTCTTCCTCTTCGCCAATCCGCCCGAGACAGGTGTGCCAAAACTTGGTGCCGCAAACATCCGCTACTACGCACCCGGGGTCCATCGCGAGAGCATCGACGCTCATTCCGGAGACACCATCTACCTCGCCCCGGGAGCCGTCCTCTTCGGCAGCCTCAACATCTGGCAGGTGCAGAATGTGAAGGTCTTCGGCCGCGGCGTCATCATCTACGACGGCCCTCAGGACCCCAACAATGACACCGGCTGGAAGCACCAGCCCAACTGGCACTGCATCGTCATGGACAACGCACGCAATATCTCGATCAGCGGCATCACTTGCGTGGTGCGTAGTCGCACCTGGATGATCCAAATGAAGGACTCGCGCTCCATCACCTTCGACAACGTCAAGGTTATCGGGGGCAGTAACGCCAATGCTAACCAGGACGGCATGGATTGGCTCGGCGGCGGCGACACCTTGGTGCGCGACGTCTTCATCCGCGCCGCCGACGATGTCTTCGCCATGCAGGGCAATTGGGAGGGGTACGACCACGCCGCGATGATCGCGCCCGGCCACGACGTCACCAACATCACCGTCGAAAACAGCGTCCTGTCGACCAGCATCTCGAACGTCGTGCGTGCCGCCTGGCCCGAGAAGGTCTTCAACAGCAGCAATTTCACTCTGCGCGATTCTGATGTGATCCATGCCGGCATCGGAGCCTGCGGCATTCCCTTCGCACTGCTGCAGATATGGGCAACCAATGGCGCCACTGGACACACCTCCGGCTATCGCTTCGAGAATATCCGCCTCGAAGACTGGTATTCGCTGGTGCAAATCGAGCAGCCCAACCCCTCCATCCGCGACATCTCCTTCAGGAACATCTGGGCGATCGAAACGCCGTCCCCCGTTCCGTCCACGCTGCTCGGCGATGTCGATGGCATCGCCTTCGACCACGTCCGCCTGGCGGATAAGCTGGTCGCAGCCAACGCCGATATCCCTCTCGATCTGAAGTCCGGCGCGAAGCAGCCGTCGTTTGCCACTCCCTCGACCCATGCAGCCTTCACCTACTCAAGCGGCGCCCTCAGTTCCGGAAAGAAGGTCAACTTCGACGCATCCCCATCTGGCCCTCATATCCAGTCCTGGGAATGGTCCTTCGGAGACGGCGCTACCGCCACCGGACGCAAAGTCCATCACAAATTTCCCGATGCCTCAGGCACCCTGTGGGACAACTCCGGACGATTTCGCGTCCTGCTCAAAGTCACCGGCGACGACGGCACTTCTGATTGGATCTATCAGCCCGTAGTCGTGGCGACAGCTTTCCACGAGGCTGACCTAACCGCTGGAACCGATCCGGGCCTGAATTACCTCTATTTTGAGGCGCCTGCAATTTCGCTCGACAGCCTGACACAGCAAAACCCCGCCGCCACGGGAACGACACCGCGCATCGATTCTTCAGTGGGCAAACGCGACGAAAATTTCGGCATCGTCTTCGACGGATATATCAACATTCCCGCCGACGGCGGCTACACCTTCACGCTGTTCGCTCGCGATAGCGCAAAACTGGAGATCAATTCCGCCGTAGTCGCAGTCGCCCCGAAGCCTTTCCCCCAGGTCTGCGGCTCAATCGGAAACGCTGTCCAGGCTACCGCCGGAAGCCTCGGCCTGCGCGCCGGTCGCCACGCCATTCGCGTTTCGCTGACTCACACCACCGGCGACCATGACTTCGCCCTGAAGTGGCAGGGACCTGGAGTGCCGCTCTCCGATGTTCCCTCCAGCGCCCTCTCACACTAACGTCATGCTTTGCAGAATTGTCGCATCGCTGTAGCATCAGGAATCACGCATTGCGTCCGACGCCATGCGCTATCGCAAAATGGAACAATCACCGTTACGTATATTCTTCCGCGCCTGCGGACACCTCTTCGCCTGCATCATCCTGCTCGTTCTCGTCCTCTGGACCGTCGCCGCTCTCTATTTCGACATTCGCGTTGCGTGGCTGCGAATTCCAGGCATCGCTGTCTATCTGTTTGCCCTCGTTGTTGCACTCGTTTTCTTTAAGGGCTTCTGAAACCCGTCGCCGGCTGCGTGGCCTGCGCGCTGGTCGTGATGCTGTGGTGGTTGTCGCTGAAGCCCTCCAATTACGCGGACTGGCAGACGGATGTCTCGCGAACCGCATAGACCGAAGTCAACGGCAACATCGTTACCATTCACGACCTTCGCGATTGCGAATATCGCGCTGAGTTCGACTACACCTGCCCATGGCAGACCAAGCAAGTCAATCTCGACGATCTCCGCGGCCTCGACCTCTTCCTCGATTACTGGGGCTCGCCCTGGATCGCGCACACCATGCTGAGTTTCGATTTCGGCAACGGCAACTACGTGCCCTTTTCTATCGAGGCTCGCAAGCGGGTGGGCCAAAGCTACTCCGCCCTCCGCGGATTCTTCCGCCAGTTCACGCTCGTCACCGTCGTCAGTACCGAGCGCGACGTCGCCGCCTGCGCACCAACTACCGCAAGGGCGAAGATCTCTACCTCTACCACACCACGGCGACTATACCCTTCGCGCGCTCTCTCTTTCTCGACTACATCGGGTTGGCCCACGACCTCCACGATCACACCAAGTGGTACAACGCCATCCCCGATAATTGCACCACGCAGATCTTTCAGCTCCAGGCCATGCGCAGCCAGCCGTGGAAGCTGGCGATTCTGCTAAACGGCAAAGCGGATGAGATGTCATACAAGAAAGGCAACCTGGCTACGGACGGCATGCCCTTTGACGAACTGAAGCGGCGCGCCTACATTAATCCAGCCGCGCAGACCGCAAACGACGACCCCAATTTCTCCGCGCGCATCCGTGCCGGACGACCGGGCTTTCAACCCCAGCGCTAAACCAGCGCCGTCCCCGCGATCCCCTGCAACACTTTCAGTGGAGAAGTCTCCGGATTCACCAGCGCCTCGGGCGCCACCAGCAATGTCTGCTCCAGGGCATACTGCCCCGCCAGTACCGCATGCGGAACCGTGTCCGTGTAGACCATCCAGCTCGACCCGGCAGGAAACTGCCAGGGATATTTCGCGCACTCCGCCTGAAAGCGCGCGTTCTCCTTCAGAAAATTGTGGAAGCGCATCATGAAATCGTCATAAGGCGATCGCTTGATCGATGGAATCGCCGCACCCAATCCCATCGAACGCCCCAGCCCTTTCGCCGCGCGGCTCAGCGCATTGTCCGGCGAAGGGGCAATCTCCGCCGGCGCGAACTGCTTCACCAGAGTCGCGAAAGGATCGCCTACGACCCAGTCCCGCGTCCGCGTGGGATGAATATTGTTGAAGAAGCGCAGAATGCGCGCGCCGTGCGTCGGCCGCGTTGGAAAGGCATCCGTATGGAGAAGGTCATTCCGCTTACGCAACGACAAGTCGCGGCCCTTCTCCTCCTGCGGCCGAAAGCTCGCATAATCCAGCTGCCACTTCGCCTGGTACGGCGACAGAAACCTGGTCAGAAACGCGACTACACTCTTCGAATACTGCCGCATGATTCCTTGCAATCGCGACACCGCCGCCGCATCCGCGGTTTTCGTGTCCACGCCGCTCAACTTGTCGATGTTTGGCTTGTAGGCGATATTTTTATGGAGCGAGCTATCCGACTGCTGCAGCCCCAGCAGGAACGCCAGATCGTCTTGCGAAATCGGAACCGGCGTCTGGGGAAAGTAAAGAATCTCTCCGGCTTCAAGCTGCGCGCACCAGGCTTGCGCCTGAGTCTCAGACACGACTCCGCTCAGCGACTCTCGGGAAATTGTTACCAACCCCACGGCCTTTATCTCCCGGTGATCTTGCGCCGCAGCCACAGCCCCAGCAGCACCACCAGCGCCAGACCCAGCGCGACCATCCCCGCAGGAAAGGCAATATAGCGGTAGCTGTCGGCCATGTTTACAGCATGGTGTCCCGCTGAGTTGTAAAACAGCAGGCCCAGAATCGCCACAAAGCATGTCGCGAAGAACACCAAGAAACCGAAGGCAAGCGCCATCAGCAGGCTGGAAAACAGGCCCAGTTCGCCGAGCGGGATACGGCAAATTCTGCCCGAAGCCCTGCTCCCTGAAAGCCTGCCCGGCGAACTCATTTCGTGAACCGACATATTCATTCCAGGCGCTGCTCCGGCAGCCGCCTCAGCTAGAATACAAGTTTATGGTTGATACTGCCCAGATCCCTCTGCTCTCCGCCTCCCAGGTGGCCCAGGAGGCTCGCGTTCAGCAGGCGCCGAATGGCATCTGCTACGCGAGCTTTGGAGAGACTCAGATCGCGCCCGAGGATTTGGAGCGCATCGTACAGGCCGTGCCCGCGGCGATCGCTCACGCTCTCACCCGCCGTGCCTATTACTTCGTGCCGCTTACCATCGGCGAAGGCGACGAGACCACCGTCGCTCCCGCCTACACCGTCGATCTCGGCGACCGCGCCATCTGCCATCGCAACGTCAGCTTCGGCTCGTCCGACTGCATATTCATCTCCACGCGCCTCATGCAGCACCGCTTCGCCCTCGCCTTCGAGTACTTCATCAACGTCGGTCATCACTTTGTTGAAGCCGTGGGAGTGCCCGCAAGCTTCTCCGAGCTCGTCTGGTCGCAGGCCCAGGCCGATGTCCGCGGCGAAACCAGCCAGGACGCATGGGAAAGCCGCCGCCGAGCCCGCGATCGCAATCAAAGCCGCGGAAAGGACGGCGACCGAGACGGCAAGGACCACGGAGGTCCCACGTTAGTCCAAGAACAGGTCGACGAAAAGGCCAAGTCCAGCTACTTTGAATCTGCGTTCTCCGACGCCATCGCCATCTACATGCTGGCCATTACCATCGATTTCGACTACACCGAACTACGCGAGCGCGAATACCCCTTACTCGCCGCGCCCGCCCTCGCCGAACGTCTCCGCCACGTCGCCGGGCTGTTTCCCGCCAATCCGGGGTATGAGTTCGAGATCCGGTACCGGCGCCGTGGCTGACCGCTCCGGTATGACAACTGTTCCCTAATCCCCTGTTCCCTGTACCCTGTACAAAATGATCGCCCACCTACGCGGACGCCTCTTTTCGAAACAACCCGGTCAAGCGATTATCGAGGCGGCCGGTGTCGGATACGACGTCGTCATCAGCATTCCCACCTTCAGCGCACTTCCCGCCGAGGGATCTGAGGTTTCCCTTTATATTCACACCCAGGTACGCGAAGACATCCTTGCCCTCTATGGCTTCCTCGAACTCCGGGAGAAGCGCCTCTTCGAACGCCTCATCACCGTCACCGGAGTCGGCCCCAGGCTGGCGGTCACCATACTCAGCGGCCTCAACCCTGAACGCACCGTCGCCGCAATCCGCGCCCAGGACCACGCCACCCTCATCCACATCCCCGGAGTCGGCAAAAAGCTCGCCGAGCGTTTGGTTGTAGAGCTGAAAGACAAATTAGAGGACATGGCCACTGCGCCTGCCGTCGTCTCCGCCGGACCCGCCGCCGAAGACGTCCTCTCCGCGCTCACCAACCTTGGCTACCAGCGCCCAGCAGCCCAGAAAGCCATCGAGACGGCAGTCGAAAAAGACAGATCCCTCGGCCAGGACTTCGACGCCCTCTTCCGCGCTGCGCTGAAGATCATTCGTTAGGCCAGGAGGGTCGAGTGACGAAGCAGTGGCCGTGGACTCTCGGCGGGGTCCAAATTGGGATACGTCCCGGCGATCTTGGTTCAGATCGTCTGGGCCCCGTGCCTCGATAATCGGATACCGCAATACCCTGAATTGCAAGCACCTTCGAGGCGCTCTTCCGCGTCGCGCGGAAGATATTCGTTGAGCCATCGATTGCGGCCGTTTCGCTCCTGGCCGGTCTATCCCTGCCAGTCCAACTCCTGACTTGCTAACTCACACATGGCGGCAGTATTATCCGAGGCCCGAGGGTCCCACATGAGTGAACTGACAGCGACAATCAGCGCCGTACTGAAGCGCAAGCCCGGAGACGTCTGGTCTGTGCCGCCCGATGCTTCCGTGTACCAGGCCATCGAGATCATGGCTGAGAAGCAGGTGGGTGCGCTTCTCGTGACAGAACAGGACAAATTGCAGGGCATCATCTCCGAACGCGACTATGCCCGAAAGATCATTCTGAAGGGTAGGTCGTCGAAGGAGACCGCTGTTTCTGAAATCATGTCCAGCCCGGTCATCTCCGTTTCCCCGCAACATACGGTGGGTGCCTGCATGCGCATCATTACGGAGCATCGCATTCGGCATCTCCCGGTATTGGAACGCGGTGCCATAGTCGGCATGATCTCCATCGGCGACATGGTGAACTGGATCATCACCGAGCAGCAGGAAACCATCCGGCAGCTCGAAGCCTACATCAGCGGAATGGCGACCTGACCGGAAAGGGACATTTAGCGTGGCCATCGCTCGGCTCGTTGCCTACTTCGTAGCCGTATTCCTGAACGGGATTGGGCTGATCCTGCTGATAAAGCCGGAACTTGCGACCGGCCCCCGCGGTCTCCCTTTGTTAAGGGACCAATCCCGTCCAATGATGGCGGTGTTGGCGGCGCGGGAAATTGTGCTGGGCCTTATCGCAGCTGGTCTGGCCTACACCGGAAACTTTCACGGGCTGCTGCTCGCTCTTCTCATGGCGCTGATTATCACCGTCATCGATGCCGTCGCGCTCTACAGCACGAAATCTCTCTTTGGGTTCGTCATCAACAACCTCGTGGGACTGCTGCTCCTCTTCGCGGCCTATATGCTCTGGAAGGATTTGGGGAGTTTGTAAGTCTGTCCCCCAAAGATGATCTTCATTGTGAATTTGGCGGCGCTGTCGCAGCCGGGACCTGGCCTGCGTCTTCGATCAGCTCCCAGCGTTGCAGAGCAATGGGCACGTTGCCGTTGTTCCAGACAAAATCGTTGAACTTCAGCATGGAGAAGTCCGCGCCCTGCTTTAGCCGCGCATCGGATAGAAGCTGCATGATCTGCAGCTTGCCGATCTGGTAGGAGATGGCTTGCCCGGGCGTGCTCGAGAACATGGCCGCCTCTGCAAGCGCCGTCCTGCGATCCATCGGGACTGTGTGCTCAAGATAGCTCGCCGCCTGCTCCAGCGTGAATTCGCCGAGCGCCAGCTTTACATCGACCTCAACCCGCAGCGCCCGCAGCCGCATGAAGTTATAGATAGTCCCTCGCGTGTGCGGGTTATCATCGAAGAATCCGGCCTGGAGCATCATCTCTTCGGCATAGAAACCGAGGCCTTCGTTGGCATTCGAGTCGTAATAGTGACGCCGGATCGGATCGTCATTATGCCATCCCAGGCAAAGCTGGAAGTAGTGTCCCGGCACTCCCTCATGCACCAGAATGGGCCGCGGATCGCGCGCCGTCGAAAGGTTGAAATAACCTAGGTTCGGACTCGGCTTGCGGATATAGCTGGTCCCGTTCTCATTGAGGCGCGAAGGCCCCGTCAGATCGTCCGTGACCCCCATCTCCTCAAATGGTTCGAGATAGTCCGGCAGTAGCAGATTGCGGTAGTGCTTCATCCAAGCCGGCACGCTGAGAATCTTCTGGTCGACAAGAAACGCGCGCACCTTCTGTTCGTCGGTCTTTTCCGCCGCGATCTGCGCGTCTGCGTTGGAAAAGATAGACGCAGGCGGAGCGCCTGCCAATCTGGCCTCCTGATAGGCTTCAAACGCCACCGATCGGCTCCACTCCTGCTGGCTCATGGCCAGCAGTTCTTCCGGCATATAGGGCAGCAGGGCGACATTGCGGAGGAAGAAGACGTAGTTGTCGCGCCCGATGGCCGTGTCTTTGCGTGCGGCCGGCAGCTTCTCCTGGAGCCATGCACGATACTCTGTGAGCGCGGTCATTGCTGCAGGAATGGCCCGTTGCAGCGCCTCCTGATTCGTGGGGTTGAACTGCCGCGCGAGGGCAGTCTTCATCCGTTCGGTTCGTTCCGGAAGCTGATCCAGAGCGGCGATGGCCAGTTGCACAAATGGCTGCCGCATGTCGGTCAGATTTTCCTCTGCTGCCTGGATCGTGGCCGGTATCTGCTTCATACGGGCGACAATCTCCTGTTGCCGCGCTTCGGAAAACGGCGGAGGCTGCAACAGCAGAACGAAGACGGAGCCCAGCGTCTGGTCCACGTAGAATTGCGGATTTCGCTTCCAGTTCTGCTGAATCGCCAGCTCCCACCGCGCCCGTGCCAACGCCGAGCCCATAAGGCGGTAGTCCACCTGCTCGTGCACCGGAGCTTGCGCCGAGGGGGCGAGGTTCTTCCATCGCTGCTCGAAGGCGGCAAGCTGCTCGAGCCGCTGTGCGATCGTTTTCGCTGACCAGTCGACCGTCAACCCCAGTGGCCGATCGATGCGTGGAATGTCGTCACCCGTGAAGGGCTGCTCCTGGGCTCTCCATTGCCAAAAGCTTTCGCTGAGTTCGCCGAGGCTGTTGGCACGTGCCCAGGGGTTCGAGACGAACACAAGAGACAAAACAACCAGACACCGTAGGATGTTCAATGGCGGCTCCAGTACGTAGGGGATTTTCTGTGGAGAAGCCAGTGTATCCTGGCATCGCAAAAACCGAAGCGTAAATCGGTTTCGAACGCATTTCAGCAAAGATTCTGTTGATTTTGTTTAATCAAATATGATGCAATAGTGATTCATAAATGGAGAACGCCGCATGGCCGCCTCTTTAGTTCTGCCCAACGTACCGGGATACAGATCGGAATCAGCTGCCGATCTCTCCGATCCCGCCACCCGCCGCCGTCTCAGCCCCGCCGCCGTCAAAGGCTTCCTCGCCATCATGGAAAAGTGGGATCTGCGCGACCCGGAAGCCCGGCAGCTTCTTGGCGGCATGTCCACAGGCTCGTTTTACGCGCTGAAGAAAGACCCCAAAGGCCGCACCCTCGATCAGGACACGCTCACGCGCGTCTCACTGCTGATCGGCATCTTCAAGGCCCTGAATATTCTCTATAGTCCGAAGCTCGCCGACGCTTGGATGACCCTGCCCAACACCCACCCCATCTTTCGGAGCCTCACGCCTGTCGCCTACATCATCCAGCGCGGCCAGCCCGGCATGCTCAACGTGCGGCAACTGCTCGATGCCCGGCGTGGCGGACAATAAATCTCAGTCATGCCTGTTCCCCCGGACCGTGTTCCCCTCACATCGATTGATCTCGAGGACACGCATCGCCTCATCCCCGCGAAATGCAGCCCGAGCGGCACCGTCTTATCTCGCCTCAACGAAGACACGCGCGTTCTCGACGACCTGCTCGAACTCGACGGCGTAACCAACGATCGCCTGCTCGGCGAAGAAGGGCTGCTGCCCGGGATCGGCGTCCATGAGCTCGTTTATGGAGTCGACTATGCGCACATCGTCAACGCCGCTTTCACCCACGCTGCCCCCGACGGCGGCCGTTTTAACTCGAACGGTCGTGGCGCATGGTATGCCGGCCTGGAGCGCGAAACCTCACTCGCTGAGGTCGCCTTCCACAAACGGCGCCAGCTCGAAGAAGTAGGTTGGCAGGAAGAAGAGATCGCCACCTTCGACGATTATCTCGCCGATTTCACCATGGCCGCGCACGACCTTACTGCCGCCCGCCCACAGTTCCGGAAATACCTTCGCCCCGGACCCGTCCCCGAGTGCTACGTCGAGCCGCAACTGCTGGCCTCCAGGCTTTTGACACATCAATCGAACGGTATCCTCTACCCGAGTGTGCGCCGCACCGGCGGACACTGCCTGGTCTGCTTCCGGCCAGCGCTCGTCTACAACGTGCGTCGGAGTAAGCGGCTGCAATTCACCGTGCGCGCTGGTGAGGTATTCAACACAGCACACGCCCGCGGAGTGGCAATTCCAAAAGAGTAGAAGTCTTACTCGCCCTTGTATTTCTGGAACAGCTCCGGAAACTGCTGCTTGAGCGCCGCGATCTTGGGTCGATCGCACACGTAGATATAAGGATTGTCCGGATTCTTCAACGCGTAATCCTGGTGGTAGTCCTCCGCCTTGTAAAACCCCTGCAGCGGAACCACCTGAGTCACAATCGGCTTGGGAAACACATGTGCAGCATCCAGCTGCGCGATGTACGCCGTCGCAATCCGCTTCTGCTCGTCATTAGCAAAAAAGATCGCCGACCGGTACGACGTGCCCACATCATTTCCCTGCCGATTCAGTTGCGTAGGATCGTGTGCCACCGAGAAGAAGATCCGCAGCAATTGCCCATAGGTAAGCTTCGACGGGTCGTACACCACTCGCACACTCTCCGCATGGCCTGTTGTCTCCGTTGTCACATCGGAGTAGTGCGCCGTCGAGGCATTGCCGCCCGAATATCCGGCCGTCGTCTCCACCACGCCCTTCACGCGCTCGAAAACCGCTTGCGTTCCCCAGAAGCACCCGCCGGCAAACACCGCCGTCTCGCGGGATGAAGTCGTAGCCAGCGGAACGTCGCTCGTCGCCGCCGGAATCGGCGTATTGCTCGCAGCCTGGCAACTTACCATCGGCAGCCCGGCAGCCAGCAGCACGAGAGTCCGAACAATTGCTTTGAACATGGAAAATCTCCCAACCTATTGGAGTACGCAGAGTGAGAAAAGTTACTCCGAGACCTCCACAGCATTGTGGAGATCACAAAGCCAACGCTGCGTCTCAATCTCTACGCGAGATCCGGTGATACAGGAGCCTGCGAGCCTCTACAAAACCCATCCGCAGATAAAGCTCAATCGCGTGGCGGTTCCCCGAGCTCACATGCAGCCATGAGACAAGCCCGTCGCGGCGATGATCGCGCACCACCTGCCACATCAGCGCAGCGGCATAACCCTTGCCGCGGTGGTCGGGATGCGTACACACGCCGCTGATCTCGGGATATTCGTCGAGCATCATACGCTCGCCGCTCATCGAAGCCAGCTCGCCGCCGCACCGCACGCCATAATAGGAGCCCATTTCGCAGGTCCCTACGCGAAAGAAGCCGGGAAACGCGAGATCAGTGAGCGCGACCATGGCCGGAGCGTCCGCGCATGAAAGCGGCACAATCCCGGCCGTTGCGTCAGAGGGCGGAGTTACGCCTTCCGGCAGCACCATCTGCAGACACTCGATCGTGGTCTCAAACACTAGCTCTGGCCAGTCGGGTAATTTCCCCTCGGCAATCCAGACAGATTCTCCCGGCACGAGAAGTGAGTGCAGCGCTTTGAAGGCGTCGACGCTCGGCTCGGCGATCGCGGCGAAGGGCGCGACATGAGCCGGGTACCGGCACGCATTCCCGGCAGAAATAGAAAAGCGGCGATGCCTCGTGTGCAAGGCATGCCACACCGGATTGGTAAAAAGGTGTTCTGGCAAACCGGCCATGACTAGCAGATGCGTTCAATCCTCATCAGATTCCGAAGCGTTTTAGAACGAGCTCACTTCGCCGCGTAGAAACTGTACTTGGCCGTGTATGGTACCGGAAGCTTTCCGCTCGTACACGCCTCCTTCGGAGCAGCGCCACCGCTCGTCTCCGTGCGGCGAATGTATGCAACTTCGGCGAATTTGCCGCTCCCGCTTCCCGGTACGGCTCCCACCAGCAGCCATGGGATCGATTTGCCGTCCGGCGCGGGCTGGCTCGCGATCAGCTTGCCCTTGACTTCGCTGCTATCGTTCAGCCGCCACGTCGGCCCGGCAAAGTGTGTCCCGATCACCTGGTCCCGAGCATCCAGCAGCTTCGCATCCGGAGCCTCGAGCCGCCAGTGCGAATCCGTACAGGTGTAGATCTGCGCGCCGTCTCCTTTCGCCTCCAGCAGCAGCCGCGATCCGGACGGAGCCTCGATTGATACCGGCGCAGGCTGAGCTGGCAGCAAGACGATCGGACCGAAAGCAGCGGCAAGGAGCAGAAGAATTCGCATAACGGTGTGAGTCTAGCAAGAAAGCCGGCAAGAAAATAGGCACACTTCAGCCGCTTAAAATACGAAGATGCCCTCGCGATCGGCCAAAAAATCCACGCCCTTCAAACTGTCCCAGCCCGCGCAGCCATACTTCACCCAGCAAACCCTCGACTTCCTGCGCCAGCTCAGGCGCAATAACCGGCGCGAGTGGTTCGAAGCGCGCCGCGAAATTTACGAAGGCGACCTTAAGCAGCCCATGCTCGCCGTCATCGATAAAATTACCCACGGCATGGCCGACTACGCTCCGGCACACGTCCGTCCGCCGCAAAAGTGCATGCTGCGCATCTATCGCGACACGCGCTTCTCCGCCGACAAGTCGCCATACAAGACCAATCTCGCCGCCTGGTGGACCCGCAACGGCCTCGAGAAGACCTCCGGCAGCGGCTACTACTTTCACCTCACTGCGACCGACCTGGTTATCGCCGCCGGTGTCTACATGCCGCCGAAGGAACAACTCCTTGCTATCCGTCGGCACCTGCTGGCGCATCACGCCGAATTCAAGCGCCTCATTGAGGCTAAGAAGCTCCGCGTAAAGATGACCCTGCATGACCCTGCCGCCCTCACCCGTCCGCCTAAGGGCTTTCCCGCCGACCATCCAGCGATCGAGTGGATCAAGTGGCGCCAGTGGGGGGTAACGGCCACGCTGCCGGTCGCGGAAGCGCTTAAACCTGCGTTAGCCGTGAACATCGGTGCATATTTCAAGCTGGCCCAGCCCCTTGTTGATTTCCTCAACGATCCGCTGCTGCGCAGTCTCGAGAAGAGAAAAAAGCCTCTCTTCGCCCTTTACTAGTCTCCTCTTTCGCGCCTATAGTCTCGCCATACCGCATCACCCCACATCGTTGGGGGCCGCTCTGGACAAGGGTTTCCATACTCTCAACGCCTCCGCTAATCCCCAAAATGACAAGAAAACCAGAAAAAAGCCGGTAAAACCGGAAAAAACCTGTGGAAACCCGGCTTTTGCTGTTGACAAAGGCGTTAAAAAGCCGCAAGGTAAACGGCGGTGGGTTCTCTCGGACCCGCATAAACACAGGCCTTCCCGGCTGCGACTGAGAAGCTCTTATGCGGATACCGGGGAATCGGCAGAAAGCAATCGGTGGCAGCGCGCACCCGGCGCAGCCGGTTCGAGTCAAAACGAAATTAGGAGGAAATACACATGGCAACAGCATTGACCAAGACAGCTCTCGTGCGGCATTTGGCCGAGAAGCTTGAGTTGACCAACAAGCAATCGACGGCATTCCTCGACCTGCTCGCGGAAACCGCCATCAAGGAAACGAAGAAGAATGGCGTATTTATCATCCCCGGTCTCGGCCGCCTCGTGAAGGCGGAGCGCAAGGCCCGCATGGGCCGCAACCCGCAGACCGGCGAGGCAATCAAGATCAAGGCGAAGACCGTTGTGAAGTTCCGCGTCGCCAAGGCAGCGAAGGACTCCATCGCCCCACCCAAGAAGTAATCGCCCCGGGAAGTAATGGCCAGGGGTTATGGCTATGGCAGCCGCCGCCCATACGATGATATAGCGGCTAACTTCTAATTAGGGAGAGGGAGGCGGTCTGAGGTCCGCCTCCCTATTTTCTTTGCTCCTATGAAGTCTGCGGATTCTTAACCACCAGCGCCCGCACTACCAGCGAAACCCCAAAGCAGACAATGAGCGCCTGCGTCAGCAACTGCGCGTTATAGCGCCACGCAAGCACGGCAAAGCACGCCGTCATTCCCACCGTAAAAATCTCCGCTACAATCGCCTGTAGCCAATGCGGCTTTGCCGGAGAATCAGGTACCCGTGCAACTACGCTGGGAAACAGCCGAGGCACACGAGACTTGTAAGCGAGATAGGGCTCACTCTGCTCGACCTCAAGATATGCCTCCTCGCCCAGGATCAGCCGCAGCATCTGCAAAAAAGTTGCCACGATGAAGAAGATCGCGCCTGCCGGGGGCATCAGAATCGCCACCGCCAGCGAAAACACAAAGCTGCCAAAGTACAGCGGATTCCGCAAGTGACGATAGGGTCCGGCGGCCATCACTCCCTGCGCGTGCATGGTGCCCGAGGTCACGATCCCCGCGCCTAGATATGCCGTCCCCCACACACGAAACGCCGCGCCCACGGCAGCTAGGAAAATCACCAGCGACGTCACCCCCACCGTTGCCGCTTGAAGCGTCACAGCGCGTGTGTCCGCCAATCCTCCCGCCAGCTCAAGCCATATCGTCGATACTCGTGTTGCGCTTTGGCCATACCGTAGCCACGGAGCCCAGAAGCCGATCGCGTAGATCGCAAACCCAATCCATAGCCGAAAACGGAACTCGAAACGCGTAGCCTTCACTGCGCCGCGCCTTCGTTCTTTGTGTCCGCGCTCTTTGTGCCCTCATTTTTGTAGATCACGCCCGCCTTCATCACAAAAGGCACATGTTGCAGGATGCGCACGTCCTTCAACGGATCGCCATTGACCGCAATCATGTCCGCCCATTTTCCCACTTCGAGTGAGCCGATCTTATCCGTCCAGCCCATTAGATCCGCCGCATTCAGCGTTCCGGTCTGTAACGCCGCCAGCGGAGTCATCCCAAACTGATTTACATACACATCCAGCTCACGTGCATTCAATCCATGCGGATAGACCGCCGCATCTGTCCCCAGCGCAACCTTCACCCCCGCCGCAATCGCTCTCTTTGCATTGGCCTTCTCTACCACGCTCACATCCTTCATCTTCTGCGCATAGAAAGCCGGCAGGTGCCCGTTCTGCTGCATCCAGTCGACGAGATACGCCGTCGGAACGAAATAGTTGCCATGCTGCTTCATCGCAGCAATGTCCTCGTCGGTCATATACGAGCCATGCTCGATCGAATCCACTCCTGCTTCCGTCGCCCACAAGATTCCCTGCGAGCCATGCGCGTGCGCCGCTACTTTGCGCCCCAGCCGATGCGCATCCGCCACAATTGCCTTCATCTCTTCGAGCGTGTACTGTGCTGCCTGTGGATCATCGCCCTTCGACAGCACGCCGCCGGTCGCACAGATCTTGATCAGGTCCGCGCCATACTTGATCGTCTCGCGGACCTTATGTTGTACGGCCTCGACACCATCGGCCACACCCTCTGCCGTCTCGTGATAGGTAAAGGGCAGCAGGTTGTCATCGCAGTGCCCGCCCGTAATACCCAACGGCGGCCCGCTCACCTGCATGTGCGGTCCTTCGACCAGTCCCTCGTTGATCGCATCGCGCAGATCTACATCGGCATATCCCGCGGCCCCCACATTGCGCACCGTCGTGAATCCTGCCTCCAGCGTGACCTTCGCATTGCGCGCGCCAATCAGCGCGCTCTTGGCCACGCTCGTTGAAAGCTCATGGTACGGATCGAAATTGTTGTCGTCCGTCAGATGCGTATGCACATCGATCAACCCCGGCAGTACTGTCAACGAGCGCAGATCGATCTCCGTGTCCCCCGTCTGCTTCGGCGTCGATGCCGTCGGCGCAATCGCCGTAATGCGATCGCCAGTGACAGCGATGGTCTGATCGGCGAGCTCGTTTCCAGTGTGAACATCGACTACGCGACCCGCTCGAATTAAGATCCGCGATGAGCTCGCGCTCTGTTCAGCGAGTGGCGGTGCCGCAATAAGTAACAGTGACAGTGACAAAAAGAGTTGGTTGCGAAATACTTGCATGATAGCCTCGCTAAGATTTGCATCGTTGTAGTGGGGAGATTGCCGCAGTGTACCAGTTCCGTCTTCGCCTGCCGGATTCGCATTATGCTCGGCTTGCCGAGGAAGCATCGAGTGCCTGCCGCAGCCGACCGCGCACGGTCTGCAGGCGCCGCTCGGCCTCCTCGCGGTGCACGCCGAGTTTCTGCATCACAATCGCCGCCTTCACCGATCCGGCTCGCTCTAACAGCGCAACAGAATCTTCATTGCTCAGGCCCGTCACCGTCGCGACAATTCGCCCCGCCCGGTCGCGCAGCTTCGCATTCGTCGGCTGCAGGTTGACCATGAGGTTGCCATAGACGTAGCCGAGTCGAACCATCATTCCGGTCGAGAGCATGTTCAGCACCAACTTCGTCGCCGTGCCTGCCTTCATGCGCGTCGATCCGGTCACCACTTCCGGTCCGGTAGCCGGAGTAATCCCCAACTCGGCCGCCTCAGCCAGCAGCGACCCCGGCACACAACTCAGCCCGATGGTAAGAGCCTCTAATTCGCGCGCATATCGAACGCCTCCCAGTACATAAGGAGTACGCCCGCTCGCCGCAATTCCGACTAGCACGTCCTTGCCGGAGAAGCCGTGCTGCTCCAGATCGCGCCGTCCCTGCCCCGCGGCGTCCTCCGCCCGCTCGACCGATCCTCGCAGTGCAATGTCGCCGCCCGCAATCACCCCCTGGACCATCTCCGGGGACGTGTTGTAAGTAGGCGGACACTCCGATGCATCGAGCACCCCCAACCGTCCCGAAGTACCTGCTCCGAGATAGAACAACCGCCCGCCCGTCTCCAGCCGCGCGACAATTGAATCGATGGCCTGCGCAATCCGAGGCAGTTCCTTCTCTACGGCGGCCACAGCCTCCCCGTCGGCCTCGTGGATGGCGCCGACCAGTTCGAGCGTCGAGAGCCCATCAAGGCTTTCCGTCGCCGGATTGCGCGCTTCGGTCGGAAGTAGCGAGAGATTATGCATTTGGAGTGATGCTTTGATGCTAAATGAATGGCTTTCCAAGCGCTTCACGCTGGTGCGACGGTTCATGCTTCAAGTTGTTGGAAATAAATTACGTTTGGATCGAACTGCTACTCGGCCAATCTCTCCAGGATTGCGTCAAAGTCTTCCAGCCGCGAATATTCGATGATCACCCGTCCCCGGCCATTCTTGTCCTCGATACTCACCTTCAACCCCAGTGCGCGCTGCAGCAGGTCCCGCGCCTCGCGAACATTTGGATCGAGCGGACGTTTCACCTTTTCTTCCCCCTTGCGCTTTTCTGGGTTCAGAATCCCTTGAACGTAACTCTCCGTCTGCCGGACCGACATCGACAGGGCACTGACTTTCTGCGCGGCTTTCAGCACTGATTCCGGATTCTCCAGCGCGAGCAGCGCCCGGGCATGGCCGAAGCTCAGCTCGCCAGCCTCGACCTTGGCCTGCACTTCGGCCGGTAACCGCAGCAGCCGTAGAAAATTCGCCACCGATGTCCGGTCCTTGCCCGTTCGCTGCGCCATCTGCTCCTGGGTTAGCTTGAAGTCGCGACTTAAGCGATCGTAGGCTCGCGCCTGCTCCATAGGGTTCAGATCCGTCCGTTGCAGGTTCTCGACAATGGTCATTTCCATCGCCTGCTGGTCCGATACCTGCCGCAAAATCGCCGGAATCGTCGCCTTGCCAGCGATTTTCGACGCCAACCAGCGCCGCTCCCCGGCAATAAGTTGAAAACGTCCATCGGCCAGTGCGCGCACCAGAACAGGCTGCACCACTCCAGTCGCCACGATCGACGCAGCCAACTCACCCAGTTGGGCCTCGTCGAAGCGCGTCCGTGTCTGATAAGGATTTCGGTCGATCTCTCCCAGCGGAATTTCGCGCGGCATTCCCTCCGCGGCCTTTGGGGCGCCGCTTTCCTCGACACTCGCCCTCACGCGCGGAAGCAGGGACTCAAGTCCCTTGCCTAAGGCCTTCCGTTTCGGAAGCTCAATACCATTCATTGCCATCCGTCCTCGCCTTAAAATGAAAACTTCGCTTTATGCATAGGGCCAAAAGCGCACGGTAGGCTTTTCGCGGGCAGAAGCCGCTGCCTTCCGCTCCTTCGCACGTGGGCTCTCGATGCCATTCCGGCTCAGCAGTTCGTCCGCCAGATCGCGATAGCTCTCCGCCCCGCGCGACCGAGAATCGTAGAGTTCGACCGGCTTCCCGTAACTAGGAGCCTCCGCCAGTCGCACATTTCGCGGAATCGCGGTCTTGAAGAGCTTGTCCTTGAAGAAATCGCGAAGGTTTTCCTTCACCTGTTGCGCCAAGTTCGTCCGGTCGTCATACATCGTCAGAAGCACGCCTTCGATCTCCAGCCCTGGATTGAACGCTCCCCGCACCCGTTCCAACGTATGGACCAGTTCGCTAATGCCCTCGAGGGCGAAATACTCCGCCTGCATTGGAACCAGAAGCCGGTCCGCCGCCACTAGGGCATTGAGTGTCAGCAAGTCAAGCGCCGGCGGGCAATCCAGAATGATGTAGTCGTACTTCTCTCGCTCCGGCTGTAAAGCTTCCCGAAGCTTGAACGCTCGGCGCTCCTGCTGGATCAGCTCTAGATTCGCTCCGGTCAAATTCTTGCTCGAAGGAACCAGCCAGAGCGTCTCTATCTCCGTCGGCAGAATCGCCTCTGCCAGAGTGCTCTCGCCGACCAGGACGTTATAGGTCGATTTCCGTTCCTCATCCCGCGAAAAGCCATACCCTCCGGTCGAGTTCGCTTGGGGGTCGCAATCGATCAGCAGCGTTCTCAGGCCCTCTAACGCCAGTGCAGCCGTCAGGTTGATCGCGGTGGTGGTTTTTCCAACACCGCCCTTCTGATTGACGACCGCCAGCACCCTGCCCATGGAGACCAAGACTATCGGGGAGGTGCCCTCAAACGCAATGCAAACGGGCTGTGCAGAACAGGGCAGAATCTGTGGAAGACTTTTGCTGGAGTAAGCGGGGATCGGTGGCAACTCTAACTAAGAATGCGGGATGCGAGAAGATACAAATTACTGGAGGGCTGGCTCCGTTTCCAGGCGATCCGTGGAAATCTTTTATGTTCCACGTGGAACGGGCCAACGTAATGTTTCACGTGGAACACTATCGCCTGCGTCCCAGCAGCAGCAGCCCGTCATCCAATCCCGCAATGCCCAACCTCCGCGCCCAGTCAATCCCCGCCCCAATCGGGCTCAGGCTCTCCTCCGTTCCTGCCGTCGCAAACACGACCAGCCACCCCCCAGACCGCAGCCGCTCTGCCCCAGCTCGGCAGGCCTCTGTCATCTTATCTACGGCCCGCAGCGTCACCGCATCGAAAACCCGCTCCGCTGCCATCTTCTCAATCCGCTGATCGAAGACTTCAGCATTCAATCCCAGTGCCCGCACCGCTTCCCTCAAAAATACGGCCTTCTTTCCCTGTGATTCGCCAAGCGTCACCCGAATCTCCGGTCTCACAATCGCAATCGGAATCCCAGGTAGCCCCGCCCCCGATCCGAAATCAAGCAGGGTTTGCGTCACGGGCAGCGCCTGCGCACACTGGACGCACTCCACCAGGTGGCGTCGTACAATCTCCGCAGGTTGGCGCACCGCAGTCAGATTCAGCTTGGAATTCCACTTCAGCAGCAATTGCAGATAAGCCGCAAGCTGCTCTCCCGCCCCTGGCGGCAAGGCAGCCAGGCTGGCCGCCTCAGCCGCGGCCTCAATCTCCGCAGTCGTCATTCGGCTATCGACTCCCGAATCTCACGTGGCTGCCACTCGGTCGCCGCCGCGACAAAAGCGGCAAAAAGCGCCTTGGATGCTGGATCCGAATCGCAAATGCGCTCCGGATGCCACTGTACCGCGACTACGAACTGCTCTCTTGTTCCCTCGACCGCCTCAATGACCCCATCCTCAATGCTCCGCGCCACCACTGTCAGCCCATCACCCGGATGATCCAGCGCCTGATGGTGGCTGCTGTTCACCACCAACTCCGCCTGGCCAGTGATCTCCGCGATGCGCGAACCCTGTGCAATCGAAACCCGGTGCGCCTCCCGCACCTCCCGACCCAGTTTGTGATTGACCGCCGTCTTCAGGTCCTGAATCAGCGTTCCGCCCCGCCAGACATTCCACGATTGAAATCCATAGCAGATCCCCAGCAGCGGCTTGTGCAGATTCGCCGCATCCTGCATCAACAGTTCGTCGACCGCCTCCCGCGCCGGGTCGGGTGCCGCGCATTCCGGCACCCGCGCGTGCCCATATCTTTCGGGATTTACATCCGCCCCGCTTCCCGGCAACAGCACGCCTTCGCAGGATCCGGCCATCTGGGCCACCTCCGCCGGAGATGCGGCCAGCGGGATCTTCACTGCCCGCCCACCAGCAGCCTCCACCGCCTGCGCATACTGCGGCCAGGAACGCTCGTTATATTTGGCATCCATCGATGTCGGTTCTGGAATCGCAATTCGCGGCGTCTTCATGATTGTTGCTCCTCCCAAACTTACTTCTCCCCCACGATAATTGCTTCTAATCCCGGCTTTGCCGGCTGTTCCAGATACGAATACCGGTAATACAGCCGACGAATTTCTCCGCTCACGTGCGCCGTTAACTCGTCTATCTGTCTCATTCCATAATCCTTAGTCTCAATCTGATCACCCACGGCGAGTGTTACCGGCACCGGATAAAACTCCTTCATATGCATCGGCAGCAGTTCATATGTCCCAATCAAGGCCATAGGAATAATTGGAACCCCGGCACGAATTGCCATAAACGCGGGCCCATTCATAAAGTCCGCCAGATGCCCTGTCTCGGACCGCCCGCCCTCCGGGAAAATGAACAATGGCATCCCCGACCGCAGCGTCTTTACCGCCCCACCCAGGCTCGAAATTGAAGCTCGCGGATTCGTTACGTTCACCGGAACCTGGCCCGATCGACGCAAATACCATCCGATAAACGGCAATGTGAACAGGTCATGCCGGGCCACAATCCGAAACTGAAACGGCAGCGCCCCAAAGATGACTGGCGTGTCTGTGTAGGAAAGATGGTTCGAAACATAAACCGCCACCCGCCCATCCAGATGTTCATTTGCCAGCACCGTCAATTTGGCGCCGCTGATGCGAACCACCGTCCGTCCCCACTTCTGGGCAATCGCATGCTGCGCCTTGCCGCTCTTATCCCACAGCGACGCGATGAGAGATAGGCTGCCAAAGAATCCTGTGGAGAGAAAAAACAATGGCGCGCGGACAAAAAGACTCATCACCCGCTCGCCCCATGGCAAGGGATTGGGCCTTGGCCCGAGCGCACGTCGCCTCACAGCCCAGTCTCCATTTCTGTTGCCTGTAAAGCAACCACTGGCCGTAACGCTCCTATAAGGTAGATCGACCCTGTCACCACCACCAACCCATCCGCTGGAGTCAGCGCCCACGCTCGTTCCAGGGCGTCCTGGGGATTCTCAGCCGTCACCACCGGTACGCCCGTCGCTGCTGCGGCCGCCGCCATTTCCGCCAGCGTCGACCTGCGCGACGAATCCACCTCGGTCAGCACTACGGTCTCAAACAAGGGAAACAGGATTTGTGCCATCTCGCCAATCGGCTTGTCCGCAAGGCAGCCAAAGACAACCGTCATCTTCAGCGGTTCAGGATCCAGATGCGACAACGCCGAGCGAAGTGCCCAGGCTCCGGCAGGATTGTGCGCCACATCCATCAATACATCCGCCCGTCCCTTCTGTGGAAACCTCTCCAGCCTGCCCGGCCATTGCGTCCTGCGAATTCCTTCCGCAATCTGGGCTGCTGATATATTGTAACCGTTATGGTTACGTAATTCTCCTGCTGCGGCGATCGCAAGGGCCAAATTCCTCTGCTGATGCACGCCCTTGAGCGGCGACTTCACTTCTATCGGTTCGCTCATTACCGTCAACGAATATTCGTCGCCGTGCATCACCGCGTCGCGTCCTGGAACATAGGCCGCTGCATTCACCCCGCGCACATTGAGCGCCGTCGCAGCCTCGCCGATTGCTTGGTTCGCTTCGGGATGCTGCGGCAGTGTCACCAGCACCCCATTCCTGCGCAGAATTCCGGCTTTTTCGCGTGCGATCTCCGTAATCGTCGATCCCAACCACTCCGTATGATCGAGCGAAATATCGGTAATGACGGAAACAATAGGTTCGACAATATTCGTTGCATCCAGCCGCCCACCCATACCCACTTCCAGCACCGCGATATCCACCTGTTTCTCTGCGAACGCCAGGAACGCCAGAGCCGTCATCATCTCAAAAAAACTGGGATGCCCGCGAAGCTTCCCCTCGCTCACCAGTTCGCGCGCGCAATCGTCTATGCGGAAGTAGTACGCGGCAAAGTCGTCATCGGAAATCTCCATGCCATCTACCCGCACGCGCTCATTTGCTCGCGAAAGATGCGGCGATGTATACAGCCCCGTGCGATAACCCGCGGTCGTCAGAATCGAAGCCAGCGTTGCCGAGGTCGATCCCTTGCCGTTTGTGCCGGCCACCAGCACCGATCGAAAGCTGCGCTCCGGATGCCCCAGCCCCTCGGCCAGAACGCGCATTTCGTCGAGCTCAAATTTGCGTCTCGGCTGCCCCGGAGCCGCGTGTAACTCACCCGCAAGCGAAAACAGACCAGCGATGGCCGCAGCGTAAGACATATATCTAGATTCTAGAAGAAGACTGCTGGAGGCACCTGTTACTGAACCTGCATGAAATCCAGTGCCCGGTCCAGGTAGTCTTTGAGGTCCTTGCGCCCGACGACGGCATCCAGAAAACCGTGCGAGAGCAGAAACTCCGACCTTTGAAAGCCCTCCGGGAGCTTCTGGCGGATCGTCTGCTCGATGACCCTCGGCCCGGCAAAACCGATCAGCGCGCCTGGCTCAGCGACATTCAGGTCGCCCAGCATGGCAAAGCTGGCCGTCACTCCACCTGTCGTCGGATCAGTCAGGACAGAAATGAATGGCACTTTCGCCTCGTCCAGTCGAGCCAGGGCCGACGAAATCTTCGCAAGCTGCATCAGGCTCACGATGCCTTCCATCATGCGTGCGCCGCCTGAAGCCGCCACGATAATCAGCGGCTGCCTGTTGTTATGCGCGCGATCGACAGCCCGGGCAATTGTCTCGCCCACCACCGCGCCCATGCTGCCACCGATGAAGCTATACTCCATCACGCTCAGCACCACGCGATGCTTTCCCAGCAGCCCCAGCGCATTCACAATGGCGTCATTCAGGCCCGTGTCTGCCTGAGCCTTGGATAGCCGACTCTTGTACGGCTTCAGATCAGTAAACTCCAGCGGGTCGGTTGACTTCAGCTCCAGGTCCACCAATTCGTAGCCCGGATCGAGCAGCATCTCCACGCGCTCTCGCGCGTCCATCCGGAAGTGATAGCCGCACTTCGGGCAAACCATCAGATTCGCTTCGAGATCGGCCCGAAAGATTACCTGCTCACAGGATTCGCACTTGATCCAGAGTCCTTCGGTGCGCACCGTCTTCGCTCCCGTATCCTGTATCTTGTTGTCTTCCCGCCGAAACCACGACATCCTACCCTCTCAATCGCTTATGGCCGCCAACCGTTTCACCGCTAACCAGACTCTGCTATCCGCTTATAGCTACCCGCTTCTTAGCTGTCCTTCAACCGACCCTGTGATACGGATGCCCAGCAAGGATTGTAAATGCCCGGTAGATCTGTTCGCTGAGCACAACCCGGGCCAGTTCATGCGGCAGGGTCATCGGTCCAAGGGAGAGAAGCATTCCCGCCTGCGCCCGTTCCGCGTTCGACCAGCCATCCGCTGGCCCGATAGCGAAAACCACGCGCTGCTGCCCCTCGTCGCGCTGCCGCCGTAACCAGCGCGCCAACTCCTCCGACGAGAACTGCTTCCCCTGTCTGTCAAGAAGGACCAGCACCGATCTTATACGTGATCGCTGCTTCTCAACCGACTCAAAGAAAGCCTCGCTCGTCTTGAAGACCACAGTCTCTGTCTGAACATACGGCGTCAGCCGGCCGGCATATCCTGCCACCAGAGCGTCGAAGGGCTCACTCCGTGCCCGCCCCGCAATCGAAGCAATGGTAAGTTTCACGCAAGCCAGTCTATCCAAACGAAGGCAAACAAAGTCGGCGAATGAACTTTCTATTATTCCTATTAGGATGTACCGTGTTTGGTGTTCACATCCATGGCAGAGAATCCTTCCACCATTCTGGAGGTTTCGACGTTGGATTGAATCCTTCCGGCCACCCCATGAATACTCGATTCGCCATCCTTGCCCTTCTCACCGCACTCTCGACTGGCACCGCCGGAGCGATACAAATAGATCCCGGTCTCCAGGACACGCTATTGCCTCCGATTTCGCTGGCGCAGGCGAACATCCCCATCGGCGGCAAGCCTGATGAGTGGCTAGGCCTCGCGGACTACGACAATCCCTTCGTCTGGCTGATCAAGGGGCGGGATGATTCGAGGATGACGGCGATGTTGGCCGACCCGATCCTGGTCAATTTCAAGCCCTGTTACGCGTTCCAGACCAGGACGGCGCCGGAAAAGGGGCCGCTTCTTTCGGTTCCCTACAAAATGCCGGCTGAGGGGGAAGTGACACTCGGGCTTTATGACAAAGACGGACATCTGCTCAGATGGCTGATACAGGGCGATCATCGCGATGTGGGGGAAAATACGGAGCCATGGGACGGTCTTGATCAGTATGGCAATCCGGTTGCGCCAGGCAACTATATTCTCAAGGCGATTTACCACCCGTCGATCACGACAGATTACAAGATGAGTGTGTGCAATCCGGGCAATCCACCCTGGCCCACGGCAGATGACAAGGGCGACTGGCTGAGTGACGAGTATGATCCCCAAGACGCGGTGACCGACGGAAAGTGGATTTATCTGGCTGCGCCGGGCAGCGAATTAGGTTATTCCGTCATCGCGGTCGACGGAAACGGACAGCGGCAGTGGGGTATCCGGGTTGCTACCGACGGCCGCGCCGTCGCTTTGGCGTTGAGCGGCAACTATCTCTATGCGGTCTATTCCGGCGCCGCGTTGAGCGATAACACCCGCTCATACACGGGAAAGAATGCCATCGGCAAAGCTGTCCTCATGTGTTTCGACAAGAGGACCGGCAAACCGGTGCAATTTACTCTAAATCAGCCCAACCAGGTTGTCGCCACCTGGCCTTATCGAAACGACTATACCTGGTTGGACACGCTCCGGAACAAGCAGTCATTCACACCGGAGACTTACGGCGGCCAGCCTCGTTACTTTTACACCGACGTCGGTGAAACGACCAACGCCTTAGGGCTCGCGGCGGTGGGCGGCAAGGTCTACATCTCCCTCAACTACGACAACAAGCTGTTGGTGGTTGACGGGGCCACGGGCAAGCCCAACGGGGAGGAGATCCGTATTGAAAGCCCGGTGGGGCTGTATCCGCTCGACGACCATACTATCCTCGCCGTCAGCGGCAAGCAGGTGGTGAAGGTGAACTTGGACAGTAAAGCGGTAACGCCGGTAATTACCTGCAATCTCGTCGCGCCTGATAGTGTCACCACGGACAGGGCGGGCAACATCTACGTCAGCGATTGGGGCGCGTCATTTCAGGTTAAGGTCTTCGATTCCAAGGGAAAATTCCTTCATGCCATCGGCAGGAAGGGTGGGCGTCCCTGGGTCGGCAAATGGGACACCACCGGCATGCTCGTACCTCGCGGCATGGCCGTGACCGACGACGGCAGGCTCTGGGTTGCGGAAGATGACAGCTCGCCCAAGCGGATCAGCGTCTGGGACGCGAGAAATGGTTCGTTCCTCAAGGACTACATCGGGCCGGCGCCCTATGGTGGTGGAACACTCTTCTGGATGGATCCGAAGGATCCGACGCTGGTGCATACAGAAGGAACCACCTTCAAGGTCGATTACAACCGGAAAACATTCACCCCGCTGGCCATCGATTATCGCCGGCAGAATCACGAGGATCCATTTACTCCGACTGGCCACGATCTGGCTGTTCGTCAGGGCCGGGTTCTTTACCATGAGGGTCACGAATACGTCGTCAGTCGCGGCAAATCAACCGCCATTCTGCAACGCAAGGGCGACGCCTATCGGCCGGTGGCCTCCTTCGGCAATGTTTTCGCCGGATTAGGTAATGACGGGACCGCAGTTGTGGATTGGGATAGCCTCCTCTCCCACCCTTACAAGGGTTTCTTTCCCGACAGTTTCATCGGCCATGTCGGGGACAATTACAGTTGGACTGACCTGAACGGTGACAATCTGGTCCAGCCGGACGAGATGCATTGGGTCAAGACCAGCAAAGGAAATTATCAGCAGGGATCACAGCCGGCGCTGGGCGCCTATTGGGGCTCAGACGTTTCCCCCGATTGGAGCTATTTCAGCGTCGGCGTCTTTCACGACCAGGAGGCTATCTACCGCCTCGACGTTAAGGGTTGGACAAAGGATGACACGCCGATTTACGACATGGCCGACGCCCGGCCGATCATCTCCCTGCCCCCAAAACATACGATTATCAGCCTCCATATTACTAACGACAAAAAATTGATCGTCACCTTTGGCTTCGAAGGCATAGGGCAATATAACGATAGTACCGATGCGATTGCCGCCTACGATCTCGACGGGAAGAAGCTCTGGGGGATCGCCCACCCGAAGCAACTCCTGGGCAATGCAGTCCATGCCAACGGTGTACAGTACGACTTCAATATTCCGAAGCTCGGCGATGTCTTCGGTACCTGGCTCTACCATGGCAGCAAGCGACCATTCCTCATCACCACAGATGGCCTTTACGTCGGAACCATGCTCGACGACACCCTCCTGGGTCCGACTTCTCTTCGTGGCGAATCGGCAGTCTATTACTACCAGCCCCCCGATGGAACACCCTACATCATCAACGGCGCGAACCAGGCTGAGCACATCTTCGAGATTATGGGACTTGATCAGGCAGGTCGTTTCGACGGTACCTTCCAACTGTCCGACAGCGGTGCAAAGCTGGCTGCGGCCATGCGCGCAATGCCCAAACAGGCAGTAGCGCCAAAACCGATGCTCGCCGTGACATGGCTGAGCAAGCCCCCCGTGATCGACGGCGATCTATCCGACTGGAACTTCAATAACGGAGCTTCTCTCGACGGCGGCAAAGGCAAGACTGCGGATATCGCCTTGGGCCGAGACGCGCACAACCTTTACCTTGCCTACAGAGTGCACGAACCTAATCCGCCGATGCGCAACGGAGGCACTGACTGGCGCAGTCTTTTCATCAGCGGCGATTGCGTCGACCTGATGCTCCAGACCAATCCCAAAGCCGATCCGTACCACCGCGCCGCCGTAGCCGGCGACGAGCGGTTGCTTATCAGCATCTTCCAGGACAAGCCGGTCGCGGTTCTCTACCGCCCGTCGGTGCCGGGGTCAACATCACCGGTTAATCTTGCCTCGGCGAAGATCGACCAGGTCATCAAGCTGGATACGGCCCGGGCTGTGATCAAGCGCGATGCGGCCCACGGGTTCTATATGGTGGAAGCCTCTGTGCCCCTCAAGGACCTCAATCTCGATTCGACGACGGGCGACTGGCGCGGCGACGTGGGGGTGATCTTCGCCGATGAAACGGGCAAGAGCCGTTCTCTGCGGCTTTATTACTACAATCATCACTCCGAAATGATTGACGATCTAGCGACCGAAGCGACCCTCCAGCCCAACGAGTGGGGCAAGATCGCCACGTCTCTGGGCCCGAATCTGCTTCAGAACGGAAGCTTTGAAGATCCCTTCGTGCATTCGGCGCAGGACGCGGACAAGGGTTGGTACATCGACAAGGCTCTGAACGGAAACGATGCCGTGATGAGCACTGAGTCGCCTTATAGTGGTCATCAGTCGTTGTTGCTGGAAGCATCGGTGCCGGTGAGCTTTCCGCCCGAGTCTTACAGCGATCCTGATTACAACTCTTTCCTCAAAACGGCCAATGGCGGCAAAGGACCGGCCGAGGTCGAGGTTTACCAGCAGGTGAAGGTGACGCCCGGCCATCAATACAGTATGCGCTTCCAGTTCCGCAGCCAGGATTACCCGGGAGCGCGGAACACTCCGGGGCATCCTCGCGGCTATGTCGTCTTTAACACCCGGATCCAGTGGGTTTGCCCCCCTCCCAGCCCCAATCGAGGCAAGATATCAATCGTTGGAGACCCATACACCACCGGTTCCATCAATGGGCCGGTGCCCGATTGGTACATGGTTTATAACGTCCAGCAGCATTTCGTTCCTCCGGCCCCCTACACCGCACCGGAAGGGTGCACTGCGGCCCAGGTCGTTTTCTCCATGCGGAACCTAACCGACAGTCGACCCAAATTCTTCTTCGATAACGTTGAATTCGTCGACGTCACGCCCGGCCTAGCCAGATAAATCCATTTTCCGTCTGGCGAAGTAAGATTTCGCAGAGTTTCGAATGCTGCCATAACAACAATGAAGCTCTCTTTCTCTATTGCCATGCAAGCCGACGCGCCCGCGCTGGCCATGTTGCACACCGCGGTTGCTCAAGATCTCACCTGCCGCTACGGGCGCGGACCCTGGTCGTCGGCGATGACGGAACGAGGCGCGCTTTTCGCCATGCGGCACTCGCGTGTGCTGATTGCCCGGAGGGGTACGAAGATGGTCGGAACCCTGAACCTTCAGAGCAAAAAGCCCTGGGCAATCGACGTCACATACTTCACGCCTGTGAAGAAAGCGCTCTACCTCGTCAGCATGGCGGTCATTCCCGCCATGCAACGCCGGGGCATCGGTCAACTGCTTCTCCGAGAAGCGGCAAAACAGGCCCACGCGTGGCCGGCCGATGCCCTTCGGCTCGACGCCTTTGATTCAGACGCCGGCGCTGGAGCCTTCTACGCCAAATGCGGCTTCCGCGAAACCGGGCGCACTACCTACCGCAACGCGCCCCTCATCTACTTCGAGCTGGTCCTGTCACCCTAGACAACGTCAAGTCGGGACGATGCGCGCTCTGAACAGCCGCCAGTTTGTCTTCGGCGTCGGAGCACGGGAGCGAGCCATCCGCAAGGAGGCTCTGCGAAGATCGCGGGAGGCTGATGCGCGATGACGTCAAGATCAGGGCAACCGAGGCCGCAAGGGCGATTGGCGTCTTAGTCCAACACTGATTCACGTTGTACCGCGCGACCTCGGGTGACGTTGCCTAACGCGGTTGAAACGCTCGCAGGGGCGAAATTTTCGCTCCGCATTTATTCTTCGCGCAGCAGGATCATGGGGTCGACCGCGAGGGCGTGCCGGGCCGGAATCCAGGCAGCAACCAGGCCGACGAATAGCATCGTCACGACTACGCCACCGAGCACGATTGGGTCTTTCGGTGTTGCTTGATAGACAATGTAGGAAAGGACGCGGGTGGCCAGCACCCCGAGAATCATGCCCGCCACGGAGCCAATCGCCACCAGCCGGAAAGCTCGCCCCAGAGCAGCGCTGAGCACCTTGCGCTGACTTGCACCGAGCGCCACCCGGATACCCAATTCGCGCAGGCGTTTGGTGACTACATAAGATGCCATTCCAAAAATGCCAGTAATGGCGAGCATCGCGCCCAGCAGGCCCAACACGCCGAGCGCCACCGTGGCTACACGAGCAGCAAAGAGAGCGGAATCAAGTTCGCCGTTCCAAGTCGTAATCTCCAAGGGCAATGCAGGATCGAGGCTGTGCAGAGAGCGCTGCAAGGCGGCGGCGATCTCCTGTGGGGCGCGCTCGGATCGAGCGATGATCCAGGTATTGGTGGAGGGCTGCTGCAGAAAGGAATAAAACATGGCCGGCTGGGCATCTTCCGTCAGGGTTTCATACTTACCGTCTTCCACCACGCCGACAACTTCAACGCGTGTGCCACCCCAGACCTTGAAGTGACTGCCTATGGCTTTATCGACCGAGCCAAGCACCTTGCGGGCAAATTCACGATTAACTACAGCGACCGTCGGAGCCTTGGTATCGTCGTGGAGGGTGAAAGTCCGCCCGGACAGGAGCGTCGTCCCGGCTGCGCGGAAATAGTCCGGTGAGACATTGAACTGCTGTGCGTCCGCAACGGAATTCGTCGGCCGATAATCCGTGGCGGTGTCGCTGTAAACCGATGAGTCGTTGCCGCCGATGCTGAGCGCCAACCGGTCGGCATAACCGACGGCGGTGACGCCGGGGATGGCGGCCGCGGCATCGAGCATGCGCCGCTCCATCTGCGGGCGTTGATCGCCGTCATACCCGCCCATGTGAAGATCGGTGTGGACCAGCATCGCCCCCTGTGGCTGGAAACCATAATTACTGTGCAGCGAGCGTGCCAGGCCGCGCACCGCAACCAGCGAGGCGGTGACCAGAACGGCGCAGATGGCGATTTGCAGCGTGAGCAACAGGTCCCGCAGTGTAAATCGGCGCAGACTGCCGATCCCCGTCGATCCCGAGCGGATCGTCTGCCAAGGATCGGCGCGCAGGACTTGACGAATCGGAACCAAAGCAAAGAGAACGCCGCTGAACAAGGCAAGCAATAACGCCAAGGCATAGGTCCTGGCATCCGGATTGACCGGCACATTGATAGGGATGCCGGGAATAGGCCGCCAGGTGCTCAACACACGCAGAATAGCCACGGCACCCACCATGCCACAGACTCCCCCGGCTAAAGAGACCAGAATGGCTTCAGTGAAGAGCTGACGGAAGATAAGCTGACGAGTCGATCCCAAAGCCATGCGCACGGCAATTTCGCGGGAGCGATCGGCCGTTCGCGCGGCAAAAAGACTGCCGAGGTTGGCGCAGGCGGCAAGCAGGATGAGTCCCGCCAGGAGCATCAGCCCAGTCATAAAAGCACGGGCAGGACGGCCCAGCGTATCTCCCACCAGTCCCGGTCGCGACAGTGAGAATTTCAGACCGTCATCCTCTTTCGGATACGATTTCGCCAGGGAAGCGCCAATGGTGTTCAGGTCCGATGTCGCCGCGGCTGCTGTCACACTGGGTTTCAAATGGCCGATGACCCAGGTGAAATGGGAGCCACGCATCTCCAGCGGGTCCCATCCGCCCATCTGCGGCAGATCCACCAGGGGTGCCCACAGGTCAGGCGCGAAGAAAAGCTCGGTGCCGCGGAAGTCGGCCGGCGCAACGCCAGCAATTGTGTAGGGATGCTTGTTGATCTGAACGGTGCGGCCCACCGCCGATGGATCGCTGTTGAAGTGGCTGTGCCAGTAGGCGTAGCTCAGTACTACGTATGGCACGCTGTTCTTCCCATGCTCATCGGAGCTATGGATAAACCGGCCAAGATAAGGGTGGACGCCCAGAGAATCGAAGTAATTGCCGCTGATCATATATGGCCATACGACGGAAGGTCTCCCGTCGCCGGTATCGAGGCCGACCCCGCCCTGAATGTCATAGGAAACCAGGGATTCGAAGCTCCGGTTTCGATCGCGCAGGTCAAGGTAATCAGGATAGGCCTGCGAGGGAGTGCTTCCTCGTTCGAAGGCCCGCTCGAGCATATAGAGGTTTTCGGGGTGTGGCACATTCAGCGGGCGCAGCACCAAGGCATTCAGCACACTGAAGACGACGGCGTTGGCACCAATGGCTAGCGCCAGCGTGAGCACCGCAGCCACCGCGAATCCCGGAGACTTGCGTAATTGGCGCAGGGCAAGTCGAAAGTCGGCGTTCATGCCACTCCCCCTTGTGAACAGAATGCACAGCGCGAACCCATACCCCCGCTCGTGCGAGCGCGCTATTCCCGGGGATACGCGTTTCCGAAGACTACAGTTCCATTCAATACCTGTGCGCAGAGGCCGGAAAAGCGGTTCAGCGGAACGTGGGCGCTATTAGTGAGCGGATCGTTCTTCCGTCAATGAAAGGCATCATGGAGTTATCTGACGAGGTTAGACTCCTGGAACCGGTGGGCACCCTGGAAAGTCGTTCAAAAATGTATTGCCAATGTAGCCGAGATACCCAATACCAATCTCACTAGTGAAGAAGCCATCCGCGGTGAGGTCGCGCAGGAATGAGAAGAAGGCAACTCCCTGGCTGAGGCTGGGATCAAGCAAGGCGTTTTTGCGGTATGCGATGAGATCGAGAATCTCTTTCTGTTGTTGTGGACTGCAGTCGAGGTAAGGTCTGCCGTAGCGGTCGCCGCATGAGGAATCGAGCCACATCAACCCGCCGCCCAGCTTCAACTGATATTCCGGATTCTCGCTGGTGAGAAGATCGATGAACTCCGGTGCTCCGGCTTGGATAGCGCCTCCGCAATCCGCATCGGCGGGAATGATGCTCTCGCAAAGATTTTGCAGCGTCTTGTATGGATGGGGAGGGAAGTACTTCGGCGTATATGTGCCGGTCTTAACTCCTGTGGGGGCTCCTTTCTGGATCTGAGCCTTTTCAGCGGCGATCAGACTGTGGACGTAGGCTGCGGCCTCAGCAGGGACCGTCCGCAGAGCGGATGCCGCGACGGCTCCCATGCTCAGGGACTTCAGGACATCACGGCGCGATACTGACCTTTCACTCATAAAAACGCTCTCTAGAGCTGTCCTTTCCTGGCCTGATCGAGCAAATACTCTGAAGTTCTCCACGAGAGCGCCATGATGGTCAATGTCGGATTCTTGTCCGGATTTGTCACAAAAGGAGCCGCGTCGGCTACAAACAGATTCCTGACATCGTGAGCCTGGCAGTTATGGTTCAAGGCCGATGTCTTCGGATCATTTCCCATGCGCACCGTGCCCAGTTCATGGATGATGGTGCCGCCCTCCGATATGGGAACCTGGCTGACGCGCGCCTTCTCGGGTGCGACAGCCAGAGATGGATTGCTCAAAACCGTTCCACCCGCAGTCTCGATGATGGAGCGGAAGGTCTCCTGCATATCGGCGGCCATCTTCAATTCATTCTCGCCCCAGTGCCAGTGGAAGCGGAGCACCGGGATGCCCCATTTGTCCACAACGGCGGGGTCGATCTCGCAGAAGCTCTGCTCATTGGGGATCATCTCGCCGCGCCCGCTGAATCCAATCGCCGCGCCGTAGGAAGTACGGCATTGCTGCTTCAGCGAAACGCCGTAACCCTCATGCTGGGCGCAGACTCCGTCAAATTCACCGACGCTCGGCATGTTACGACCGCCGCCGAACTCGATGTGATAGCCACGCAGAAAATCGTTCTTCTGCCCGAATTTCCACCAGGGCATGTACAAGTGCATGCCGCCAACACCGTCATGATTGTGTGGAGGCACCTTCTCCAGCTGGGGGAAATAGCCTGCCAGATGGCTACCAACTGAGTCGGTGAGATAGCGTCCCACGACTCCGGACGAGTTGGCCAACCCGTCCGGAAAGCTTGCAGAGCGTGAGTTCAACAACAGACGCGCAGTTTCACAAGCGCTTGCCGCTACCACAAAGGCTCTGGCGCGGACCTGTTTTTCGCTGCGGGTCGACTTCTCGATGTAAGAAACTGCTTCGACTGTCCCCTTCTTGCCGAAGACGATCTCGCGGGCCATGGCATTGGGGATCAGCGTGAATCGGCCGGTCTCTCGCGCAGGAGGAATCATGACCTGGCTGGAGCTGAAGTTGGAGGCAGTGACACATCCCCGGCCGCACTGTGCGCAGTAATGGCAGGATTGGCGTCCGTTCAGCGGCTCGGTGAGAATGGCCAGCCGGGAGGGGACGCACTTAATGTTCAGTCGATCACAGGCCTTCTTTACCAGGGTCTCAGTGCAACGCGGCTTGGGCGGAGGAAGGAAGAC
>CAYVSQ010000255.1:0-2675 GCA_964453815.1 uncultured Acidobacteriaceae bacterium | reverse complement strand
CCGACACGCTGGACGCGGTGATGCCGTGGGCGAGCAATTTAGGAACACCGATCAGCGGGGTTCTCGCCAAGCAAACCCCCTGAATGTAACCTGCGGGCCGGGAACCCCCTCGCGCAGAGTGCATTCACATTCAAAATTCTCTTCCCACCCTTTGCTACGCAAAGGGTGAGGTGTGCATTTCAGTGACCGCTAAAGGCTGCAACGGCGCCGGTAGGCGATGGGTAGGGCAGTGCCTCGTGAAAAAGACCACATCCGGATACCTGGACCGCATCACTGATCTCCTTCATGGTGCGATGTTCGCTCTTGAGAAGGTTTGGATCGTGGCGGCGCGAAGCTTCTGCAGATATTTAAGGGTTGTCGCCGACCGCTGGTTGAGCAGAGGAAACAGTGAGATATGTGGGCCTTAACGACAACCACATTGAGATCAGTGCAGGGCCGGTGTGGGTCGTAACGTGATTGTTGATTCTCGCACTTCCGTTTTCAGCCATGCAGGTTTGACCCATCCCGCCGATGGCGCCCCACTTCGGAGAAATGCCCATTCACTGATGCTATTTAGCCGTTGGAGCCGCCCTGCTCGAACCGGCAACGCGATCATGAGGGCACCCTCGCCTACTCGCAACCTGTAGACCAAAACACCTGGGAGAATCTCAACTGTTGAGAACGAGCAGCTGGCTGGTGGATGAGCTACCGCAAATTTTCGCGACTGACATGGCAGACACGAGCCCCGGATTCTCGATAAGCTGATGGCAAAGAGAATCTACCGCAGCATCACGGTGACCCTTGGCCAGAACACAAACGCCGGAAGAGATGGTTCAGCGAGGACTAAAGTCCTCATTGATCGGCATCGGCTGCAATACGGCTCTCGCCTCATTCAAATGCCTGGCGGGAATAATAGGTCACTCCTTCGCATTAGTCGCTGACGGAATCGAATCGTTCTCGGATGTCTTCAGTTCGAGCATCGTCTATTTCGGCCTGCGGTATGCCATCAAGCCTCCGGACAGAGAACATCCTTACGGACATGGAAAGGCAGAACCAATTGCTGCTGTAATTGTCAGTCTGGCACTCATCGTAGCGGCGATCCTGATCGCCACTGGAAGCCTTCAACGCATACGGACCCCACACCCGCTGCCGCAAGCGTTTACGTTGTGGGTTTTGCTTGCAGTGGTCGGCGCCAAGGTGTTGCTATCACGCTATGTCTCTGCTGTCGGCGAGGGCATCGATAGCAGTGCCGTGCGCAATGATGCCTGGCACCACTTTAGCGATGCTATTACCTCGGGGTTCGTATTTGTGGGCATTTCGGTTGCCTTGTGGACCAGGAACGCCGCCGCAGATGACTGGGCCGCACTTTGTGCCTCGGTAGTCATCATATTCAACGCTTGTAGGCAAGTTCGCGTTCCATTTAGGGAACTCCTCGATACGGCGCCCGCGCCGCAGTTCGAACAAGAAGTACGCACCGTGGCTTCCAACGTTCCTGGAGTCGTTGGCCTCGACAAATGTTTCGTTCGCAAAGTCGGCTTTCGCTACTACGTCGATCTTCACGTTGTTGTGGGTGGAAATCTGACTGTCCGAGAAGGGCATAAAATCGCACACGATGTGAAGAACACTGTTCTACGTCACACGCCGCGCATCGCCGAAGTTCTTGTGCACGTGGAACCGGAAGAAGAACTGGCTGTTTCTCTCGTGAAAACGTAACTATCTCAGTTGACGGGATATTGTTCTGGTCCGCAAGGAATACTCAGAGCACGGACAACATTTGCCATCCGAGTTTACCTCCACCCGTTATATTCCTTGGCGTGGCATCCTTTGCAACTCTCCGATCCGACAAAGTGAGCCTTTGTCTCCTGCGCAAGACCGGCAGTGAGCAAGAGGAACCTAACCAAGAGCCGGACAGCTGACGACAAAACTACTATCCGTGAGCATCGACAGCAGATCCATGTTCTACGCACTTTGATCTCATCCCTCGCGAGTGTTCGCTCTTAAGGCTACGGGACCGCGGATCAGAGCAGGTGAATAAAGTTGCAGCCTGCTCCACCTGCTAACGAAGCTGAATCAAGCGAACCATCTCATTAACTCTCGGACACTTCAGCGGGAATTACTAAAACTAAGTAGTGAGAGGCCCGCAGGAAAGCGGTCCACGGTTATCGACCAGTCAGCCTTGGGCAGGTTTCACGCCGCTAGCAGGAAAGCGCTTGGCCCCCATATACGGCTAAGGGCTAATGGTGCGCGTGTTCCGTAGTGGTGTCCGTTCGGATTATGCCCGCATTCCGTTCTAAGATCGATTGAGTCTGGGAGCAGCAGAGGCCAGCATCGACCAATATGAGCAGGCCGTCAGAGCCCATCTCGCGATTCAGCAGACCAATCGTATCTTCCGCAACTCCAAGCGGCGACAGCGCTGCGCCAAGGCTCACTTCCGAATATAGGGCTGCACCACTGCTGGAAGATTGATTCTGATCCTGTCCAGTCATCTGGTCTGTCCCACTTCGATGCAGATCATGTTTAAAGCTTCGTCTTAGTTTCCATACCAAGCTTTTCTCTCCGTCTAAAGTGGTTTGTTTGCCGACGGTCTTTACCTCCGAATTCTCGCGGATGACGATTTTTACTTGGTCCGAGAAGATGACGCGGATTTGACTCTTGCCGAATCCTGCATCAGCCAGGTCAGCGATCGCGCCCCTGGC
>CAYVSQ010000254.1:0-3063 GCA_964453815.1 uncultured Acidobacteriaceae bacterium | reverse complement strand
TCCCGCACCGCTCTATTTCAACGCTGCTTATGTGCCGCCTTGCCCCGGTGTGGATTTCTTCTGGACACCCGGCTATTACGCGGGAACGGCCTGGGTACCGGGCCGCTGGGTGCATCGTGACCGTTTCTACGTCGCGCATCGCGACTATCGCTTCGATCATCGCGGCTGGAACTACGGACGGCGTTAAGAGAGCCGACTCCGTCAGCCGCCCGAGCGGCGTCTCCCAGGCGCGCTCGAACCTGCACCCGGATGTTCCCGCATCCGGGTGCGCTGTTTTTGGTGCAAAAAAACTTTGCCGCTTTTGTGGTATCGAAAGAGCTTTCAAGTATCGAATCCCAGCAACTTTTCTCCACATCTGCTGTTATAAGAGGTAGGCTTCAGATATACCCGAAAAGAGATTTTAAGACGGGGATCTTGGGAGCCGCGTCACCCTGAATTTGATCTACGGGAGCGACGAGGAGGGTTTACAAATGCGCATTCTGCGCTCATCACTTTTGGTTTTACTGCTGGCTCTTCCCCTGGCGTTGATGATGCCTTCGCAGGCAAATGCTCAGGTTGCAGTTGGAATCGGTATTGGACCAGAAATCGGTTATCCCGCACCCGCCTATATGGGCGGCCCCCCGGTATGCGGGTGGGGCTATTACCCCTTTTATCCTTATGCCTGCGCACCCTATGGATACTACGGATCTAGTTGGTTCCTGGGTGGCGTGTTTATTGGGGCTGGCCCCTGGTATCACGGTTATTATGGACACCCGTGGGGTTGGGGCTACGGGCGTGTAGGCTACGGCTGGGGCGGCGGTTACGGCTATCGCGGGGGAGGCTTCTACGGTGGACATCCAGGCTTCGGAACGCCTGGCGGTATACGTCCTACTCCCTATGCCGGAGGCCGTGCGGGATTCGGCGCGACCAACGGCTATCGCAGCACCGGCTTTGGTAACGGCTTCCGTGGCACGACTGGCTATAGTGGAGTTTCCGGATTCCACGGCGCGCCAGGCTCCAGCGGCGGGGTTCGCAGTTACGGCGGTGGCACGAGTGGCGTTCACGGATCAAGTGGTGGCGGCTTCCACGGCGGTGGCGGAGGCGGTTTCCACGGCGGTGGCGGTGGACATGGTGGCGGACACCGGTAATTCCTGGTAGAGGCTCAAAAGGCTCGTTCTTCGGAACGGGCCTTTTGCTTTTGTACGCGTCAACGGACGAGTTCTGCTATCACGGAAACAATACGGCTGGTGGCGTCAGGGTGGGCCAGTGGCCGCGCCCGAGCGGACATCGATTCGAGGGCCTGACGATCGGTGAGAAGACTGGTCAAGGTGTCGAGGAGAAGGCCAGGGGTGAGATCGGCTTCGAGAAGCATGCGTGCGGCATGGGCCTCGACGAACGCTTCGGCATTCCTGCGCTGATGGTCGTCAGCGGCCTGAGGAAACGGGATGAGCAGCGACGGCTTCCCGGCAGCGGCCAGTTCGGCAACGGTGCTGGCTCCGCTTCTGGATAGAACCAGATCGGCGGCTTCAAAGCGGCGAGGCATGTCGTCGAGGAAGTCATAGACTTGCCAACGATGCGATGGGGCTCTGCTCTTGAGGTAGGCGGCGAGCGTGGCTTTAACGTGACGGGCTCCGGCTTGGTGCAGGATGGTGAGACCAGGGATGGCGGCGAGGAGCGGAGCGGCGATCTGCGGGAGTATGGTGTTCAGAATACGCGCTCCCTGGCTGCCTCCAAAGACGAGCAAGTGCGGCGGCGCGGCGACGGGACGGGGCGCGAGACGAAAGAATTCTTCGCGAACAGGGATTCCGGTGATTTGCGGGTTGCGAAAGTATTTCGCGGCGGCGGCGAAGTTGACGGCGGCGGCGGTGACGCGCTTGCCGACAAGACGGTTGGCCAGGCCCGGAAAGGCATTGGGCTCGAAGGCGAGGGTGGGAATGTGGTTGAGAATGGCCGCACCCATTGCTGGACCGGAGGCGTATCCGCCGACACCGATAACGGCATGAGGACGGAAGTCGCGCAGGAGTTTACGGCAGCGGAAGAGGCTGCGAGGCAGGTCGAGCAGGGTACGCGCCCGAGTGAGTAACGAGACGTTCTTGAGCTGGCCGACCTCGATCAGAGAGAGCGGATATCCGGCTTTGGGAACGAGGCGCGACTCGAGACCGCGGGGTGTTCCGATGAAGAGGATTTCGGCGCGCCAGGCCAACCTCAGTTCGTTGGCGATAGCGAGGGCGGGAATGATGTGGCCGCCGGTGCCTCCTCCGGCGATGACGATGCGCATATTGGGCATTTCTGCCAGCATATCTTGACGCACGCCTGTGAAGCGCCCGAACTGGAAGATGTCACCGATTCGCAAACAGACCAGACAGTGGAATTGACCAGGCCGGAGGGAATCTCTGTGCGGGCCCAGCATCAGGTGATGTCATTATTTGGATCGAGATTACTGCCGTATCGACGAAACTATGGCTAATCCACCTCGCGGGTGATGTTCAGTAGCACGCCGATGGAAGCCAGCATGATAAAGAGCGAGGTTCCTCCATAAGAGATGAAGGGCAAGGTGATGCCTTTGGTGGGAACCAGAGCAAGCACCACACTGATGTTGAAGAAGGCCTGGATGAGCAAGGTCGCGGTAATGCCAAAGGCCAATAAGCGGGCAAAGGGGTCTTTCGATAAGATGGCGGCGCGCATTCCCCTGTAGCCGAGTAAGACGAAAAGCCCGACTACGGCGATGGCTCCGATGAGGCCAAGCTCTTCGGCAACGTTGGCAAAGATATAGTCGGTATGCGGCTCGGGCAGATAAAAGAGCTTCTGGCGCCCGTCCATGAAGCCTGAGCCCGTCAGACCTCCAGTACCCACCGCGATGAGTGACTGAATGATGTGGAAGCCCTTGCCGAGCGGGTCAGACTCGGGATTGAGGAAGGCGAAGATGCGGTCGCGCCGCCACTTGACGCGAAAGAGCATGAAATAGAGAACCGGAGAGGCCGCGACAGCGGCAATGGCGAGATAGCGCATGTTCATGCCGGCGAGGTAGAGCATGAGCGCCGTGACCCCCGCACAGACGAGTGCCGTGCCCAGGTCCGGCTCTTT
>CAYVSQ010000253.1:0-3416 GCA_964453815.1 uncultured Acidobacteriaceae bacterium | reverse complement strand
GCTCCTCAGGGTCAAGCACCCGGAGAAATGCCCACATGCCCAGGGCGATGGTAAACGTAAGCATGACGTCAGGAAACAGGACTCGCGTGAAGAGAAAGAGCCCAACGCAGGTCGCCATGCAAAGACCCGCATAGAAGCCTGCCCGTCTTCCGAATGCCCAAGCTCCAAAGGTCGCAGTGAGCCAGCAAAGAGCGATCGCCGAGACTGCAATGGGGATGCGCGCAACCCAGTCATGCACGCCGAGAACTTTAAAAGAGACGGCGATCATCCAGTAGATGAGCGGAGGCTTTTCGAGGTAGGCGATGCCATTCAGGCGCGCTGTGACCCAATCACCCGAAGTCAGCATATTTCGAGCGATCTGCGCCTGCACCGCGTCGACGTCGTCCATCAGCGATGGTGGGGATAGGATGCAGCCGAGATAAACGGCCGCTGCGAAGAGGACCACAACCAGAAAAAGCTGCCATCTGCTTACAGTTCGACTGCTAGTGCCTGTCGCTGCGTTTGTCTTCCCAACGTCAAGGAGGGTGCTGACTTGATATTCCATCGTTTCATCCACAGAAACAGAATGACCAGGCCCCATAGATGATAGCCGATGTTTATCTGCCTGTTCAGGTGTTGTTGCGTGTACGTTCGGATCGCCTCAAAGCGAAATAACTCAGAGTGTTCTGCCTCCGCCGAAGTCAGTGTTTCCTCCAGCATTGGTCGAAGAGTTCCCCGCAGCCATTCATGCGCCGGAATGTCGAAGCCGACCTTCTTGCGCTGCACGATGGAGGCGGGCAGCTTAGCCCTCATCAGCTCCTTGAGGAGATACTTCTGACGTGACCCGCGAATCTTCAAATTAGTCGGCAAGGTCGCGGCAAATTCCACAATGCGGTGGTCTAGGAAAGGCGGACGGACCTCCACGGCATGAGCCATGCTCATGCGGTCGGATTTCACCAGGATGTCGTCGGGAAGATAGTACTCCTGGTCAAACTCGAGAAACGACGCGATCCCGTCGCCTGGAAGTGCAGCGCCCAGCCGGACGATAACATCGGTGAGAGCCCCCGGCAGCGGCACGTTCAAAATCGACGCCTTTTCGGCTTCGGAAAAGGTTCCGTTCCAGTAGACGTGGGCTCGTTCCGGAGTCATCAGGCTGCCTTGCAGCAGTCGCTTCAACTTGTACTCCAGGCTGATTTTTTCGTTCGAAACCGGCCAGAGATTCAAGCTTCGCAGCATAGCGCCGATTGCCCCCGGCGGCAGACGCTTAACCTGCGCGGCAATACGGTTTGCCCTATACGTGAGATAGCCGCCGAAAATCTCATCGGCTCCTTCTCCGCTAAAAGCGACCGTGGTGCGCGTCTTGCATAGCTTGGAAAGAAACCAGACGGGCAAAGCTCCGGAATCCGCGCTCGGCTCATCGGAATAATACGCGAAGTTCTCGATGGCTCCCGCTAAGTCGCTGTCGGGGTTCAGATCCAGTTGTTCATGGTCGGTTCCGTAACGCTCAACCACCTGCCGGATATACTGTGTCTCGTCGAAGCTCCGGCCATTGAACGAGATTGAGAAGGTCCGAAGACGTGAGCTGGACGCCTGGGCAGCGTAATGCAGGATCGTCGATGAATCCACGCCCCCGCTGAGCCAGACCCCCAGCGGCACGTCCGACATCAGATGCTCGCGAACTGACTGGTCGAGCAGCACATCAAGTTCCGTTTTTGCGTCTTCCAGCGATATTGACGAGGGCGTGATGGCTGGAACGCGCCAATAGGTCTGCTCGGTTGTGCGTCCGTCTCGCCATTCGAGCCACCGTCCCGGTGGCAGCTTCTCGACGCCTTCAATCAGCGTCCAGGGGCACGGAACGTAGTTCATCGAGAGGTAGCAGTCCAGCCCTTCGAGACTCAGCTGACGCTCGACTTCGGGATGGACAAGAATACCTTTCAATTCCGACGCAAAAAGGAGGTCATTCTCTCGTTCAGCAATGTAAAGAGGCTTGATGCCAAGCCGGTCGCGAGCCAACACCAGCCGCTGCTCGGAATTGCTCCAGATCGCCACGGCGAACATGCCGCGCAACCGTGCGAAGGAGTCGGTATCCCACTCCAGAAAGGCCTGGAGAACGGTTTCCGTATCGCAATGGGTCTGAAAGGTGCGTCCCAGTGATTCGAGTTCGCGGCGGATAGCGAGATGGTTGTAGATTTCACCGTTGAAAACGATCACCGAATCGCGATCTTCGGAATAGATAGGCTGGTTGCCGGAGGCCAGATCAACGATCTTTAAGCGGGTTGCCCCCAGGGAGCAGAGCTTCGACCGAAACACTCCCTGCTGGTCCGGTCCGCGATGGAAAAGGGTCTCAGTCGCGTTCTGGATGCGTTCCTGATCGGGCCGCCAGTTTTTCGTTGTGAATCCAACAATGCCGCACAAGTGTGTCTATGCCTCGCAGGAGTGCTTTCGTTTCACCCGCAATGTGCGAATGCCTTGATTACGAAATGCCCAAGACCAAAACTCAAATGTTAGCAGTTTTTCGATCAACTTTGCAGTGTATCCTTCACCGCATTGACCAGACAGACGTATGGAAGAGCATTCATTCCAGCGAGATATAGCGACCGAACCTCTCCGGACGGTGGGTTCAGTTTGAACAGTTCGCCGGCGGGATCGGAGCAACCGATCATTGCCCTACGATCTTCCAGCTGGCGTCGGGATCGAATTCGCTCATCGCGGTCGCCGTCTCAGTGGTAGTCTTCCCCAGATCTTTTTGGAGCAGTACGCCATCCTGATTGATCATGAAGGTCATCACCCCCGAGTTGCCATATTCAGCGGGATAGGCGACGAAGGCGAATCCGCCCGTCATCTTCCCATTGACCTCGTACTCCTTCGCACCTCCCGGCGCCTTATCGCTTTGCCCCTTCAGCACGCGGAAGTAGTAACCGTGGAATGGCGTATGTGCATCGGGCTTTGCGGTATATCCTTCTCCGGTTGCGAATGCCGCCAGCGGCCCGAGCGGGCTCGCGGGCTGGCCTTCTGTCGATTTCCAGTACAGGCCGTTCTGCTTGCCAGGATCACTGATGAACTTCGCCGCGTATTGTTTCGCGGGCTGGCCATCGTGGGGGTGGACGTAGTACTCGGCCTGAGCATCGGCAACTGCTCCACAAACATCGATCATCGCCAGTTCATTCCGGCCAATACGTCGCGACAGAACCTCATCCCTTCCCGCAGCCGTATCGAAGAACCATTGCCCGTCACCATTCTTCTTCAGCGGGATCGGGAAGGGATAATTGTCAGCTCCGACCAGCAGAATCTGGTCCCCATCCGGCATCTTGCGCCAGCGGTGCATCACCCCATACCTTGCCGCGAATGCGTCGGCGATATTCTTATCCTGCACGGCATCGCCGGAGAAGATAAGCTCTTTCGAATCCGGACCAAAGATTGCCAGCGCCGCATTTTGA
>CAYVSQ010000252.1:0-3184 GCA_964453815.1 uncultured Acidobacteriaceae bacterium | reverse complement strand
CATGCTGCGTACGAGGTCTTTGACAGGCAGGACGGGAACGATGCGGGCGAGGGCTCTGTGGGCCATGGGCGGCTCCTTGCGAAAGAATAATAGAGCCAAGGAATTGGTGGAAAAAGAGAAGCCAGACCCCTGAAACGGTCTGGCCTCTCCAGGGCTATTGTCCTGAATGTGCGGCGCGGCTTACGCGGAATAATTGGCCTACGGTGCGGACAAACGGGAGGGCACCCGGCGGTGTGGAGGCTCCTCCGGAGAGAATGGTCTCGTAGGAGAGGTCCTTGCCGCCGTAGTAGGTGGTGGTGTCCTCGCGATTCTGGTTGACGACGTCTCCGGTGAGGTCGATCCCGGCGAAGATGCCCTTGTTACGTGAGTAGGTGAGGAAGGCTGCGTTGGCGAGCTCGGTAGTGGAAGCTTGCGCGTCGCGTCCGACGGGGCCTGCGGCTACCGATGCGTCGCCACCGAGTTTGAGCTTGTCATGCAGGAGGCGCTGTGCGGAGTCATGGGTTGTGCCGATGAGGATGAGGTCGGTGGATTGTCCACCAGCCTGGAAGCCGAAGCTGGCTCCGGTCAACTGAATGAAGGCTGGCGCGCTCCAGCCATGAGCTGTACGGCAGGTAACGACTCCTTGGCCGTACTGTGCGCCGACAATGAAGGCTCCCTTCTTGAATCCGGGGACGACGGCAACACATTTGGCTTTGGCAGCGACGCTCTCGGGGATGCCTTTGTCGGGGGTATCCATAATTTCATGGAGAACTGTCTGTGCAGCAGCGACGCGCTCGTCGAGTTTCTGCATGTCAGAGGCAGCAGATGCGGCGACGCTCATGGTGAAGGTCAAGGCCGCGGCGGTGCAAAGTGTTCGTATTAGTTGCTTTCTCATTTAGTATTCTCCCTTTGTTCCGATGTGCAAATTTCGACACCCTACTGCGATGCAGCACGGAAAGATGCGGTTGTGTGCCAAGGGGGAGTCGAGTTTCATATGTGCCGGGAGTTTTATGTTGGGATGAACATTTCCCGGGAGATGATGGGTTTCGCTTTTCAGGCGAGGAGTCAGCCGATAGCTCGGCGAATGTTAATCAGAGTTACGTGATTGATGGCGTGCGGGTCCAGGTCGGTGGAAGAGGATGATTGGTCTTTTTGACCAATCGGAGTTTGCGGGTATCATGCGGCCTTCACCTTCTCACGTAGTTTCTGAGGATTGGGCAGAAGACCGGTCAATAGGCCTATTGCAGGAAGATATGCGCACACTTTGTAGACGAAGATAATGCTGGTCATGTCGGCTAGTCTGCCAAGGACAGCGGCGCCGATGCCGCCCATTCCAAAGGCGAATCCGAAGAATAGTCCGGAGATCATTCCGACGCGCCCTGGCATCAGCTCCTGCGCGTAGACGAGGATGGCTGAGAAGGCTGATGCGATGACGAAACCGATGATAATGCTCAGCACTTCGGTCCAGAAGAGATTTGCGTAGGGCAACATTAGCGTGAAAGGCAGGACTCCGAGGATGGAACACCAGATGACGGATTTGCGTCCAACTCGGTCACCAATAGGGCCGCCAATCAGGGTGCCGGCGGCTACGGCTGCGAGGAAAGTGAAGAGATGCAGCTGCGAGCTTTGAACGGAGACGTGAAACTTCGCGATCAGGTAGAAGGTGTAGTAGCTGGTGAGGCCGGCGAGGTAGAAATACTTCGAGAAGACGAGCGCGATCAGGACGGCGATGGCCGTGATCACCTGTCTTCGGGGCAGTGTTGAAGATTTTTCTGCGTGCTTTTCGGGCGTGCTTTGCAGATGGGTGAGTCGGGCCTTGTACCAGTGGCCGACTCGCAAGAGAACGACAATAGCCAGCAGCGCGGCGAGGGAAAACCATGCGCAGCCGATCTGACCGTGGGGAAGGACGATGAATACGGCAAGGAGTGGTCCAATGGCGGAGCCGGTGTTTCCTCCGACCTGGAAGAACGATTGAGCGAAGCCATGCTTTCCACCGGATGCCATTCGCGCGACGCGCGAGGACTCGGGATGGAAGACTGCCGAGCCCATGCCGATCAGCGCGGCTGCAAGGAGCAGAAGAGGGAATGTCGGCGCGACGGCCAGGAGCAGCAGGCCGATGAGTGTGAAGACCATACCGATCGGAAGTGAGTACGGCATCGGCTTTCGGTCAGTGTAGTGTCCGATGAGGGGCTGAAGGAGTGATGCGGTGATCTGGAAGGTGAGAGTGATGAAGCCGATCTGCGTGAAGTTGAGGTGGTACGAAGATTTGAGGATGGGATAGATGGAGGGCAGAAGCGATTGCATCATGTCGTTGAGTACATGGCAGAAGCTTACGGCCGCCAGGACGCGAAACATCATTCGTTCCTGGGTCGCGCCGGCTTGGTTTATCTCGTTCCCTGCAACAGCCTGAGTACTCATCTTGGCTTCCTTCGCAAACTCTCTAAGTTATGTTAGCGATCTCGCCGGTGTTTTTCGGAATCGGGGATGGATCGATGACACGAGGTCGCCGATCTGAATGGCAGAGTACTGCCGCGAACGATGAAGCGTCAGGCTCGCCCTTGACCCGTCGAGACCAAACTTCTATGCATATTGTCGGCTACCAGCCGCGGGTTTGCATGAGTTGGGACTCTTCAATCGCGGCTGCTGCGAGGCCCTTCATGGAGCCGATGACGGCTTCAGAGGCTTCAGCGACGATCTTGGGGTCGTTGAAGTGCGTGGTGGCGATAACGATGGCTCGGGCGCGGGAGACGGCCTCTTCGCGCTCTGCAGGATCGTTTTCGACGTCGAGGGGAGTGGCGCGCTCCTTCATGAAGATTCCTGAGCCTACGAAGACGGTCTCTGCGCCGAGCTGCATCATGAGGGCGGCGTCGGCTGGTGTGGCGATGCCGCCGGCGGAGAAGTTGGGGACGGGAGGCTTGCCGGATTTAGCGACCATGCGGACGAGTTCGTAGGGTGCGCCGTGGACCTTGGCGGCGTTGTAGAGCTCTTCGTCGCCGAGGACGGTGAGGGCTTTGATCTCGCGGACGATCTGGCGCATGTGCTGGACGGCGTGGACGACGTCGCCGGTGCCGGGTTCGCCCTTGGTTCGGATCATGGCCGCGCCTTCGGCGATGCGGCGGAGGGCTTCGCCGAGGTTGCGCGCGCCGCAGACGAAGGGCGTGGTGAAGGCGTGCTTGTCGATGTGGTAGGTCTCGTCAGCGGGAGT
>CAYVSQ010000251.1:0-5506 GCA_964453815.1 uncultured Acidobacteriaceae bacterium | reverse complement strand
TCATCCAGCCAAAGACCCCGTTCAGCTTTGCTCTTTATCAACGCTTTCATTCACAAGTCCCCACCCATTAAGTTACCGCGTCGCAATATAACGTGCCCGAATGGGATTGCCCGGATTTTGCTCGTCTATGCTTGCCGTGTTTCCTTTTGGGGAGGTTCCGGAATAGACTTTCTTCGTTAGCACTCGCGTCCAGCGACATGCGCTACAGTGTGCAGATTCCCCGAAAGAGACGGAGAGATGGCGAGGAAAAACACCGGGAACTCATCACCGCCTCAAGCGCGAAACCATAAGACGATCATCACCCTGGTTGTATGTGCAGCGCTCGCCGGCTTAGCGGTATGGGTATGGCATTCACAGTCTTCCAGACTGGCTCCGTCTATCGATCGCGCCAATGCGGCGACCGAGACTTCGCCAGCGCCGCAAGCTCCTGCACCTGTTATTGAGGCGGCGAAGAGTTTTGCCGCAACGAATGTCAATGCCGTTCCATCCCTCAACTCCAAACCCCCAGGCATGGCATGGATTCCGGGGGGCGAGTTCTCGATGGGCGCCCAGGATGCGCCCCATATGAACCAGGTAGGCATGGAGGCAACGGTTGATTCCCGGCCAATTCATCGGGTTTATGTCGATGGCTTTTTCATGGATAGGACGGATGTGACGAATGCTGAGTTCAAAAGGTTCGTGGAAACAACACATTATGTAACCGTCGCGGAAAGAAAACCTGAACAGAAGGACTTTCCCGACGCGCCTCCGGAAAATCTCGTTGCAGGGTCGGTTGTTTTTGCGAATCCGCATCATCCTGTTCCACTCAACGATCATTTTCAGTGGTGGGCATACGTAGGAGGCGCGAATTGGCGGCATCCTGAGGGGCCTGACAGCAATATCAAGGGAAGAGAGAATTATCCCGTCGTTCAGATTGCTTACGAGGATGCGCAAGCGTATGCAAAATGGGCGGGCAAACGCCTCCCCACCGAAGCAGAGTGGGAGTTCGCGGCGCGCGGGGGCCTGGCCGGAAAGCCCTATGTGTGGGGCGATGAATTCAGGCCCAATGGGAAGTGGATGGCCAACACGCACCAGGGACATTTTCCGGATACCGATACGGGCGAAGACGGTCATGTTGGACTCACCGCTGTAGCCCAATATCCGGCGAATGGTTATGAGCTCTACGATATGGCTGGAAATGTCTGGCAATGGACGAGCGACTGGTACAGGCCCGACTATTATGCCGTACTGGCCGCACAGGGAGGCGTTGCACGCAATCCGCAGGGCCCAGACTCTTCCTATGATCCTTCTGAGCCCTCTCAGCCAAAGAAGGTACATCGCGGCGGTTCTTTCCTATGTACAGACCAATATTGCTCGCGGTATATGGTCGGCACCCGGGGTAAGGGCGAGGTAAGTACCGGCACCAATCATCTGGGCTTTCGCTGCGTCATGACGCTCGATCGGTGGAATGCTAAGAGTAAGGACAGGCAAACGAATGCCGCAAGGCCAAACGATACCAGTCAAGAAATAGCGAGTGTAAGTCACCCTGTCCCACACACTCCTTAACTAACAAATGGGCCGCATCCGGCGGTGAGAACTTGCTCGCTGGGCGGCCTGCGTGCAAGCAAAAATCACCTGCCCAAACAGGTGTTGCTACTTTTGGCCCGGATGAGCGGGGGCCGGCCGCCCTGTCTCCGTCGTGGCAAAACAGCGGGGTGCTACAAGTATTCCGCAGGAGCCTGCGTTTCGGGGGCATCTACGGCATGTGCAAGGAAACAAGTGCGGAGTTCGTTGTCAGCAAAGTTCGTTGTCAGCGGTGCCAACTGAACCCCGTCGTGACTTATCGGCAGCTTCAGTTGTTGCCGGGTTGATCCTTAGCGGCCACCTTTGTTTTCGTCACGGCGCCCGTTTCCGGATAAGTGCTTTGTGACGGCAACGCGAGATCTGATCCGGCCTCGGAGATAGCCGCCAAAATCCGGAACAACAACTGCTGTTGAGTATTGAGAAAAAGGTCGTTAGTCGCGACCTTTATATAGGCAAATATCTCCAGCTGGAACGACCCTTGCTGGATGCCGATGAAATTGATCCGACCTGTCTTGCCTTCAACTGCAGGATGCTCACGCAGCAGCCGACTAAGAGTGCCGACTATCTGGTCGATTTGACTGCTCGACGTGCCACAACGAAGGGAGAAAATGTGGTGGAACCAAAACTTGTCTCTGAGCGCAAAGTTCTCAGTGCTCCCCTGTGAAATTTTCGAGTTTGGAACGGATACAACCGTGCGATCCAAAGTTCGCAATCGAGTATTAGACAGACCGACATCCTCAACCGTTCCTACCTGATCCGCGAGACGACAGTAATCGCCAACTCGAATCGTGTCGGACATGATAATCGAGATACCAGACAACAAATCCTGGAGAGTTTTTTGGGCAGCAAGTGCGAGCGCAATACCTCCTATTCCCAAACCGGCCAACATTGCGGAGACATTGATCCCCGCTCCCTGAAGAAGGAGCAACAGGGCGATGAATACGACAAGGATGGTAAAGAGTCTTCGACCGAGCGTTATAATTGCAATTTTTTCTCGCGCGCCTTTGGCGATGGAGTGCCGAGCGAGGCCATCGGCAACGACTCCAGCTATCCGCGCAAGAAACCATGTGCACGCAATGATCCCAATGATGCTTGTAATGCGACTCCAATAGTGGCGAGCGAGAACGGAGACGGTATAGCTCGTAAATATCCACAGCGCGAGCGACAGAAGAAGAAGTCTGACCGGCGTCGTAAGTTGACGAGTTATCTCGGTTGAATTCTCAACGTGGCGTTTCTTAAGAAGAAGACCGCAGAATCGACGTAATGACCTGGTAATTACTGACGACAGCAGAATAGCAAGGGCGATGAATATGAGAATCATCAACCATCGCCATAACGGCACACTCAAAAACTGTATCTTGACAAGAAATGCGGGAAGTCTCTGAGTGAAATCTGCCTTCTTAGCAAGATGCGCATATGCATTTGGTATTTGCGCAAGAGTCTCGGCGGAGAATAGCCAAATGGAAGGCTGGTTGGGCCGCGTTACGTGGTCGAGAAATATTTCCAAATCACCTGCTGGAGTCTTTGCGGTTCCCACTTTCTCTCGCGTAGTCCGCAAGTCGTTGTTGAGACTGCCCAGCGGCGATCGCGACACATTGTCAATGCCGGACGTAAGACCGGCATCGAGAACAGCGTTCAGCTGCTGCGCTAATTCCTCAGCCTTGTTCTGAGGGAGTTTCGTGTCAAGATATTGAGTCGCGCGGGCGAGGTCATTAACGTGGACCGCTTGCAGGAAACCAAAGACAGTGCCGTATGGGGTGTCGCGGCCCAGGGGTTCGGCCGGCTCTGGCGGTGTAGCAGTCGAAGCGTTCGATTGCCCATCCGCAGTCTTGGCAGACCCGGTTGCTGTGGACGGCTTAGGTACTTTCAGCAGACTTGACTGCCCAAGCCCTGAACCCGGTACAAGAAGCATTACGATCAGGCAACACAGCAGTCGCAGCGTATTCCACCATCTTGCGGGGCTGTGGGAAGAGGCACTCACAGGCAGGACCGCGTAATCAGTAACGTGCTCCGCAATTGGACGATTCGGGACGAGAGGAAGAGTAGAAAAAATAAGCATCATTGTTTTGAGGGAAAACCGATCGTCGGGCTCTCATCCAATTGTTCTCCAGAGTAGCCGGTCTGAGCTTGTAGTGCTCTACTTTTTTCCTGCGACACGACGCTCAAGGCGCATATCACTGAAGTCTAATGCCCTCAACAGAGATTCGCATTGTGGCGCTTTTGTGTTACACCATGCATAATCGGGGACGCATTGGTTCCGAAGGTTGAAGCTTAGAAGAGATGCCGGGACGTAAATTAAAAACGACACGAGTGACACTTCTCGATGTGGCGCGCAAGAGCGGCTTCTCACCCTCCACCGTTTCCATTGTGTTGAGTGAGGCTCCTCTCTCACGCTACGTCGCCGCCAAGACGAAGGAACGCGTCCGGAAGACAGCCCAGATCCTAGGCTATCGTCCTGACATTTTTGCGCGCTCGCTGCGGAGCCGCCGCAGCAACACGGTTGGCGTCCTGGTCTTCGATATCTCCGATCCTTTCTGCGTGCTGATTCTGCGCGGCATTGAGAAAGCGCTTCACCCAACGCCGTATCTGCCGATCCTGATGGATGCGCATAACGAACGGAAGCAGTTTGAGCGCTACCTCGACCTGCTGATGGAGCGCCGCGTCGAAGGACTGATTGTTGTGGCGAACTGGCTCTTCGACGAAGGGGGTCTGCTGGCTGGGCTGAAGGAAAAGAATATGCCGACGGTAGTCGTTGGCCGAGATCTTTCGGAGAAGAGCATCGGTTCGGTGATTGTCGACAACGAGGCCGGCGGATACGAGGCGATGAAGCACTTATATGAGCTTGGGCACCGGCGAATCGCGGTGATTCGTGGTCCGGAAAAGCTCAGCGACAGCAACCGCCGCTGGAATGGGATTCAGCGTTTCGCCTCGGAGCAGGGACTGAAACTCAATCCGCGTCTCGTTCGCGAGCTGCCGGCCGCAATGGATCCCACATCGGGATTTGAGGGCGGAGTCCGGTTAACGGAAGAGCTGATTCGCTCACGGATGAAGTTTACGGCGCTGGTTGCATTTGACGATTTGACCGCTCTGGGAGCGGTGCGGGCCCTTGCCGGCGCTGGCCGCACGGCTCCCCGGGACTGCTCGATTATCGGCTTCGACGACGTACCGCTTGCCGCCTTGAGCACGCCCGGCATCACGACGATCCGCCAGCCCATGGAGGAAATGGGCAGCGCGGCGACTCACCGTGTGCTCGATATCCTGCGGGAAGCCGGAGAACCGAGAGAAGTTTCCAGGGATCTTCAGCTCCTGCCCCCGGCGCTGGTGCTGCGCGATTCGACTTCCAGACTGGAGTAGCGCGGTTATCGATGGCTATTGCTGGGCTGCATCCTGCGCGTCCGCGGATCGGTCGGCTGAAAGGTCCGGTTGCAGACGATCATTGAAGGACTTGAGCAAGTTAGCCGCGATGTCGAATTCCTGATGCGCCTTCGCGGACTGGCCCAGACGAGCCAGGACCTGGCCTCGGGTGTAATGTACGCTGGCACTGTGTGGCGCGAGCTCCTCGGCGTGATCCAGCATTTCCAGGGCCTCCTGGTACCGACCGCCCTCCCGATAGAGCTTGGCGAGCCCGAAATATGAGTTGACCAGTGTGTTATTGTGCTCGATCGCCTGACGATAATAGCGCTCAGCCTTCTCCGGCTGATTGAGTCGGGCATACAGAATGCCGAGGTCTTCGTAGCTGTAGGCGAAGTCCGGTTCGATGGCCATGTCTTTCAGGAGTTCCGCCTCAGCCTCGGGATAGGCATGTTGTTCAAGGTAAGTGCGGCCCAGGAAGTAGTGCACCAGAGGAAGATCCGACCGCGCTGCTGCGGCGGCGTGAAACTCTGCCAGAGCCTTGTTGGTATCGTCCTCGGCCAACCATGCTTTGCCGACATACAAGTGGAAC
>CAYVSQ010000250.1:0-2557 GCA_964453815.1 uncultured Acidobacteriaceae bacterium | reverse complement strand
CGCGTGGACACTACTACTGTTCGCGTTCCAGCTTGCAGTGTCATTAGGGTCGTGCCGTCTTGATTAGACCTTGGTTGCGGAAAATAGATGAGAGATCGTTGAAATACAAACAAAGCCCGCAGAACGCTACGAACAGGATTGCTATGAAAAGTAGCATAGTCATGAATACCCGCCGTGCCTGTCGCATTGGCCCCTAACCTCTTTGCGAAGAGGATAATTGACTCACACAGTCTGAAAAAGGGGATGCCACTCGCTCTTTATTCCTCTACTGGCCGGGGAGGGAGAGCATGAGGCGGATCAGTTCGGACTGGCGGCGGGTTCCGGTCTTGGCAAGGACTCGCTTGATGTGGAAGCGGCAGGTTTCGAGGGTGATGTCCAGTTGGGCTGCGGCGTCGCGGACTTCGAAGCCGTCCAGGAGATGGTCGGCTACGCGGGCCTCGGATGGGGTCAGTCCGTAGAGTTGCCGCATGACGAGGGCGCGAGACTTCGCTGGGGTGCGTGGGTCGGTGACGAAGACCAGAGCGTACGATTCAGAACCGCTGATCCCGTTTCGTTCGGGAGCCGGAACTACGGTTACGTTGAAGTGAGAGAGCTTCAGGGATCCGCCGGGAGCATTGACTAGTGAGTGGCCACTGGAAGATGTGGCTTGAGCGATGAGCTGCTCCAGGGTGGGAGGGGCCGGTGGCTCATTTGATACGAGCCTGCCTTTGTGCAGACGCAGGCATCGGGCGGTTTCAAGATGAGAGGCTGCAAGGTGGTTCATGTGCCTGATGTGGCCCTTGCTGTTGACGAGGAAGGCGGCGATGGACATGGTATCCAATGCTGTCTCTGAGAAGAGCTCGGATGCGTTGCAGGCTATTACTTTGGTGCGGAGCCGAAGGGCGGTCTGCAGATGCGGGAGGAGTGTCTCGATGAGATGGATTGAAGCAGTGTCCCACGGTCCTTGTTCCGGGCTGCGCCACAAGGGGAACACGCCAAACTCCTTCAGGTTGCCGCAGGACAGCAGGATCATGTGTTCGAGATGGTACGGGCGAAGCACCTCGTTGTAGAGTTCGGACCGGTGGAGGTTAGCGCGGCTGACTAACTCTTCTGCCTGAACAATGCCGACTCTGGGCTTTGCCAGTGCTGGAGCGGCGTACGGGTCGCTTGCCCCGTAGTGCTCGTTATAAAGGCGCATGGTTTCAGGGTTGAAATCGAGCCCGCCACCTGCGAGAGTCACGTTTCCGTATTCAGGATGGACACCCAGCATATAGCTGCTGGCAGTGTTGGTCAGGGAGCAGAGGCGGTCAAGGAAGGATTGCCATTTCTGCGGTTCGAGGGGGGCGGAGTAGAGGGTTGCAAGGAGTTCGGACAGCTCTTCGGTCGAAATCATCGGGGCCCTGGGATCGCACAACGTTCAAGTTTTAGGGGAGGACTTGATTGTGCCATAGATATCTCCCAAATGGGAGATGCTGGAGGCTTATAGCCAGAGATAGCCTGCAGAGGATCACGTATGTCATCCGTGGTCGTACGGGGCCCATGGTAAGCGATCTATTTCTGCATTCTCAGTTGGATTACAAGAACCTGCTCGATTCGATCGTTAGTCCGGGCTGCCGATGGCTGGACATAGGTTGTGGCCACACCCTGGTGCCCGACTGGATTCATGGCTCAGTTTCGTTTCAGCGGCGACTTCTCAGCCGTTGCGAGATTGCCCGCGGCTGCGACCCGGTCGATGACCGTCCGCACAAGGCCGGCCTCCAAAAATACGTCGGCGACTGCACCGTCCTCCCCTATCCTGACGGATTTTTCAACCTTGTGACCGCCAACATGGTCGTCGAACACATCAAGGACACCCAGTCCTTCGGCCGCGAGGTACACCGCGTCCTCGCTCCGGGCGGTAAGTTTGTCTTTCACACTCCGAATCTCAGAAATCCCGTGATCTTTCTCGCCAGCCTGCTGCCGGCCAGGCTCGTTCGGTTCGTCGCTAACCGACTCGACGGCCGCTCACACGAAGACGTCTTTCCCACCTACTATCGTATGAACACCCGCCGGGCCATCTCGCGCGTGCCTGGGTTCGACATTCTCAACCTGCGCTGCTCTCCCACTGGCCCGCTCCTCCGGAAGGTGCCCCTGGTCGGCCGGGTCGAGTCGATGTTCATCCGGGGTGCCTTCCATCCCCTCCTCGAAGATCTCCAGGCCGATTTGATCGTCATCCTGGAAAAACAGTCAGCGAGATCTCCAGACAGTTCGGCCGCTTGCGTTGGCGAACTCGTTGCTTCGTGACCTCTGCATGACGAAGATCCTTCTGCAGGCTTAGCGGCCGTTCTCTGGTTCGGCGAGGAACTCGCCTAGCTTGTCGAGGCGACGGTCCCATGTTGGGCGACGATCGGTGATCCATTGCTGGGCTACGGAGAGGCCGGCGGATTCGATGCGGCAGGTGCGCACACGCCCGGTCTTTTCGGTTTGGACGAGGCCGCTTTCTTCCAGCACCTGCAGATGCTGGACGACTGCGGCGAGGGTAATGTTGAGCGGTTCGGCCAGGCGTGAGACGGAGACGGGGCCCTGGCTGAGATGTTCC
>CAYVSQ010000249.1:0-10178 GCA_964453815.1 uncultured Acidobacteriaceae bacterium | reverse complement strand
CAACTGCTGATGACGCGCGGCGCATTGACTACATTTTCCATCGCAAATGACGTGGCCAAGTACTTCGCAATCATTCCGGCAATGTTTGCCGGGGTGTTTCCGGTGCTGGGCGCCTTGAACATCATGAGACTGGCTACTCCGCACTCGGCGATTCTGTCTGCTGTCATCTTTAATGCGCTGATTATCGTCGCTCTCATTCCGCTGGCGCTGAGGGGCGTGAAGTATGCGCCGATGTCGGCGGCGGCCCTGTTGCGGCGCAATCTGCTGGTTTATGGAGTGGGGGGCCTGATTGTCCCATTCATCGGAATAAAGGCTATCGACATGGTATTGACAGCTCTTCACCTCGCATAAGCGTGAGAGGCATCAGGAATACGTTATGGTTTCTACGATAAAAACTGCGATTCGTTTCACGCTCGTCACCACTGTATTGCTTGGCTTGATCTATCCTCTGGCCGTTACAGCCTTCGCTCACTTCTTTCTGCGCGAGAAGGCCGACGGACAGCTCCTCGTGAGAGACGGCCATGTGGCCGGCTCAGCAATCATCGGGCAGAGCTTTACTGGCGATATCTACTTCCATAGCCGTCCTTCGTTGGCGGGTAACGGGTATGACGCAGCCAACTCCAGCGGCTCCAATTATGCCCTATCAAACAAGAAGCTCATCGACCGCATTCAGGGAGATGTGGCTGCTTATCAAAAGACCGCGCCGGGACAGGCTGTGCCGATCGATCTGGTTACGGCATCGGGGTCTGGGCTGGATCCGGATATTACGCCAGCAGCGGCTTTGTATCAGGTTCATCGCGTGGCCGAGGCACGCCACCTGAGTGACGACGCGGTGCAGCAGCTCGTGCTGGCTCATGTGCAGGGACGGCAATTCGGCATACTCGGAGAGCCGCGAGTGAATGTGCTTGCACTGAATCTTGCGCTCGATGGAGTCGCCGGAAAGTAAGCCCTTTTATTTCTTCTTGTGCAGCAGATTACCCAGTGCGGCTGCGGCGCGACGCAGTTCTTCGTCACGGGTTAAGCAATCGGGACAAAGCCTGAGCCATTGGCCTCGGGCATCGCAGACGATGCCTTCACGTTCCAGTTCTGCTGAAAGCTCCATTGCGTTAGGGAGGCGGATAGCGAGAAACGCTCCGTGGGCGAGGTCTCCACCGATCACTCTATCTACGCCAGCATCCGCAAGATATGCGCGGAGGGCGTGAAGCTGTGCGAGGCTGTAGGCGCGAAGGCGTTCGACGCCCATCGCGAGGGTGAATTCCTGACCACTGCGCGCCTGATACCAGGTAAGCACGGGAGGTGTGGAATCGAGAAAAGCATCGCCTCCGGACTTGAGCACGGGCAGTTCCGGCCGTCGATAGGCGAAGGTATCTGAATTGGCGAACCACCCGGCATCGAGCGGGCGCAGTCCGCTCTCCAGGGCTGCGGGGGAGATGTACAAGTAGCAGGCTCCGGGGCCGCCGCGAAGGTATTTATAGCTGCCACCGATCATGAAGTCCGCTTGTAGCTTCGCAACATCAACGGCGATAACGCCTACGGCGTGGTAGGAATCAAGCAGCAGTCGGGCTCCATGTTGATGGCAAGCTCTTGCCAGCGTGTCTATCCCCGTGTTGTTGAGGCCTTCGACAATCTGGCCGGTCATAAACATGATCTGAGATACCACGACCAGATCGGCGCCACCGCGATCGACGCTTTCGATGAGGGATTCCAAGCTGAGATTGTCTTCGGCGTCAGGCTCGACCCAACGCAGGTTGATGCGATCGAGCGCGGCATACTGCTTCAGGATCACATCGATAGAGTCGAACTCCCCACGCGTGCTGACCACGCGCGGTTTGCCCGGCAGTGCGTTCAGCACGCTTCGCAGGCCTTGGCCCGCTGAAGTCCTGGGAACGACGCAATCAGCACGGGGAGCCCCGACAAGACTCGCAAGCCGCGCGCGAAATGCCTGCCGTTCATCAAGCCACGGGTCCCAGGCATCGCCGAGGCTGGTATACCAGAGCGAGGTTGCCTCGGCTACGTCATTGGCCATCGCATCTAGCGGTCTGCCCAGAGAGTGGTTTGCCAAATACACGCGTTCGTTTGCCAGGACACAGGAAAAAAGCGGCGCAATGTGGCGTTTGATTGCGGCTTCGTCGAGTGGGCCTTCACCCAGTGCCGCCACCGCCTGCTGAATTCGTGCGTTCATCTTTGAGCGAGGCCTGTTCGGACTGCAAGCAGTTCTGGAAAGAACGTCAGTTCGAGGGCCTGTTTTAGAAAGCCCACGCCGGATGAGCCGCCAGTTCCCTTCCGGAATCCAATGATCCTTTCGACAGTCTTCATGTGGCGAAAGCGCCACAGCTGGAAGTACTCTTCTACGTCCACGAGCTTCTCGCACATTTCATAAGCATCCCAATGCTGGCGGGGATGTTCGTAAATCCCGCGGAAGACCTGTACCAATACTTCATTCTGGCGATGCGCTTCGCTCCAGTCGCGCTGCGTGCATTCGGGGGGGATGGCCAACCCACGGCGCGCAAGGTGCAGCAAAAATTCGTCATACAAGCTGGGCGCTTCCAGGGCAGCTATCAACTCCGCATGAATGGAAGGGTCATGCGCAAAGACGCGCAGCGCATCGCGGTTCTTGTTACCGAGCAGGAACTCCAGCTTGCGGTATTGGAACGACTGGAAGCCGGAGGCGTGACCCAGCACGCCGCGAAACTCCATGTACTCCGACGGGGTGAGCGTTTCGAGGACTGCCCATTGGTCGAAGAGCTGCATCTGGATGAGCTTTGCCCGGGAGAGGATCTTGAAACAGGGATCGAGCTGATCGTGCTGGACAAAATGGATCGCCGCAGTGAGCTCATGAATTAATTGCTTGATCCATAACTCGGAGACCTGATGTTGGATGATGAAGAGCATCTCGTCGTGGTGCGGGGGCGACGACAAGGGACGCTGCTGCGCCAGCAACTCCGGCAGGCATAGGTAGCCGGAATAGCTTAGCCGGTCCGCGAAGTCGGTCACAATCCCCGGTTCGAGCGGTCTTTGGTTTGGGTTCATCTTGTCCCTCGCGCCCTCCGCCGGCTGGCAAAAAAAAGCCCGGCGGAAATTAAAGCATAACCGCCAGGCCAGGGAGGCATATTCCCCTCAGGAAAACGTTCCAGCCTGCCGCTTTGATACCACGATTGTCAATCCTGAAAACAACAATTTGTAGCATTGAACCGGACAAATCACCGGGCAGTACAGCCGTCAACAAAAGCCCAGCTAGCGTGCTGGGCCTGTTTATAATCGCTCGTAACAATGATGCAGCTTTAACCAGTGCAGTTTAGCCCGTTAAGTTGTTCAGTCTGGAGATGTACCGAATGCGCGAGGTTCCTTCCACACCCATGCTCCTGGTCGACGGCCCGCGTGAGAGCCAGCGCGATATCGACCATTCCCCCTATACCGTGGGCCGAATGCCTGGCAGCGACCTCCTGCTTGAAGATGCTTATGTTTCTCGCAAGCATGCCGAAATTCTTTTTGAAGATGGCACATTTTACATTGTGGATCAGGGCAGTAAGCATGGGACCTTCGTGAACGGCGTCAAGGTTCCGCGTCATAAACTAGGCATTAACGACGCGATCCACTTCGGCACACTGGATGGGCCATTGCTTCGTTTCGGTGTGCGGATGGCTCAGTCAAGTTCGACGATGCGCGAACTGCTCGGCCCGCTGAAGACCGATGCCTCACCCAACACCGCGATCGAAAAGTTGAATTGGCTGCTGGAGGCAAACAGCAAGCTGAACAAGGTTGGCGCGGTCGACCAGATTCTGACGGCGCTGGTAGAGACCACGCTGGCCCTGACCAAGGTGGAGCGGGGCTACGTGATGCTTCGCGACCCAGCGAGCGGCGCACTCAAACTGACGGTTGGACTGGACAGCAAAGGAAGACTTCTGAACGACGACTCGACGATTTCGCACAGCGCTATCAAACAGGCGATCCAGGGTACAGGGGAGTTCATCGTGACCGACACGCTGAGCGCCGAGCATGGTGTGCGCTCCGAGAGCGTGATCGCGCAGAACATTCGCACCGTCATCTGCATACCCTTGCGCAGCCGAAGAGTTGTGGCCGGCTTTGGGCGCGGCGACGTGCTGGGCGTGCTTTATCTGGACAGCCGTCTGACACCGGGAAACCTGACGAAAGTAGATAACGACCTGCTGAAGACGATCGCAACGGAGGCGGCCGCCCTTGTCGAAAATGCGCGCCTGGCCGTTGCCGCGGAGGAAGCGCGGCGCAACCAGGAGGAACTGGAGATGGCGAGGGTCATCCAGCAAAATCTAATGCCGACAGAGCTTCCCGACATACCGTATGCCAAGATCTCGGCTCGCTTTGTTCCCTGCAAGGAGATTGGCGGCGACTTCTACGACGTGGTCGCGGCGAACGGCCATTTTTATGTTGTGGTCGCCGATGTTTCAGGAAAGGGAGTGGCAGCGGCGATGCTGGCACAGACGCTTCAAGGCATGGTATACGCGCAACTCCTTGCCGATCAGCCGTTAGACCTGATCGCCAAGGCTCTTAATCGATTCATCTGCGCAAAGAACATCGGCAAATATGCAACGATGCTGATTCTTCGGTTGGAAAGCAATGGCCAGCTTGAATACATCAACTGCGGACAGGTCCATCCCCTGCTGCAAACGGCAAAGGGGATCGTGTCGTTAAGCGATTCAAACCTGCCGGTAGGGCTGATCGCGAATGGAGAGTTCCACTCGTACACGGCGCAGCTCGAACCGGGCACCCGAATTCTTGTTGTCACCGATGGCGTGACGGAAGCGGAAGACGAAGCGGGTGAGTTCTTTGGCACCCCGCGCATGGAGGACGCGTTCGGAAAGAGCAGAAACCTCGAGGAAGTTGTCGAGAATCTGTCGTGCTTCTGCGGCTCCGCTGCCGCGACCGACGACTGCACGATGGTCGAAGTTTATTTCCGCTAGTCTCCGATGTTTGTTAGTTTGTTCTGCATGCGCTTCCCGATTTATGTCCTGCTGGCGATATCCCTCTCTGCGTCTGGACAAGCGGTCACGCCGGAACCGGATCATGTTGCCGATTCGATTCGAAACCTCGAGCACTACCGCGAGACGATGATCCCGACCTACATGAGCGACTTTGGCCAGCTTGGCCGCTACAAAAAAGACAATGCGGCGCTCAGCGCACCCAAGCCGGGCGAGAAGAGGGTAGTCTTTTTTGGCGATTCGATCAACGACGCGTGGCATCTGGACTACTATTTCCCGGGAAAGCCATATATCAATCGTGGTATTAGCGGCCAAACCACCTCACAGATGCTGGTGCGCTTTCACCAGGACGTGATCAACCTGCAACCGGCGACGGTCGTGATTCTGGCGGGAACGAACGATATTGCCGGGAATACTGGTCCGATTTCGATCGAAGATATCGAGGCAAATTACGTTTCGCTGGCCGAACTGGCACGCGCGCATGGCATCCACATCGTCTTCTCCTCTGTGACGCCGGTTCACAATTCCACACCCCAGTCGCAGAATTTCTTTGCGCAGCGCGATCCTGCTAAGATTCTGGCACTGAACGCGTGGCTTAAGAACTACTCCGCAGCGAACGGCCTTCTCTATCTCGATTACTTTTCGGCAATGGTCGACCAGCACGGGCTACTTCGCAAGGACCTGGCGGAGGATGGATTGCACCCGAACGACACCGGTTACCGGATCATGGCTCCCCTGGCGGAAGGGGCAATAGCGGAGGCGCTCGGACGCTAAGTCACGGGGTGCGGAAATGGGTTAGGGCTGGCAAAACCGTTGATGCCCGATACGGATGACGCGCAGATGACACAATCATCATGCGACCGGTATCTTTCTGATGCACAAAGGCATCGAGATGAGTCTTATATACTTATCAGCGGTTCAGACCCTGAATGGCGACCAGAAAAAGTAGAAGACGAAATCCGGTGTGGGTTTGGGTGGCGGCGGCCATCGCGATGGTGCTGGTCTTCTACCTGGCGCGGCTGGCGACGCGCACGAGGATTCCGGTGCGAACGGCGACGGTAGAACGCAGCGCGCTGAAGAGCACCAGTGCAACCAATGGCAAGGTAGAGCCCCAGTCGAACAAGGAAGCGCATGCGCCATTTGCCGGACTGGTTAAGAAACTCTACGTCCACGAAGGGCAGCGAGTGACAGAGGGCACGCTGTTGCTTTCCATGGATGACACTGATGCTCGCGCGCGACTGGCCGCGGCGCAGGCGGCTTTGCGGAGCGCGCAGGCGACTTACAACGCCACGCTCAGGGGCGGCACGCAGGAAGAGCGATTGGCGCTGAGCGGGGATCTCGAGAAGGCGCAGATGGATCGCGACCCGGCACAGCGCGATCTGGACGCGCTCAAGAAGCTGCAGTTGACGGGGGCTGCCTCGGCGAATGAGGTGGCGGCGGCCGAGCAGCGGCTGGCGGCGGCAAATTCATCGATCCAAACATTGCATCTGAGAAAAACACAGCGCTATGACGCAGACGACATCGCGCGGGCGAGGGCGGCGTTCGATGAAGCTCAGGCAGGCTATGCGGCGGCACAGTCGGCGTTGAATCAGGCGAATGTCCACGCCCCGTTTGCGGGAACGGTCTATTCGATTCCGGTATCGAAGTCGGAGTTTGTGCAACAGGGGGACCGGCTGCTGCAGATGGCTGATCTGACGAAGATGCAGGTACGCGCTTATTTCGACGAACCTGAAATTGGCAGGCTGCAGGTCGGTCAGCCGATTACGATCGAGTGGGATGCCAGACCCGACCAGCTGTGGCATGGCCACGTAGCACGCGTACCCTCGACGATCATCACGTATGGAACACGCAATGTGGGCGAAGTGCTGGTAACCATCGACGACGCGGACGAAAATCTTCTTCCCAACACGAATGTGCGCGTGACGGTCACCATTGCAAACGAACGGAATGCATTGAATATCCCCCGAGAGGCGTTGCATACGGAGCGCGGCAAATCTTACGTATATCGCGTGGTGGATGGAACGCTCCGCCGGACGGCAGTGACGGTGGGTAATCTGAATCTGACGCAGGTAGAAATTTTGACGGGCCTTAAGGAGGGCGACATAGTCGCACTGGGAAGCACCAACGGCCAGCCAATTGGCGATGGAGTGCTGGTAGTTGAGACGAAATAGGAAGTGAAGCAAAGGTGACGGCGGGATTCTGGGGAAGATGGGCGCTGGTATGTGCGCTGGCGGTCGGATCAGTTATGACTTTCGCGGGAATGTCGATCTCGCGAGAGACCGTGGGTGCAGCTCAGGCGGCCTTGAGCCGGGGACATGCCGACGATGCGCTGCAGCTTTTGGACACGGCACTGCAACTAGATCCGAACGACGCCGAAGCGTTGAACCTGCGCTGCCGGGTTTACTATGCCGAGGAGCGCTGGGATGATGCGATCGCGGCGTGTGAACGCGCGGTTCAACTGGCTTCAAGCAACAGCGGTTATCACCTGTGGCTTGGGCGGGCATACGGAGGAAAGGCGGAGCATGTGTCGTTTGTGGCAGCCTATAAGCTGGCAAAACTGATTCGAGCTGAGTTCGAGACGGCTGTGCGCCTTGACGCGAAGAATGGCGCGGCACTATCAGATTTGGGAGAGTACTATGCTGAGGCTCCGGCGGTGCTGGGCGGAGGCTATGGCAAGGCGGAAGGAATCGCGCGACAGCTGGATGGATTCGATCCGGTAGGCGCACTTGAATTGCGCGCGCGGATCGCCGAAGGAAAGAACGACTATGCCAGCGCCGAGAAAGCCTTCCGGGCGAAGATTTCGGCCTCCCATTCGAGCGCGCAGTCATGGATGGACCTGGGAAGTTTCTATCGCAGACGCGAACGCTGGGACGAGATGCTTGCAGCAGTTCATAGCGGTGCAGTGGCGGCAGAACGCGATCATGGTCCGGCGCTGGCGGATGGAGCTTCGACCTTGATAAAGGCGGGGCGAGAGCCGCAATTGGCGATTGAGTGGATGCGAGACTACCTGGCATCGAATGCGTTGAGCGAGGACGCTCCGGCGTTCGTGATACATGCGCGAATTGGCGATCTGCTGAAACAACAGGGAGATGCGCACGGGGCACAACAGGAGTATGCGGCTGCACGGGCACTGGCGAAGGATTATCCGGGGATACCGGCGAACAAGGCCCATTAATCTGGATGGGCCGCCGGAGATGCACTCCGAGAATAGATGCGCGGTTTGCTCTTCGCGATGAGAGGAATGAAGTTGCGGAAAATGTACCAGTGGATGTGGACGTGCTTGTTGCTTGGCGGCTGCCAGGCGTGGGCACAGGTGTCTCTTTCCACGGTGGTTGACATGGCGGTGCGAAACAGCGCGGCGGTGAGAGCGGGAGTTGCCGAGGTGCAACACGCAGAGGCGGGGCTATCCGAATCGAAGGACGTATATCTACCGAGCTTCGTTCTGGGATCGAGCCTTGGCTACTCTTATGGCTTTCCAGTGGGACAGCCATCGGTTTATAGCGTGACTTCGCAATCGCTGATTTATTCCTTTTCGCAACCGGATTACGTTCGTGCGGCGCGAGAGGCGCTGAAGTCCGCGCAACTATCCCTGAAGGATAACGAAGAACAAGTAGCTTTGGACACGGCCCTGGCCTACATTCAGCTAGACAGCGACACCCGCCTGCTTGCGGCGCTGGAGCAGGAAAAGGAGTTCGCAGAAAAGCTGGTAACGATCGAGCAGGAGCGTTTGCAGGCCGGTGTGGACGGACGGATGGAAGTGACAAAGGCGGAGTTGACCGCGGCGCAGGTGGACGCGAAGCGGCTGCACCTGGAAGGCGACGCCAGCCAGCTGCGGCAGCAACTTGGGCACCTCACTGGCCTGCCTCCTTCAAGTTTTGTGACGGACTCGAAGAGCATTCCGACATCGCCCGAATTTTCCACTGAAGACCCCATTGAAGACACGCTGGCGGCGACGAACTCCGGGATTCAGGCGGCATTTGCCAATGCGAAGTCGAAATGGCTGACTTCCTTTGGTGACGAGAAGCAGAATTACCGGCCACAATTCGCATTCGGCGCGGAATACAACCGCTATGCCGAGTTCAATAACTATGCCCAATATTACCTGCGCTTCCAGCACAACAACTTCAACATAGGCGTGCAGATCACATTTCCGATTTTCGATGCCAGCCGCCGGGCCAAAGCGCGTGAATCGGCAGCAGAAGCGGCGCGGGCTGGAGCCGAGGCCGATCAGACAAAATTCCGAACGAGCGAACAGGTGTATTCGCTGCGGCACAGCATTAGCGAACTGGTGGCTCAGGAACGAATTGCCCAACTAAAAAGCGAGTTGGCGCAGGAACAACTGGAATCGATTCAAACGCAGTTAAAGAGTGGCAGCGGATCTCCGAATACTGCTCCCGTTACTCCCAAGGATGAACAGCAAGCACGCATTCAAGAGCGCGAGCGATATCAGGATGCCCTGGAAGCGGGATTCTCGATGATTCGGGCGGAACTGAGCCTGATGCGGTCGCTGGGACAGATTGGGGAGTGGGTGCATTCCGGGCCTACTAAATGATTGTGGGCGTGCCTGCTTAGACACCATAAGGCGGTTATGGGCTCCACTGAAGTGGTAAACTGAAGGACATACGCTATGCCCCTGAAAACACTGTTCCTGAATCCTCCCTCGTTCGAAAACTTTGATGGCGGCGCAGGTTCGCGCTGGCCTGCTACCCGCGAGATTGAGTCGTACTGGTACCCGGTCTGGCTGGCTTATCCAGCAGGAATGCTGGAGGGCTCCAGGCTGCTGGATGCGCCTCCTCACCACGTTTCGGCGGCGGAGACGATCGAGATCGCCAAGGGGTATGAGTTCCTGGTGCTGTTCACGAGCACACCGGGCTGGACGGGCGACCAGAGGTTGGCCGAGGCGATCAAGCGGGTGAATCCCACTATTCGCATAGCCTTCGTTGGGCCGCCAGTTACAACATCTCCCGATCGGGCCCTTAACGAGTGCGCAGTGGTAGATTTTGTCTGCCGCCGCGAGTTCGATTTCTCAGTGGTGGAGTTTGCGAACGGCAAGCCGCTCGATGAGATTCTGGGTATCAGCTATCGCAAGGAGGGCAAGGTCGCGCACAATCCCGACCGGCCGCAGGTGGAAGACTTGGACGCGATGCCGTGGGTTACGGATATCTACGCGCGCGATATGGACGTGACCAAGTACAACGTTCCGTTCCTGCTGCATCCCTTTGT
>CAYVSQ010000248.1:0-4936 GCA_964453815.1 uncultured Acidobacteriaceae bacterium | reverse complement strand
TGGAAGCCCCGTCGCCGACGCGGACCATTCCGTTGAGATCCGCCGCCGCATTGGCTTCGTCACTGAAGACAAGGAGCTCTATCCGTACATGACGGTGGCGGAGATTATTCGCTTCACTCGTCCACTCTTCCCTAAATGGCGGCACGATCTCGAACGACGCTATCTGGAGATATTCGAGCTTCCGCTGAAGAGCAAAATACCGGACTTATCGAAAGGGATGCGGTCGAAGCTGATGCTATTGCTGGCCATTTCGCGAGGCGCCGATCTGCTAATTCTGGACGAGCCAACCGACGGGCTCGATCCTGCCGCCATTGACGATGTACTGCGCGAACTGGTAACGATCGCCGCCACGTCGGGAACGACCATGTTCTTCTCCTCGCATCAACTGGCGGAGGTCGACCTGATCGCCGATCACATCGGAATTATCGATCGGGGTAGGATGATCATTTCAGGCTCGCTGGATGACATCAAATCACGCTATCGAAGGATCCGTGTGGTGCTCGACAATTCGGAGGAGTTAGCGCTGCGATGGGAGGACGGAGTTGAGTCGGTTTACCAAGAAGGACGCGTGGTCTCTCTCCTTGCAAGCCAGAACGTAGATGGCATCGTGGAACAGGCGCAGTCCATACCGGGGGCCGTCGTCGAGCGCTACCCGGTCACTCTAAAAGAGATCTTTCTGGAACACGTGAGGAGCAACTGACATGTTTTGGTACAAAGGTTGGCTGGAAACCCGTTTTAAGCTGTTGTTCCTAGTCGGTTTCGCGACCCTTCTTCTGTTCTTCCAGTATTCGGTCCGGAATGCAGTACCCCCGCCAGGCGGTAGGAACCCGGCCCTCGGATTCGTCCTGTTCTCAACCCCTACGCTTGTCCTGATGCTTTGCGCGATTCTGGGAGGTGCGGGAATCGCCACGCAACCTTCCTTCCAGGCATCAAAAGGTCTCCACGGTTCTATGCTTTTCACTCTCTCGCTGCCTGTGAGCAGGCTCCGTCTGCTTGCGATCCGCGCCAGCATCGGATGGCTGGAGATGGCCGGCGTAGTAATAGCGCTTTGCTGGGGAATGTGGCTTGTATCACCCGTGTTCAGGGCCATGTCAACGTTAGTCGAAATGTTGGAGTATGCGGGAACGCTGATCGCCTGTGCTACAGCGCTCTATTGCCTTTCTGTGTTGCTGGCTACATTCCTTGACGACCAGTGGCGTGCATGGGGAACGATGCTAGCTTCTGCAGCATTGTGGTGGGTTTCTGCCCACGCTCCTTTGCCGGCCTCGGCCAATATCTTTTTAGCCATGCGAGAGGGTTCGCCTCTCCTCGCACACACGGTCCCGTGGACTGCAATGACCTTCTCGCTCGGCTTAGCTGCGATTCTGTTCTTCGCGGCGATGAAGGTTGTCCAAACCCGCGAATACTAGGTTGGGTTGTACACGAGCTGCCACATAAGCGATAGGCCCGCTGCGAATTGCCCCTTTAAATCTTTAGAACAAGGTGTGTTCGCCTACGTGCTTGGGTTCAATTTGAGTGACCCGGAAACCGAAAGTGATTGAAGAATTAATTCCACGAATCGAAGAGCCGTGAAATCGCTCAGGCAGATGGCAACCTCTCCCTAACTGCTTGCTGAGGAGAGTTTTGTAACGACCTCGATAGGCCCCACTTTTGCACGGCGCTCCCGTCCAGAAGTGGACAAGAATTTGCGAAAGTGAACAGCCATCGGAGTCTAAGGTTAACACCTGGCTAAGGCTATGTCAGTGCTAGGAGCGACTTGAGAGATTCATAGCTGACGGAACTCTGGCAGATAAATTGCTTATTGCAGTCCCAAGAATAACTTCCAGAGGGTTATCATGGCGTATTTCGAGCGGATTCGCGATGTGATTTCCGGGCCATTTACTCCCCAGATTATGAGCGAGCGTATGTTGACAGGGTGGCAATTGGTATCGATCGAATGGCGACGCGAGCTGCCTGAGTCGGAAGCTCCCGCCGAAGGCGCGTTCAACGAGGATATCCCCTATGGACTGCGCATCTCGGACGACTGCCAACGTCTGGAGGTCGATCCCACCGAGACCAAGGCACTCATGCTGATGATGGATTTGCTGGCGCAGGACTTCTCGAATTCAAGCATCGTCAGCGACCTCAATGAAAAAGGCTTTCGGATGCGGAACGGCGAACTCTGGAGCAGGGTGGCGGTCTTCAGCATGATGCCTCGCCTCATCGAAGTGGGACCGCGCCTCTTTTCGACCGAGGATTGGAAGAGGCGGCGAGAGAGGCTTTCCCGGCTAAAGAACCCAGAGGTCGTCTAAATAGCGTCTCGGCTACTTGAGCCGAGTGTTCTTTATGGACCCTTTGAAGGCTACTTGGCGCTTTCCACAATCGAACCATAGTTTTGAATTTCTATTGAGTTTTGTCTCTGTGCAAATGAACGATGCTCGTCACGAACTCCAGCCCAGTCACACTGTTGTCAGGGTTTTCGTCAAAGATAATTGTAGTTGGTCCGTCACGTAAAAAGAACTGGGTGTCTGACTCTGGAATCAGTTTCTGTTTTCGTGTTCCCAACGGAATCTCCGCCACGAGGTCATCTCCGTCCTTCATGACCTTGATAAAGTCGTATTTCCCCACCAACCTATCGAACCTCGACGGGTCGACATGCGCAACCGTGTGCTCTTCCTGTTTGAAATCGGGCCATCCGTAAACATGAGCGACACTACGCACGACCTCATTAACAAGCGTGCCTCCTCCGCCACCACTCGTCAATACAACAACGCCATCTCCGTCAAGATATCCAACCATATCGTTCTGAAACACACCAGAACCGCCATGTTCGAAGTAGATATTCGGAGCAGTGCCACCCACTCTGACGCCTAAGCCCCATCCCACTGCATTGGAGGGTCCCATACCCAGTGTCAACATCTGACGAACCGTTGAACTCTTCAGCAGGATGCTCGACTTTTCCGCGTATTCTCTTTGAATCTCGATGATCAACTTGGCATAATCGGGAGCCGTAGTCCACAACCCACCTGCTCCCAGATTCGGCTTTACAAAGTGTTCGGGCGCAATGCCTTTGATTCCGTCTTCCCAATACCCTGTCGCAGTCATCGCGGAAATCGCAGGAGGCAGCGGCGCTTGAAATGTGCTGTGCGACATTCCCAAAGGCCGTAAGACGGCTTCTTGCATATATTGAGGAAATGGCTCTCCGGTGAGATCGGAGATCAGCAACTGCAGGATCAAGAAGCCGCCATTCGCATACGCATATTTACTTCCCGGCTCCGCCTCAACCCGCACGGGTCCGGAAGTTGAAGGCTTTTCGCCGTTCAACATTTGAAGCATGGTCGGTACTCCCTTATCGGGGTCATCAACCTCTCCGTTGTGTGTCCCGATGCCAGAGGTATGGCCAAGCAACTCGCGAACTGTCACCTTATGTAAGACGGTGTATTGATTTTCAGGGATCTTCCAGGTCGTCAAGTACGAATTGACATCTCTATCCAGATCGACCTTACCCTCCTGAACGAGGCGCATTACGGCAATTGCGGTCAGAGGTTTGCTCATTGACGCAGCGTTGAACACTGTGTCCGGTGATACAGGAGGACCGCCAAGTTTTGTGACACCGTATCCTTTAGCCCACTCCAGTTTCCCGTTGTGAATGACGGCGATGCTCACCCCGGGTACACGGAGTTGCGACATCTGATCGAGCAAGAACATTCCTGGATCCGGATCGTTCCTGATAGATGTCTGATGAAGAAGGCTATGTTCAACGGCATTTTCATGTTGAGCGATAACAGTCTTCGATCGAAGTCGATCCGGCTGTGCCACAGTAAACGGTGTGACGATACTCATCAAGCAAGCCAACTTGCATTTCATTCCTCGCAACATCCTGTCCCCCGCTTCACTATTCCGTTGTGTATAGGCCCCTCTTTGAGGGACGTGAAAATTCCACAGGAACGTTTGTGTCCTTCTTTAACTTTGGCTGATTGCACGCAAACGGTATGAAGCGTCTTTCTGTCATCGGGAGCGAATATTTCTGGAGCGGACGCGAGCCCTGCGCCACTGCAAGAGCAAATGCCAGAACGAAAGTGAGCGCTCCAACCGTTGCCTGCAGCCACTGGAAAACCCCAATATTTATGGTTGCAACCTGGAGTTCGAATGGCGCGGGTCTTGCTTCGGAATAGTTGCCTGCTTGCCAATACTGACGAATCAATGAGAGCAGTGCATCCGCTAAAAGGACGGACGAATTTACTTCACGGATTTGCTCTTCAAAGATCCACAACATCTCGTCACCAAAACGATCGCGGAACTGAGCAGGATGTAGGCTCAGGACGAGACGATAGATACGTCGCGAGAGATTCGATGTGCTCATGTCCCTTGAATCCTTTTTTTTCTTAACCGTAATCGAGCCTCTCGAACCACGTCTTCCAATTTGGAGATTTCCGCCGACAGGACAGCTCTTCCCTCAATCGTCAGTCGATACAGACGACGAACTTCATCAGCGGCAAGTTCTCTCTGCGGAACCTCGACGACGAGGTCTTTGTCCATAAGCTTTTTGAGGTTGTCGTAGAGAGTGCCGGGCCCCATCTTGTACTGCCCGGCCGACTGACGCGCGATCTCCTGCGTGATTCCATACCCATGCAGATCTTCTCCGGCCAGAGCCAAGAGGATATGCAAGACGGCGGGAGAGAGGGGAGCGGGTTCCTGTGTCCGAAGCCTCATAGTCGATATCCGACTATATCGGACTCCGACTATGTGGTCAAGCTATCCGCTGCCGATTGCAATGGTGCGACGTGCGAGACTGCCACGCTCGCCGAGGCCGATCGCTTTCGCGTTGCAAAGAACGTGCTTAGTGTGAATGCAGGTAGTGGAATGACCGGGCGTCTACGATTCGATGGCACCACTTCGTCCGGTTCGCCCTCAACCTCACCGCAGCTTAAAGCGATGGCACTGACCTCGCCGCAAG
>CAYVSQ010000247.1:0-14738 GCA_964453815.1 uncultured Acidobacteriaceae bacterium | reverse complement strand
CGCCGAGGGCGTCTTGGAAATTCTGCCCGATGGCTACGGCTTTCTCCGCTCGCCGGACTACAACTATCTGCCCGGACCGGACGACATCTATGTGTCTCCTTCCCAAATACGCAAGTTCGACCTCAAGACCGGCGACACTATCAGCGGCAACGTCCGCCCGCCGCACGAGGGCGAGAAATATTTCGCGTTGGTCAAGATCGAGGCCATCAACTTCGAGTCGCCCGAAGAGACGCGAAACAAGATCCTCTTTGACAACCTCACACCGCTCTACCCGCAGGAGCGCGTCAAGATGGAGACTGTCCGCGAGAACATCAGCGGCCGTGTCATGGATCTGCTCACCCCCATCGGTCGAGGGCAGCGCGGCCTGATCGTTGCCCCGCCGCGCACCGGCAAGACGATGCTGCTGCAGTCCATCGCCAACTCCGTCACCACCAACCATCCTGATGTGGTTCTTATCGTCCTACTTATTGATGAGCGCCCGGAGGAAGTCACCGATATGCAGCGCTCAGTCAAAGGCGAAGTCATTAGCTCCACCTTCGACGAGCCCGCCGCCCGCCATGTGCAGGTGGCCGAGATGGTCATCGAAAAGGCCAAGCGCCTGGTCGAGCACAAGCGCGACGTCGTCATCCTGCTTGACTCTATTACCCGTCTCGCGCGCGCCTACAACACCATCGTTCCGCCCTCGGGTAAGGTGCTCTCCGGCGGTGTTGATTCCAACGCCCTGCAGCGTCCCAAGCGCTTCTTTGGCGCGGCGCGGAACATCGAGGAGGGCGGGTCTTTGACCATCATTGCCACCGCGCTCGTCGATACCGGCTCGCGCATGGACGAAGTGATCTTCGAGGAATTCAAGGGCACCGGCAACATGGAAATCATCCTCGACCGCAAGCTCGTTGATAAGCGCGTCTTTCCGGCCATCGATATCCAGCGCTCCGGAACCCGTAAGGAAGAGCTGCTCATCGTCAAGGGAGAGCTCAGCCGTATCTGGGTCCTGCGCAAGGTTCTCAACCCGCTGTCCCCCGTCGAAGCTATGGAACTGCTGGTGGACAAGCTGGCCAAGACCCGAAATAACGCCGAGTTCCTGCTCAACATGAGCTCGATCTAGTTTATCCCCGAAGGCGTCCGCTTTTGTGCGGACGCTTTCTTGCTTTGCCGTGTGCTTGGAGAATTCTTAAGCGAAACTCAGGCGTCAGACTTCAAGTTCTGAGAAAGCCTCAAAAATCTTCGGCATTGAAGGTATAAATTCTCCGGACGCTACTTGCCTTCCGTGTGTATTTTCGAGTCCGCAGCTGCCGGCGCACACAGCAAGGTTGCGGTCGGTGCGCTTCGGCTCCTGCCCAAACGCAGCAGCTTTTTCATGGCGTGTATGTATCCAGGCAATCGACTCGTGTGCCCGAGCATCGGTGATCCCGTTCAATGAGTCGCCGGGGACGCTATATATCCGTTTCACGCCGAGGGATGCAAGCGTATCCGCGAGGATGCTCGCTATTCTTGCCTTCGCCATGTACGGCCTCCGTTAGAAACGCCCCAGCGTGAATTGCGGCGCGAGAAGGGGGCCTGATCCGGTTTCCTCCCTTGTCCTCTCCAGGTCTCGAAGCTGGTTGGCGCGTCCCGGGCTGGCGATGGTGTCGAGGTTGCTTTCTATCACCGCTCCCAGCGGCTTAGGGAACTGTGTAGAGGCCAGACTCCTGCCCCGATACATCACACCTTGGACGTCCGCTGCGGCAGCCGGGATGTATGCGATGGCCTGACTGGTCGCGCGCTCGCTCGTCGCATCGTCGGGCATCAGCGCCTCGACCTCCTTCGGGTCCGGTTTTTGGCCCTTTTGCGCGGCGTAGATCTGTTGTCGCGATTTGAAAAGAGCCAAGGCTGCGATCCTGCTCGTATCCGGTGCCTTTGCCAGCTGCGCGTCGCCGAATGTGCGCCATTTCATGCCGGCGGCATTGGTGACGTCGAAGCCCTCGATATTCATCCTGTCATGGATGCCTTTAAGCACAAGCTGGTCGGCATTGCCGCTGAACGTGACTATACCTGCAAAAAGCTGTGCTTCGGGGTTCTCGGTGCGCAGTGGGTGAGCCTGAAGATGAAGTTTGATTGCGGCGACCAACTTGCCCTTGTCGAACAGGTGCCCGGAGGCATAGGCGTCGGTCAGGAAATGGCCGCCGCTGGCGTCGACCAGCAGCGCATGTTGCAGAGCGCGGTCGTCCTTTGCGGCCGCCGCCTCCGCGATGGCCTGCACATGCAAACGGTGCCACTCGACCCGATTGAGCGGTGCAAAGTGGACGTCGTTGCTTTTGGCGAGATCCAGATAGCGACCCTTCGTGATTTGTTCGTAGGTTTTGTTCGCATCGGGAAGCTCTCCCTTGCGCTCCTGTTCGATAGCTTGCACCAACTTGTCCAGCTCATTTTTGCCGCCTTCCTTCTCGAGCGGCTGCGAGGCGGCGCTGGCGATCTCGTCAGGCCCTTTATAGAAATCACCGGATAGCGCGGTGATTTCGCCTGGAGTCAGTTTGACATCCTCTTTGCCCTTGGCCCCGACTGCCCGCGTTCCGGCGGTGATCTTGCCACCGGCCTTCTTGAGTGGATCGGCTTCGATTTGCTTGACCAGCTTGGCGGGATCGATCCCATGATCCTTGGCCCATTTCTTACCCTCTTCGGTTTGCAGGAAGTCCTGCAATTGATCGAGGCTTTTGTCACCCAGATCCTCATGCTCGGGAGATTCGTAGCAATGAATCGCCGGCGCCGCCGGCTGCAGCGCGGACTGGATGACGTGGGCGACTTCATGCGCCAGCACATGCCGGCTCACCGATCCGTCCATCACGACTTGCGTTCCTGTGGCGAAGGCGGTCGCGCCGATTCCGCGCGCTACGCGGCCCGACATCGCATCGTCATGCAGGCGAACGGTTCGCAGGTCATATCCAAAAGCGTGCTCAAGCATGTGGCGAGCCGGATCGGGCAGCCTCCTGCCGGTAGAGATCGGCGCGGCGGAAGGGAATCGCGGCAGAGGTCTTGGTTGCTCATGTTCGTGCGGAGCAGGCGCGGTCGAAGGGAGCGCTGCCAAGGAATGAGCCGCCCGTTCCGCTTCCGCTTCATTGGTCTCGCGCTGCGTCGAGCCGCGTATCTCGGTCGCGGCCTTCATGTAAGGATAGATCGGAATGTCGCCGAAATTCCACGAGGCGCTGCTCGTCTCCCGGACTCCCGTGTCTCGGTCAAATGGCCGACTTGCAAATATCGAGCGCTGGGTCGCGTCCCTGCCCGAAGAATCAGAGGTTGTCTTCGTCTTTGCCTTGGCGACCGGCGGAGCAAACACGGCTACACCTCTTTGTAGACGTATGAAGGGAAGCTGCAATGCTAGGCGGTAATTCTATCAAACAGAAGCCCGATAGATTTGCCGCTCAAAACCCGACGCCGACCGTTTTTCCAGGCACATTCTAAGGGCGACCCTACGGCCCAGGTGTGGACGTTTCCGATAGAGTCGTGAGCAGGGATTTGATCCGGAAAAGGATGACAGCAATGTTCACAACCTCAGAGGCTCGGAGAAAAAGGCTCATAGACTGGTGGCAGAAAAAGAACTTTGGCAGCCAAGCGATCAGCGCCTTCAAAACAGGTCTCGCCGCTGTGCTCTGCGTGTGGCTTGGGAACCTCCTCGGGCTGGAGCACAGCTACTGGGCCGCGGTTTCGGCCATCGTCGTCATGGCTGTAGACAATACCGTTACTTTTGCCTCGTGCCGCGACCGCATCTTCGGCACTGCAATCGGTGCCTTCCTGGGCTGGGTTACTTGGTATGTCTGGCACGGCCACTACGTTCTGTATGGACTCGCAGTGGCTCTCTGTATCTTTGTTTGCAGCGTATTGGCGTATGACAAAGCTGGACGACTCGCTGCCGTCACGCTATCCATCATCGTTCTGGTCAAAATCGATGGCGGCCCCGCCCAGGCCGCCATCGGAAGATTTCTGGAGGTTGGATTTGGAATTGTTGTCGCTCTCGTCGTGAGTCTTCTCGCATTTCCACCGCGCTCTGCAAAAAAGGAGATCAAGGCTACCGTTTAGTTCTATTACCCACTCAAAACTCCACGCGCACCGCATCGAGCGACGGCAGATACATCGACCGAATATCGATCCGCAGCCGCCCCGCCTTGACCGCCGGATCCTCATTCGCCAGATCCAGTGCCTCCTGCGCGCTCGCTGATTCAATTAGGCTGATGCCCACCAAGTCATCGCTGTCGCCAAGTACCGGACCGGTGACTACAAATCTCCGTGACTCCATCTGCTGGCGCAGGAAAGCCAGGTGTTGCGGCATCAGTTCCGTCGAGCCTTCCGTCTCATTCCATTTTTCGCCCTTCTTCAGCAGGCAGAGAAAGTAGCCTTTCAAATTGCGCGGAACGTCTTTTAGGCGCGGGGGCTGTGCTGGCATCGATTCTCCAGGTACGTAATCAGGGGGCGGTCGCCTTCGTTCGCGATATCCGTCAACTTATTTTCATACAATTCACGTCCATTCTGTTGCAGTCTAGTGAATGCCATGATTTCTACTGGATTCCCTGTGCGCAGCCCTTACCAACTTCTTCGTTTGAAGCCTAATAGTCTTCTCATTCGTGCATGGATCATCCTGACTATCTTCCTGCTCCTCGGTGCTTGCAGTGGGCTCGCTCAACGAGCGCAAGGCCTTAGCGGCATTCACTCCATTCATATCGAGTTCTCACCCGACAGCAGACGTATCGAGGAAACACGAGCCAGAATCGATCAGCAGCTCGCCAAGACTCGCCTTCAGGTTGTCAACGAGACAGCATCCGCGGACGCTGTTCTGCGCCTGACGTCGAACGTCTGGGCCACGGGCACCATCTCTGCGAGTCCTCGCTCGAACAGCACGCGCGCAACCAACTATCAGGGATATCTCTCCGCCGAACTCATCGGCAAAGATAATCAGACGCTATGGTCGTATCTGGTGACGCCAACCCACCTGCGGACGGAAGGCTTCACCGATGATCTTGCCGATCAACTGGTTTCCCGGCTGATTACCGCAATCCATAGCGGTATGCCCAACACTGCCGCATCGCGTCCGGCAGGATCCGGCAGCCAGGCGGTCCTGCACGCTGCCGGAGCAACCCTTCCCGCACCGCTCTATCAGAAGTGGTTGGAGAGCTTCGCGCGTGATCAGCCCGGTGTAAATATTACTTATGACGCCATCGGCTCCGAGGCGGGGATCGAAAAACTCGAGGCCGGCAAAGTGAATTTCGCTGCCTCCGACATGCCCCTTGCGAAGGATGCGACGCCATCCGGCGTCCCAATTCTGCACTTTCCTACCGTGCTCGGCGGAGTCGTGCCCATCTACAACCTCCCCGGGCTGGACCGCACGCTGAACCTGACCCCGCAGGCACTTGCCGGCATCTACTCTGGAGCTGTCCGCAAGTGGAACGATCCCCTCATTCGCGAATCGAACCACAGTCTCCACTTACCCGCTGCCGAGATCGCCGTCGTCCACCGCTCCGACGGAAGCGGCACCACGTATGTCTGGACAAGCTTTCTCTCGCTCGCCAGCCCGCAATGGAAGTCGCAATATGGATCGGGTCCGCGGGTCGAGTGGCCGGTTGGTACGGGGGCTGCCGGCAACGAAGGCGTCGCCCAGCTTGTGAGTAAGACTCCTAACGCCATCGGCTATGTCGAACTCATCTACGCCATCCAGCATGGGCTGAACTACGCGGCCGTCAAAAACCCCGCCGGGCAGTTTATCAAGGCCGATCTTGCTAGCATCACCGCTGCCGCGGCGGAAACCAGCGCAGCACAGGATCGCGATTTTCGCTTTTCCATTCTCAATGCAGCGGGAAAATATGCGTATCCCATCAGCACCTTCACCTGGCTACTGGTGCCCACGCAAATAAGCGACCCGCAAAAGCAGGCCGCGATTGCCGCATTTTTACGCTGGATGCTGACCACTGGACAGAAGCAAAGCGAATCGCTGGGCTATGCTCCACTGCCGCGCGCGATTGCCGCCCGCGAGCTGGATGCCGTGAATCGGCTTAAGTGAGTTAGCGCTTTAGTTGTTCTGCTCGACAAAGTCGTCGCCCGAAAATCTCGGGATGCCAAAATGCCCGCGGAGGTGCAAGAGGTCGACAGGACTGATCTCCCCATTGATCGCAACAAGATTCAGGTTCTTCTCATCGGCCACCAGCAACACCATGCCTTCGACGTCGCCGTGTTCGAAGCGAATCCAGACGTCGCTGTGCCCCGGCTTCGCCAGCCCATGCCCTTCCGACGTCACCAGGTGCTTCCACCCACGGTCATGATACTGCGACCGTACTGTATTGAGCGCCCTCGTGTCATACAGTCCCGGAGCCGGGTAACGGAAGCTATGCACCGAGATGCCGCGCAGCTTGGCTACCACGCGGTGCGTCTCCTCGTCCCCGACAAAGTTGTTCGCCATGTCCAGCATCGCCTTGTCGAAGGTGAAGTCTGTGTGAAAGCTGGCGTGATTCCCTAATGCGTCCATGCCTCGCGGAATCCAGGTGTCGTCAGGATACGACTGAGCTGAATTGGACTGCTGGGCCTGAACGAGGAACGGCGCCGTGGCAAGGAGCGTGAGGAAAACGAAGCCTGCGAGTCGATGCGAGCGTGGCATAAGGGACTCCTAACAATGCTTATAGACCTAAACGCGTTCACGGGGCAAAAGTTGGCCTCTTGGTAAAGAATCTTCTGCCCTCCTGTCCGGCGTCGAAAGAAACATGCCGCTGGTATGATTCAAAGGTCGGAGCTCCCCCAGTTCCCAGCGAATCTCTGAATGACCATCCCGCGACCCGCTCCTGTAGAACGACCTGTTATGACTGACCGCCTTTATTACGACAATGCCTTCCTTCAGAATTTTTCCGCACAGGTCGTGGATATTCGCGAATCTTCCCGCGCCGATGGCGTCTCCATCTGGCAGATTGCACTCGATCGAAGTGCTTTTTATCCCACCAGCGGTGGCCAGCCGTATGATACCGGCATTCTGACCGCTACCTCACGCAACGGAGCCACCCTTGAAGCGGCCGTCGAAATCGTGGAAGAAGATGAACAGGGAGAAGTCTGGCACTTTACGCGCAAGCCGCTGCTCGCTGGCACCCCTGTTCACGGATCGATCGACTGGCGCCGCCGCCTCGACCACATGCAGCAGCACTCCGGCCAGCATCTCCTGTCCGCCGTCTTTGCCCGCGAGCTCGGGGCGCAGACCGTCTCCTTCCACCTCGGCGAAACCATGTCGACGGTTGATTTATCCACTGGCCCCATCGCCCACCATAGTCTTGAGCGAGTCGAGCGCATCGCCAACGAGATCATTGCCGAAGACCGCGCTGTCACCATCCGAGCCATGGAACGTGGCGAAGCCGAATCTTTGCTGGCCGAGGGACATCTACGCAAGCTTCCGGAGCGCAGCGGAAGCATCCGGCTCATTGAGATTGCCGACTGCGACCTGAACGCCTGCGGAGGAACCCACGTCCGCTCCACTGGCCAGATCGGTGGGCTCCTGATCCGCTCCGTCGAGCGCGTCAGTCGTGGGGCACGGATCGAGTTCGTCTGCGGTTTGCGCGCAATCGCCTCGGCTCGTCATGACTTTGCTCTGCTCAGTCGCGCCGGGCTGGCCCTTTCGGTGGGCAGCGACGACATTCCTGCTGCAATTGAACGCTTCCAGGCCGAGGGAAAGTCCTCAATCAAGGAGCGCCAAAGACTGCGCGAAGAGCTTGCCTCCTACCACGCCACCCGCCTCGCCGTCGAAGAGATGATCCAGGACAACCTCCGGCTCGTGCGCCGCACCTTTACCGATCGCGACCGTGAATATGTTCGCCTGCTAGCTTCCCGCGTATGCGCCACCGTTCCCCGGACCGTCGCTCTCTTCATCGCTGCCGAAGCCGACCCGCCCAGAATCTTTCTTGCCCGCAGCCACGACATGAATCTGCATTGCGGAGAAGCCCTTCGCGAAACTCTCGCCGCTTATGGATTGCGCGGGGGCGGCTCGCCCGATCTTGCCCAGGGCGACTTGTCCAGAGAGCAGGCGGAAAGCGTAGCCGCAAAGCTTGGGGCCGACCTGCGCTCTCAGCTCGCTCGCCCTCGCCCCGCCGAGTAGGGGCCGCCTGCCACTAGCAGGCCGCCGCTCTCGGGCGGGTGGCGGTGGTCCACATATTCCGGTGTTGACCTGAGCGGGTAGCATGTGTGGGCTGGTAGCCAACTCCACCTTTACCAGCTTATCTAGCCCGGAGAAATCCCCGAGCCAGGCAGGTGCATGAAATAGATCTGCTGCGGCGCCGGAAATCAATACGCCGTGCCGAAGCCGGCGAAGTATTTCTTGAATGCGCCGATCTCCATTGCGAATACGCCGTCAACAGCCTTCAGCGTGATGGGCCTCCACCAGCTCACGAGGTGGCGCCCGTATTTATGGTTTGACCAGGCATCTCCCCAGAAATTCGTTGTACTCCTGTGAAAGAGCTGAGCGGAGGAGTTTGGCCGGCGTCTGCTCTGCCACGATCCTTCCCGGCGGAAGTACGAAAGAGCGCCTACTGAACATATAGTGTTGCCGAGGAGAGAATCGTTTCTCTCCGTGGAGAAAAGTGAATGACATTCGTTGGGTGTTGCCAATCTGGAGCCTGCCCTGAGCAGAGCGAAGCCCGTGAATCAGCTCTGAACCAGGCCGCGGCGCCAATCCTCTATTCCATTTGTTATTGTTGATATACGGGGAGCGGTCCCGCGTTCGCATGAGAATTTTGCTTTACCCGAATCGCGGGCTCGCACTCGTTTGCGTCCTGTGCGCAACGATGGCCTTCGGATGTGACCGAATACCGGCAGGTAAATCACTCTGGATCCGCCTCGCCGCCCCAATTTCAACCTACACGGCGAAAGTGGGCGATCCCGTCCATGCTGTCCTCACCCAGGATCTCGTTTGTGACAACGAAGTCGTCCTCCCCATGGGCGCGCCGGTCGAAGGCGTGGTTCGCAGCAAGCGCAAGGTAGGATGGGGCATTCGACACGAAACCGCTGCCCTCGAACTCGAGTTCAATCGCGCAATTGCCGGGCCTGGTGTCCTCATCACACTTACCGCTCGCGTGGAAGAAGTGGAGAATGCCCGCGAACCCGTTCGAAATGGCGTGATTCAAGGAATACGCAGTTCCGACACGTTTCAGGGGAGCATCAACAGCCACCTGATTCATCTGCCAACGTTGAGTCCATATCCATATTCCGATCCGGTCCTGATGGCGTACAAGGCAGTCTTCCCGATCTTTCCCGAGCCGGAAATTTATTACCCGGTTGGTACAGATATCCGCCTGCGGACTACCACAGAGATTTCGTCTCCGCCGGAGATGGTGAGCGCGGTACACGATACTTCTCCGGCTGACAACACAGAGTCAGATCGGCTTGGCCAGCTGGTTGGTCAGCTTCCCTGGCGTGTGACTACCAAAAAGGACGTTAATGCCGATCTGTTAAACCTTGTCTTCCTCGGGTCCGAGGATCAGGTTAAATCGGCATTTCGCGAGGCAGGATGGCATAACGCCGATCCGGTTTCCCGGCATACATATCTGAAGAATTTTTACGCGCTGCTGAATAACAGCGGCTATGCAGAAGAGCCGATGATGACGTTCTTTTTAAAAGGTAAGCCGGAGGACATGAACTGGCAAAAGGGTCTCAACAGTTACGGCCGCCGTGATCACCTTCGCATATGGCAATGGACTTCAGAGGAATCCGACGAGCAGGTGTGGATCAGCTCATCGACGCACGATACCGGGGCAGTGCTCTCTGTGAAGTACAAGGGCTTTGTGCATCACATCTCGCCTGACATCGACGATGAGCGTTCTACAGTGATTCGCAACTTGAATTTTGCCGGCTGTGTGAAATCGGTGAACTACGTCTCCAATCCTGAGATGCCGGCTTCCACTCATAACGCGACCGGAGACATCATGGTTACCGACAAGTCGGTAGCGGTCATCGCCTTGCAAGACTGCCGGCCCGCTGATCCGCAACTTGATTCGAACTCGAAGGGGGGCAGCTTCAAGCCTGGCAACCATGCTTTCCGTTATATCCGGCGGCAAATCCTCACCGTACGGAATGACATTTGGCGCGCCAACATCATCTATGGCGTCTACGAAGCCGGACGGATGGCTGTGGTCGCGCTGCGCCACCCACCGGCAACACAGGGACAACTTGGCGCGATGGATGCCGGCTCAAAAGCGCCGTCATCGGCAGCCGCGATTGGCAGATAGTCTACCTGCATGATTCAGCGGCGTCTGTGCCTGCCGAAATTGCGATCAAGTCCCGAAATGGATCAACCACTCTAACTGTATGTCGGGAATCTTTTCTAAGTAGCTGCGCCGCAGATTTCGGGCAACCAGCTCATTCTAAAATATAAAATCGCACGAACCACGTGGTCGAAGATTTCTCGCAAACCGCTCTTATAGAGGACGGAGAGAGAAACCCTACTTCCCCAGACGCTAACCTAAAACCCTGGAACTCCTGATAGACTCAAATGAGTGTCTCCCGCCTCCGTGGGGCTATAGCTCAGCTGGGAGAGCGCGTCGTTCGCAACGACGAGGTCGTCGGTTCGAGCCCGACTAGCTCCACCAAATCAGCCTCCAGGTAATCGTAATCTGCGTCTTTACGCAGGTCGACAAATTCGCGCGACTTCATCTCAGGAATCCAGTGATTCCGGTATGCTTATCGGTGCAAAGGAGAACCCCCATGAAGACCGTCTCTAAGATGTTTCTGGCCGCAGCGTTATCGGCACTGGCCGCCCTGCCCATGAGCGCGTTTGCCGCTGGTCCGAAGTCCGTCAAGGTCGAGATCAAGACCGCCGATGGCAAAGATGCCGGAGATGCAATCCTCAAACAGACTAAATCCGGCGTCGAGGTCAAGGTCGACCTCAAGAACCTTCCTCCGGGGGATCATGCTATTCACATTCACCAGAACGCCAAGTGCGATCCGCCCGACTTCAAGTCTGCGGGAGGACACTTTAATCCGGCCGGCAAGAAGCACGGCATCGAGAACCCGGATGGGCATCACAACGGCGACATGCCTCTCAACCTGACCGTGGACGCCGACGGCAAAGTCAGCAAGACCTTCTGGGCCAAGGACGTCACGCTTGACCCCGCCGCCCCCAACTCCGTCTTCGCCAACGGCGGTACATCTCTCATGATCCATGAGAAGCCCGACGACATGAAGACCGACCCTACCGGCAATGCCGGGGGCCGAATCGCCTGTGGAGTCATCGTTCAGCCTTGAGTTTTTAGCGGGCAAACAAAAAGAGCAGACCGATATTGGTCTGCTCTTTTGATTCCGGCTATTTAGCTTTTGCGCCTTCGCTCTCAATCGTCTTCCAGTCATCCGCGCTCAGTTTGACCGCTCCTGCTCCGATGTTCTCTTCAAGGTGTGCCACGGAGGAAGTCCCGGGAATCGGCAGCGTAACCGGCGAGTGATCGAGCAGCCACGCCAGCGATAGCTGCGCCACAGTCGCATGATGGCGTTTCGCCGCCGCATCGAGCGGACCGCCCGACCGGGCAAGCTGGCCCGCAGCCACTGGGAACCAGGGAATGAATCCCAGCTTGTGCCTTTCGCAATACTTGAGCGTGTCCTCGGACCTTAGGTCACCGATGTTGTACTGGTTCTGCGCGCTCACGATGGCGACGGTTTTCTTCGCCTGCTCGATTTCTTTGGATGAAACTTCTGACAAGCCGACGTGCCGAATCTTTCCCTGATTCTGCAGCTCCTTGATGGCGCCCAGCGATTCAGCAACCGGAACCTTGGGATCGATGCGATGCAGCTGCCACAGGTCGATGCGTTCCACCCTGAGCCGTCGCAGGCTCATCTCAACGCACTGGCGCAAATACTCGGGTCGCCCTACGGGCGCCCACCGATTTGGTCCGGAGCGCGTCAGGCCGCCTTTCGTGGCGATTACTAGGTCTTTCGGATACGGGTAGAGAGCCTCGGCAATCAGCCGTTCGCTTACCTCAGGGCCATAGGAATCGGCCGTGTCGATGAAGTTCACGCCCAGCTCGATGGCGTGCCGCAAAACCTGCTTGGCCCCTTCCGGGTCGTGAGGCTCGCCCCAGATGCCTTCTCCCGTGATGCGCATTGCGCCAAAGCCCAGGCGGTGGATATGTAGATCTCCGCCCAGCGCAAATGTGCCGCTTGCCGATGCATTCAGTTGACTTATCGTCGTCATATTTCATCAGATGCTGTCGCCGCGTCGCGCGTTCCGGTAAATTCCTCCAACCTGTTTGATCTGGCAATAGCTTACGCTCGAGCTGCTCGCCGAGCTGCTTCGCGTCCCTGCCGGATCAAATCTGGCAGACCCACCCCATAATATGCATTGCCCACTAGATGCAGTCCGGGAAAGCCGTCCAGCACTTCGGCCAGCTTCGCCATTCGATCTAGATGTCCCACGACATATTGAGGCAGCGACGATGGCCACCGCCGAACTAGCGAGATATCTGGCTCCGGCAGCTGACCGAGTGCCCGCGAAAGCTGCCGGTGAGCCACGGAAATGAGCGTAGCATCGCCTTCATCGAGCAAGGCAGGTGCGGCATCGCCGCCAAAGAATCCTCGCAGGAGTACTGCCCCGTCCGGGGCGCGATATGAAAACTTCTGGTCAACGAAAGTACAGGCCAGCAGCGGGGGATCGTCTTCGGGCCTCTTGCTGGTGCCGGGTGGCTGCAGTACAAGATATCCAAAGCCGCGCGGGATTCTCAGATGCTTCGCATTCTCGGCCGAAAAAGCCAGCGCGACTATGATGGCTGAAGTAGCATTCATGGTGAGCAGCGTGTCGAACTGACTATGGATGGGGCGAAGCAGCTGCCGGGTAACCTGCGCCGGTGTTGCAACGATAACCGCGTCACAGAGTTCTGTGGCCCCCGCAGTCTCGATTCGCCATTGCCCGCCCTGCTGCACGAGGGAGTGAACTTCTTCTCCCAACCGCACCGAACTCACAGGCAGCGCCTGCGCCATCCGCTGAATGAGCGTCTCCAATCCGGGCTTGAGCGAAGTAAAAACCGCCGCCGAACCGCCCTCCTGTCGTTGGCGCATCGCGGCAATCAGACTCCCGTGCTCTCGCTCCAGCTTCACAAAGGCCGGCATTACGGCGCGTACACTAAGCGTGTCGATGCTGCCGCCAAACACTCCAGACAGCAACGGACCAGCGATCGTGCTGGTGACTTCGCCACCAAAATGCCGGCGAACAAAGCTCGCAACTGATTCGTCTTGGCCATCTCCGAGAGCCGACTGCTTCAACTCCTCGGCGCTCCGAGCCTCGCGTAAATAAGCCAGTCGCGCCTGCCAGCTGAACAGCGGCGATTCCATGATCGGGGTCCAGCGGGTAGGAACCATCATCCGCATACCATCGGGCATGGGCACAAGACGATTATTTTTGAGAAGGTAAGTTCGTCGCTGCCGGTCGTTCGACGCGATGACCTCCGCCTCAAGCCCAAGCTCGACCGCCAGTTCGCGCGCCCAGGGTTTCTCAGTCACCCAGGAATCAGGCCCGCACTCGATGACAAAACCGTCTCGGTGAACCGTCTCGATCGTGCCACCCAAACGCCCGGAGGCTTCAAACAGAGTGAACTCGACCGAACGATCCTGCGCAAGCTGGTAAGCCGCCGCAAGACCACTCAGCCCACCTCCGATGATGGCGATGCGTCTCATCGTTAGCCGAGTCGAGCCAGACCTTTACTTGCGAGATCGACCAATGCGGCAGTGAGCAGTGGCGATGCGTTGAGCGACTTAGGGCGGCGCAACTCCATATCGAGATTTATCGCAAACTGGTAAAAGCCGATGTCGATGTCGTAAAGAATCTCGACGTGGTCGCAGAGAAATCCCACCGGCTGCACGATGATATGGCGCACGCCCTCGCGAGCCAGCGCCGTCAGCGTGTCCTCCACGGTTGGGCCGATCCACGGACCGCCCGATATGCCCTGGCTCTGGAAGGCAAACAACCAGTTATCTGGAGTGAGACCATGTACACGCTCCGCAACCAACGCCGCCGTACGCTTCGCTTCGACGGAATATGGATCAGGTCCAATTGTCTGCGTTGCCGCTGCTTCGCTCAGTGATGGCGTTTGGATCGTCCGGCAGGGCACGCTATGCGCAGTAAACAGCACAGGCACGGGCTGGCCCACTTCCGCGCTGAATGGGTCGAACACCGCGCGCAGCCGCTCGGCAAAAGCGTCGGCGAGCAGCGGATGATCCGCCCATCCCTCGACGAAATCGACCTGCATCCCAGCCGCCTCGGCGAAGACTGCGCGGCGATACAGTCCCACGCTAGTGCGCGAATTCTGGGGCGCGAGACAAATCGCGACAACGTTGCCGATGCCATCCTCGCGCATCTTCCGGACAACGTCAGCAATATATGGCTTCCAGTTGCGCATGCCCACGTAAACCGGAAGGCAAAGCTCCTGTGAGAGCAGCCGTCCCTGTTCGAGCGTCAGTCTGGTCAGCGGGCTTGTGCCGATGAGCGAATAGCGGTGGCGAATCTCTTCGACTACGCTCTCCGGCAAAGGCCGCCCGCTCGTTACATTGCGCAGGTATTCGGGAATTTCGTCGAGCGAATCCGGAGTTCCGTGCGCGAGCAGCAGGACAGCTGAGTGTTCACTCATGGCGGCTCTCCGCCGCGTATTCCCGGACAAACTTCACGACATGCTGGACGTTTTCTACAGGCGTAAGCGGAACGATGCCGTGTCCGAGATTAAAGATGTGCCCCGGACGTCCGTCTGCCTGGTCCAGAATCTGCCGCACACGTTTGC
>CAYVSQ010000246.1:0-2614 GCA_964453815.1 uncultured Acidobacteriaceae bacterium | reverse complement strand
CTGACGCCAACGCGGCCACCTACGGATCCGATGCCCGGCTCGGCAAAGCAGGCCGTCAGTTCGCGGATGGCATCCGGATGAAAGATACAGTCCGAGTCGATGGAAATGATGATTTCAGCGTTAGAGTGTTTGAGGGCGTTGCAAACCGTGCGCGCCTTGCCGCAGTTGAAATCGTTGCGGCCGACGCGGATGGGAATGCTGGTGAAGTCGCGCTGCGCTTTTAGCATCCATTCATAACTATCGTCGACGGAGCAATCGTCCTGGGCGATGATTTCAAAGCTGTTGGCCGGGTAATTGCTTAGACTGATGCTTTCGATGGTCTGATAAACGGTCTTGCCCTCATTGAAGCAGGGCATTAGAACGCTCACCTTGGGCTGCCTAGTGTAATCCTTGCGGATTTTGGCGCTTGAAAAGGAAATCCTGAGGATGAGTCCCATCAGATATTTGACAACCGAGATCGCCAGGCAGAGAAACATGATCAGCCAGAGAAGTATGGGGGCCACGAACGTTTCTTCTCCTAAGTCAACTGCTTCGAGGTTTCAGCGCACCTCAGATGAACCGCCAACCAGTGGCCATCATCCAGGAAGCGAAAATGGCATGTACCCTGCAGAGTCGGGAGATGCTTCTGAAAAGCTTATCTCATTCTCGTTATTCTCGTTAACATAAATCCTTGTAGTTCAGAGCGTTCCGGACGCCAGCCGATATCTGTTAGCCCGTATGCAGTTTCTGTGGAGATTTGTACCGGAAAACGTTTTTCTCGTCAGTAATCGATCAGTCAACACGAGCCGACATCCCGTTACTAATTCCGTTTCGCTGAGTACGTCGGGGATTTTGCATCAACTGAGTCGACTAATCGAAGAGCCGAGCAAAGTCACCAACTCCTCGTACTTGCTGAAAACCCCGTTTTCCCGCCGCGCGGATAGACGGACTATCTAAACATCGCGTTGGTGTTTAGAGGATCGGGTTCTGCTCCGGAGCGCGGCCCGCTGCTCGTCAGCGTCGCCATAACCCGAAGCGGTATACTCCCGATGAACGGTGTGATCAGGGTCTAGGGAGCATTTTGTTGCGCTTCCATCAGGCAAATCAGGACAGCTAGCCTTGAGTCAGTTGGCTTCCAATGAGGCGTTATAGACGAACGACCATTTTCGGAATAGTCTTTTGGACGCTCTTTCTCGCATCCACTGCCCTCAGCGCTCGCTATCGATGGTTGGACACTGCATGGCTCTTTGCGTGCATCCTTTTCGGGATGATTACCTCTGTTTTCTCCATCGTTGAGATGTTCCGCAATCATCGCGTTTCGGGCGAATACATCTACTACCGGGGAGTGCCTCGCTGGATTCGGCGGTTTCTGGTGGATGATGAACAGCACTCGAACGACCTCCAGACGCGCAAGATCGCGGACGCGAAGAGAGTTCGTTCAAGTCCGCGTTAAAACATTGGGGCGAACGAAGCGCGAATGCACTTTTAGTTCAGATGAAACTCGGCAAGTCAGATATCTTTCGGATGCGCTGATACAGCCTTGAAAGTCCGGTTTTCGGCAAGTTCGCGGCGGCCTGCAAAGGACACTTATGAGACAGGAACACCGCCCCGCCTTGGTTGGCGGTTGCTGTGAACCGCGCATACCACCAGTCAGAAGAAACGCGGCCTCATGACACAGGCCTTAGCTACAGGCGTTTCGAAAACGTTGTGTGCCGATCTTCGCAGCGCGGTGGCGTCCGTGATACGCTCTGGGGGGTAGGCGGGGCCTCTTTCCACACAACTTCCTCACCGCGAATCGCCTAGGTCTTGCGCGATGAAAGTCCTGGGTCTTATGTCGGGCCGCAGAAGAGGGCGTAATGAGCTTTGTCTTTGTTTCGTATTTTCGCGAGAACAAAGCCGAGATCGCAGGACTGCTGGAACGCTTTCGCGACGCGAAAATCCCTTATTGGATCGACGAAGAGGGCATGGAAGGGGGCGAGCTGTGGCGCGCTAAAATCGCTCGCAAGATCGACGAGGCGGCGGCGTTCCTGTTCTGCTTCTCGAGCGTGTACTACGAGCGCCCGGGATCGTACGTGCACCAGGAGTTGGAAATCGCGCAGGCGAAAGCGGCCCGGATGCACGCCACGGTGACCTGGATTGTACCCGTAGCGTTGGATCGCGCGCCGATCCCGGAGATTCGAATCGGCTCTGACGGCGCGCTGTCGGACCATCATGTCATCCAGCTTGACGGCGGAGGCATGGACGAGTGCGTGCGGCGTCTGAGCGATTTGATCGTCAATCCATCGCTCAACATGGCGAGCATCAGACTCTCATCAGCCGGTCTCGGGCTCCCCCTGTTCATTGAAGTCAATGATCAGCTTCTGACGACGTCGGGTGAGTTCATCAGCGTGCGCCACTATCAGGAAGAATACGAGAGGCGCCATCCGGGGGGCCATTCGTTCGAAGCCATTCTCGATGTTTTCGAGTTGAAGCGGGATTCGACGCGGGATTTCTTTGTGACGCCTGGCCAGTGCACGCTGCGCGCAGTGAACATGGGCTTCAGTCAGGCCGTCGGACAGTGGGGACCGATCGGCGATCCAAGTTGGGTGACGTTTCCGTCGAACACTCTACAGTTTCAGTTGGGAGCGAAGGAGCG
>CAYVSQ010000245.1:0-15844 GCA_964453815.1 uncultured Acidobacteriaceae bacterium | reverse complement strand
GTGACCGATGCGTCCGGCGAGCGCATATGCAACCACCAGCGGCGGAGACATCAGGTAATTCGCCCGCACGTCCGAATTGATACGCCCCTCGAAGTTGCGATTGCCGCTCAACACGGAGACGGCAACCAGCCCGTGATCCTCAATCGACTTCGAAACATCCGCCGGCAGCGGCCCGGAGTTGCCGATGCAGGTCGTGCATCCATACCCCACCACGTTGAACCGCAGCTTGTCGAGATAGTCGAGCAGCCCTGCTTTCTTGTAGTAATCGGTCACCACCCGAGATCCCGGAGCCAGCGAAGTCTTCACCCACGGCGGCACGCGCAAGCCCTTTTCTACAGCCTTCTTCGCCAGAATTCCCGCTGCCACCATGACCGAGGGGTTCGATGTATTCGTGCAACTGGTAATTGCCGCGATTACGATCGACCCGTTGTCGAGATATTGGTCCACATCCACGCCAAACCGGGCTTTCACGCTGGTAGTCGGCCCCGTTTCGTGAACGCCTTGCGCCGCGTCAATCGTCTCGGCCGTGTGTCCGCCTTCGCCCTCCCAGCGGACCACCTGCCGCACGCCATTCTTGTTCCCCGTCGGCCCCAGCAGATTTGGCAGCTGTTTCACAAAGTCCCGCCCCGCGTCCTTGAGGGGCACACGATCCTGCGGCCGCTTCGGCCCCGCCACGCTCGCTTCCACCGTCGCCAGATCGAGCGAAATCGTCTCCGTGTACTCCGCTGCCGGCGAATCCGCTGTATGAAACAGGTCTTGTGCTTTGTAGTAAGCCTCGACCAGCGCAATCTGGTCTGCTCTGCGTCCGGTCAGCCGCAGATAACGCAGCGTCTCCGTGTCCACCGGGAATATGCCGCAGGTTGCGCCATATTCTGGAGCCATATTGGCGATCGTTGCCCGGTCGGCTAGCGCCAGTTCGCTGATGCCCGCGCCGTAGAACTCGACAAACTTACCCACCACACCCAGCTTGCGCAGCATCTCGGTTACAGTGAGAACCAAATCTGTAGCGGTGGCGCCCTCGCGCAGTTTGCCCTTCAGCTCAAATCCAACCACCTGCGGAACGAGCATCGACACCGGCTGGCCCAGCATGGCCGCCTCGGCCTCGATGCCGCCCACGCCCCAACCAAGGACGCCCAGGCCATTGATCATGGTGGTGTGGGAATCTGTGCCGACCACGGTGTCGGGATAAGCGATCATCTTGCCATCGGCCTCAAAGGTGAAGACCACCCGAGCCAGGTATTCGAGATTCACCTGGTGGCAAATGCCCATGCCCGGCGGAACGGCGGAGAAGTTCGCGAAGGCTGACTGTCCCCACTTCAGAAATGCATATCGCTCGCGGTTGCGCTGGAACTCAAGCATTGCGTTCAGAGAGTAGGAGTTTGCCGTGCCATACTCGTCGACCTGCACCGAGTGGTCGATGACCAACTCGGCGGGTTGCAGTGGGTTGATCTTCTGCGGATCGCCGCCCAGCTGCTTCATGGCATCGCGCATGGCAGCCAGATCTACTATTGCCGGAACGCCTGTGAAGTCCTGCATCAGCACCCGTGCCGGCATGTAGGCAATCTCACGCGACGGCTCGGCCTTCGGGTCCCACTTTGCCAGGAACTCAATGTCGTTCGCCGTTACGCTCTTGCCATCCTCCTGCCGCAGCAGGTTCTCGAGCAGGATGCGCAGGCTGTAGGGCAGGCGGCTCAGTGTCACGCCCTTCTTCTCCAGCGCGCTCAGCCGGTAAATCTCATACGTGCGATCGCCGGAGTTCAAGGTTGACTGGCTGCCAAAGCTATTCACTGATTTGCTCATCGCTTTTCCTTCCTCTCATCTCGTGGAGGCCCAACAAGGGCGCTGCAATTACCCTCCGAATCACAGGCGCAGAATCGCCGCCGCTCACGCAGCGCAGGAAATACCGCAAAATGTCTTCGGAGAAAGCTTAATCAGTAGGAGAGGGTCCGTCCACGGTCATGGTGGCCATGGCGAAAGCGCTTAAGAAGTGGCGGGAAATGCATCGCTTTATCTTCCTGCGAACATTTTATGACAATCCGCCCTCGCTGGCACTCGCTGATACGCTGGAATTCGGGAGTTTTCTTGAGCGAGACCATTCTGATTCACTTTTCTGGCCCGGATTATCCCGGGCAGACCACGCTGCTCACCGGCATCCTTGCCGAATACGATGTCTGCGTGCTCGACATCGGCCAGGCCGTTGTCCATGAAACGCTCGCTCTTGGTCTGCTGATCGAAGTGCCGTCGGAGCGGGGCTACACGCCGCTCAAGAACGCGCTGATCGAGAAATCCCAGGCTCTGGGCCTACATGTCAGGTTCACGGCCATCTCAGCGGAAGCTCTCGACCACTGGCTTGCGACTCAGGGTAAAGGCCGATTCATCATCACTGTCCTCGGACGCGCCATCACTGCCCGGCAACTCTCCCTTGTGAGTGCGATCATCGCCAACCACCAGCTCAACATCGACCGCATCGAGCGCCTCTCTGGCCGCCTCTCGCTTGCTGTTCACACGGGAAGCTCGAATGCCTGCGTCGAATTGAGAGTCAGCGGACAGGTGAAGTCCGAGGATCAGATGCGCGCCGACTTTCTTAACGCCGCTCAGGAACTCGCGATCGACATCGCCTTCCAGCGCGAAAGCATCTTCCGCCGCAACCGCCGGCTCTTTGCTTTCGACATGGACTCGACGCTCATCCAGGGCGAAGTTATCGACGAGCTCGCCAAGATGGCCGGCGTCGCCGACCAGGTCGTCAGGATCACCGAGTCGGCGATGCGCGGCGAGATCGAATTCAAGGAAAGTTTCCGCCGTCGGGTCGGCCTGCTCAAAGGATTGCCCGAGCACCGCATTCACGATCTCATCGGACGCATCCCACTTACCGAAGGCGCAGAGCAGCTTATTCGGACGCTCAAGGTTCTGGGCTATAAAACGGCCATCCTATCGGGTGGATTTACATTTTTCGCCCGACACCTGCAGGAACGCTTCGGCATTGACTACATCTATGCCAACTCAATGGATATGGCCGACGGGGTCGTTACCGGCAATGTCACGAGCGGCATCATTGACGGCCCCGGGAAGGCAGATCTGCTCAGGCATATCGCCGCGCAGGAAAAAATCTCTCTGGAGCAGGTCATTGCCGTCGGCGACGGGGCCAACGATCTGCCCATGCTCAACCTCGCCGGAATGGGCATCGCCTTCCGCGCCAAGCCGCTCGTCCGCCAGAGCGCCGACCATTCGGTGACCCATCTGGGTCTCGACAGCCTGCTCTACCTGATTGGGGTTCGCGACCGCGACCTTGAGGGAATCGAGTATCCATATGTTGCTGCCAGCGCCTGACCCCCCTCCCTCTTTCGAGCTTCAGCTGTAATTCAGGATTGACGTCTGTTGTCCGAGAGATCGATTCGGTAGCTCCTCGGCTTAGTTCAGACTGGGCCCGTCACGACATTTTTCGCAGGGTCAGCTTGATTCGTTGATGAACATAGGCACGTTTGCGGGGGCTAATCGAAGCGGGTACCTGCGGCGCAAGGCACCCCAGGTACGCAATCTGCTCAGGCTTCGAAGTAGCGCGTTAGTTCGAGATCGGCAATCAGCCCAGGCCCGGTCGGGCGCCATCCGAGGCGCTGCTGAGTTTGCGCGCTTGAGGCCACAATGTCGAGGCCTGCGAACATGGCAAGCCAGCCGAAATGTCCGGCTGCTTCTTCCGGGGTCAAGGAGGCAATCGGGACATTGAGGCCGCGGCCGATGACCTCGGCGATGTCTCGAGCGGAGACCCCCTCTTCTGCTACAGCGTGGTACCTTGCGCCCGGCTCTGCCTTCTCGATCGCCAGCCTGTAGAGGCGGGCAGTGTCGAGAACGTGGGCCGCCGCCCAGCGGTTGAGTCCGTCGCCTATGTACGCCGAGACGCCCTTCTGGCGAGCTACTGCGATTGAGTAGGTGACGAGGCCCTGCTTGATCGTGTTGTGGACCTGAGGAAGACGCACGACCGACACGTTTACACCGCGGGCCAACAGCGCGGTGCCGGCCGCTTCGGAGGCGCGGGGGTAGGTTGCCGGGTTGGGCGGTGGCGGCATATCATCCTCCGTCGCTGCACGGCCGCGCGCCAACAGCCCGAGTCCGGAGGTGACGACCAGTGGACGGTTGGAACCTTCGAGCGCAGAGCCGAGCGCCTCGATGGCGAGCCTGTCCATCTCACAATTCGCCTCAAACTTCGAGAAGTCGTGATTAAAGGCGCAGTGAATCACGCCATCCGATTCAGCAGCGCCGCTACGCAGACTTTCGAGGTCTTCGAGATCTCCCCGATGAACCTGGACGCCAGCGGCGATGAGAGACTTGGTGCCTGCATCTGAGCGCGTCAGTCCGAGCACCTGATGGCCCGCGTTGATAAGTTCCGGAACAATGGCTGAACCGATAAAACCTGTAGATCCGGTGACAAAAATACGCATCTCAATCTCCTTTGCTTCTAGAACAAGGGCGCCTTCGCGTCCTCTTACAAGAGATGGAAGAGGTCCGGGATACGATCTATACTGAAAATCCTTATTTTTGGTTCGATCGTCCGGGTGGTTGTTGGAGTATGGCTTATGGATCCGCTCTCAGATGTGCTGTCCTTGCTGAAGCCGCGTAGTTATAGGTCCGGTGGCTTTGATGTGGGTGGAGGCCTGGCTATTAAATTCCCCAAGCATGAAGGCATTAAATGCTATGCCGTGGTCTCCGGGCAGTGCTGGCTGTCCGTGGAAGGCGTTCCCGACGCGGTGCGCCTTGCGGCGGGGGACTGCTTCCTTCTGCCGCGCGGGCTGCCTTTCAGCCTGGCGACCGATCTGACGCTGACGCCGGTCGACTTCTTGAAGCTGCTTTCGACGAAGCCGAATGGTGGTACGGTCTCGCACGACGGCGGCGGAGATTGCTTTCTTGTCGGCGGGCACTTCATCCTTACCGGCAGCCATGCCGATATTCTGTTGGGGGTTCTGCCGCCCATCGTGCATATCCGGAAAGAATCGGATAAGGCGGCGATACGCTGGTCACTGGAGCGGATGATGAAGGAACTGCGCGATCCGCGGCCAGGCGGATTTCTCGTCACACAACAGCTCGCCTATCTGATGCTGGTTCAGGCACTGCGACTGCATCTGGAGGAAGGGTCGAGAGGTGGCGTCGGATGGCTCTTCGCCCTGGCAGATAAACAGATGAGCGCGGCGATCACCTGTATGCACGACGATCCGGCGCATCGCTGGACATTGCAGGAGCTGGCTGAGCGGGCTGCCATGTCGCGATCGATCTTTGCCCTGAGGTTCAAAGAGACGGTAGGGGCGACGCCCATGGAATATCTGGTGCGCTGGCGCATGATGCTGGCCGGGGACAGGCTGATGACCTCGAGTGATCCGCTCTCCGTCATCGCTCTTTCGTTTGGCTACGAATCCGAAAGCGCGTTCGGCAAAGCCTTCAAGAGGGTGATGGGCTGTTCACCACGGCAATATAACCGTGGCCGGAATGCGGTTTCGCCTTCACATGGCGAGGGAGAAACCGTCCGCGCCGATCAGTTCCAATCTATTGCAGGTTGATACTGATATGCGCGGTGCACTCTATCGTCGCCTATTCGATCCGCAACACCTGCATGGGATGCACGGAAGCCGCACGCCGGGCTGGCAGGTAGCAGGCCAGCACAGCCGCCGCCAGCAGAACCAATCCCACCGCACCGAATGCGCCGAAGTCCATTGCGCCTACACCGAAGAGCATGCTGCGCATGGCGCGACCGACGAAGTAAGCGCCGATCAGCCCGAAGGCCGATCCGATGCAGGCCAACAGCACGCCTTCGCGCACAACCATGCCGACTACGCGATTCCGGGTTGCGCCCAGGGCCATGCGCAAGGCAATTTCGTGCGAGCGCTGCGCCACCGAGAAGGCCATCACACCGTAGATGCCGAGGGCGGCCAGAAGTAACGCCACCACGGCAAAGCTCGCAAAGAGGATCACCGTGAAGCGGTCATTGGCCAACACTTCGTCCCGCACCTGGTCCATGGTGCGCGGCGTAGCCAACGCGATCTGCGGGTCGACGCTGTGAACGGCCGCCGCGATGCTCTTGGTCATCGATGCCGGGTCCTCGGCCGTGCGCACCGCGATACCGGCGGACGGCCACGGAATCTGCCAGAAAGGGATAAGGATCTCCGGATAGTCTTCGCGGAGTCCGCCGCTGCGGACGGTGTGATATACGCCGACGATCTGCCATTCGATGGGTGGCCCCAGTTGCTGGACTCCGGGAATCAACTGCTCAACCATGATGCGTTGTTGCAGAGGATCGGTTCCTTTGAGGAACTTGCTGGCGAACTCTTCGTTGACCACGGCGACTTTTACACTTGTGGCCGTGTCCTGTCCGTTGAAGGTCCGGCCCTGAGTCAGGCGGATTCCGAAGGTCTGGAAATAATCGGGCGACACCATGCCGAAGCCGGATAGCGGGCGCTGCGACGGGTCTGCATAGGAGGGTCCGCCCGCAATCGTGAAAGGCATACCGAAGCCCGCCCCGTAAAGGGGCATTCCGGTCTGCGCCGCAGCGTGGGAGACTCCGGGAACAGCTTCGATGCTGGCGAGAATCTGCCGATAGTAGGCGGTAATCTGTGCAGGTTCTTTGGAGCGGGTGTCCGGGACCGGCAGGAAGAAGGTGAGAATGTGGTCGGTCTGGATGCCCAGGTCGACGCGCGACAGATTCAAGAAGCTGTGGATGGCCAACCCTGCTCCGGCAAGCAGCGCGAGAGCCAGTGCGACCTCTCCCACCACGAGGACCCGGCGAAGGCGGTGGCGTCCTACGCCTGTTCCTGAGCGTCCGCCCTCTTTGAGGGTCTCGGCGGGATCGACGCGCGAGGCATACCACGCCGGAATGCAGCCAAAGAGTAGTCCGGAGAGTGTTGTCGCTAGCAGCGTGAACAGAAGAATGGGAACATTGAGGCTTAGGTCTGCTTCGCTCGGGATCGTGCCTTCCGGCATCACCGCAACCAGTCCCCGCAGCATGCCATAACCTATCGCCACGCCCAGGACCCCGCCGGCAATTGCCAGCAGCAGGCTTTCGGTAATTAACTGGGCGAAGATCGTCTTCGGCGTCGCGCCCATCGCGCTGCGGACGGCTACTTCCTTCTGCCGCGTCATGCCCTTGGCCAGCAGCAGGTTGGCAACATTGACGCAGGCGATAAGCAGGATGAATCCAACCGCGCCCAAAAGCAGCCAGAGAGTCGTGATGCGCTCGCTGGGCAGAAAGTCATTCTTGAGCGGCTCGACAAACGATCCCCAGCCCTTGTCGCTCTTCGGATAGGCCTGTGCGATGGCCGCCGTCACGGCGTTCATGTTTTCCCGGGCCTGCTGCAGTGTTACGCCCGGCTTCATCCGCGCCATCACCAGCAGCCAGTGGAAGTCGTGATTGAGCTGCTCGGGGCGGAAGGCGATCGGCGTGACCATCTCTCCCTGGCCACGATCCGCCATGCCCGGAGCCAGCACGCCAACTACAGTGTGGGGTTCTCCGTCGACCATCATGGTCGTGCCCACGATATGGCTGTTGCTGCCCAGCCGCTTCCAGAGTTTGTACATCAGAATGACCTCGCGCTCCTTGCCCACCTGGCCTTCTTCGGGCAGAAAGTCGCGGCCCATCAGAAAGCGATACCCGAGCATTTTGTAAAAACCTGGGGTCGTTCGTCTTCCCTCGATGTATTCGGGTTGGTCATGGGTGGCGATATTGAAGGAGCCGCCTGTCCATGCACACATGTCCTCGAAGACCGTGTTCTGGTTTCTCCAGTCGGTGAAGTCTCCCGCCGAAACTCCATTGTGATAGGTCTTTATCTTCGACCACACAACCACCAACTGCTCGGGATGCGGATACGGCAGCGGCGCCAGCAGAGTCGCGTAGTCGACGGTGAAGATTGCGGTATTGGCGCCAACGCCCAGCGCCAGCGTGAGCAACACGGTAAGAGTCAGGCCAGGATTCTTGCGCAGAACGCGCAGGCTATAGCGGACATTCTGAAGCAGGGTCTGCATCATGCACCCAGGTCGTCGCAGGATTATGGTCCACGCGCGCAGCTCCGCGCATGCATAACATACGTAGCAAATTCAAAAACGTTCACCAAGAAGATGAAAGTGTCCGAACCTGGACAGAAGAGTAATCGGCGACGAGACCGGATTTATAAGCCGATTCAGAGCACCAACGTAGTACGCTAACTCTACCCAATCTCCGGAGGCGAGCATGAGCCTGAATCTGAGCCATACACCTACATCTGTACTCAAACCCCAAATTCTTGATGAGATCGATGCGCGCGTGGCCAGACAGCATCTGCTCCAGCACCCCTTCTACCAGACCTGGTCGCGCGGAGAGCTCTCCCTCGAAGCACTGCGCGATTACGCTGCCCAGTACTACCACCATGTCGCCGCGTTTCCGACGTATCTCTCAGCTGTTCATGCTCAGACCGAGAACGCAGAAGTGCGCCGGCATATCCTCTCGAACCTTATTGATGAAGAAGCGGGTGCACCGAACCACCCCGAGCTTTGGCTTCAGTTTGCCGAGAGTCTCGGTCTTGACCGTACCGAGGTCAGGCAGAGCGCGCAGTGGCCCGCGACGAAAAAGCTCATAGAGGATTTCCGCTCCTGCTGCAGCAATCGCGGGACGGGAGTAGGCCTGGCCGCTCTCTATGCGTACGAGAGCCAGATTCCGGCGGTCTCGGAAAAGAAAATTCAAGGTCTCAGGCAGCACTATGGTTTCTCGAATCCGGACGGTTACAAATACTTCACTGTCCACATCGAGGCTGACCGCGAGCATGCTACGGTCGAAGCGGCACAGATTGCGCAGCTGGTGGACTCAGAGCGTCGCGCTGCGCTCGAGGCCGTCGGAGAAATCCTTGCGGGTCTTTACGGTCTGTTATCCGCTGTGTGCGAACGCCATGGCATTGCGACTGCCTGTGTAAATTAGGGCGAACTATTGAGCAAGAAAAAGCCCGGCTGCTGACCGGGCTTTTTCTGCGTTCGGAGTGGATTAGAAGCGGTGGCACCCCTGTCCATCCGTGACTTTGTTCAGGATGTTGTTAGCTGCCTGCAACTCGCGGCTGTAGCAGTTGCCGAGGGTGTCGTTGTAGACATAGGTTTGTTTGCTGCTTTGCCCGCTGTTGGGGCCGAGAGAGAAGCCGGTGGGTGAAGCAACGAAGGTCGCCGTGTCTCCGGAGGTCACCTCGTTGCTGACACTGGAGTGAAAGATGGGAAATCCTTCAAGGGTATCGGTTTCATTGCGCTGAAAGTTCTGATCAACCGTACTGACCTGGCCGATATTGCCATTGCTCTCAAGCGTTTCTAGATAGTTGATGGTAAAGGGATAGGAGAAATTGTTCTCCTTCGTGGTAGAGAGAAAGCCCTGCTGCGTCGTTGTCTTCTGGTCCACCGTCGAGCTTTGCACTACTCCCTGGCCGAAGGTGGTTGCGGTGGAGGTCACGGTCTGGGCATTGCTGAAGTTCACATTACCGTCGACCTTCGTGCTGACCCGCCCATGCGAAGTGTTTACGTAGCCGGCGATGGTGAATTTCTGCGCGCTGGTCACGGTCGCCAATCCTCCACCGTTGCCGCTTGAATCGAACGCGACATTGCTGACGACGGTTGGATTGGGATCAGTGAGCGTGTCTTCTGTCACTGCCCCGGTTACATGCTTGCTTCCATGGTCTTCGTATACCAGCAGACTAGCTACGGTGGAGAAGTATTCGAAGGCGTTGTAGACGGTGATGCAGACCGTGTGCTGTTGACCGTCGCTCAAAAGACCGGCGAAGGGGGTTAGATCCACGCGGTAGGGCAGCAAGTTTAGAGTTTGCACGCCGGGGATCGGAATCCAGAGGCCGGGATCGACGCCGCCGGTGTAGATCCACGGGAAGACCGGCGCGACGCCCGCGGGTTTGCCGTCGATGCTGACGTTCACCTGGCGAAAGGCGGTGTTACCGCAGTCGTTCACCTCGCTCGCAACGCTGTTCGGCAGGCAAAAGAACCACTGCTCCTCCTCGTTCTGGCTTTGCGCGACTACATCGAGGTACGCGCTCTCGACATTTGTCGGAAGAGTGAAGGTCTGAGTGAGCTCTGGAGTCGAGGCGTTCAGCAAGGCGCTTCCATTGTCGGGTAAAGGCAATACGAGGTCCGCGGTTATCGGGGCTGGGTTGCCGAAGTCCGCTTGGTAGAACTCCAGCTTGAAAGTGCCGAAGATGGTCGAGGTCAAACCATCGGCGCCAACGATGTTGCCCAGGCTCGCGTAACCCGTTTGTGGTGCCTTGAAGAGCGAAGTGTAGTCGGTAAGATCGCGCTCCACATGCCACGTGTCGGTCACGTTTTGCAGAGGCTCAGCCGTGGTGCCGAAGTAGATGTTCACGTTGCCGAAGAAGACCTGTCCGGTACGGTCGAACTGGACGCCCGCCTGGATGGAAAAGTCACCTGTAAAAATGACTTTCGCCCATGGCCCTGGGCAGTCGGCGGGAGGCGTAAAGCTAAAAGTCTTGTTGTTGAAGTCGGCGAATGCCTGGTTGGTAAGCAGTGTAACTTCGCAATGCTTGGTATGTGGCCGCGGCACGAGAGGATCGGCCGTGGCTTCAAGGGAGGTTCCGGTTGTGATCGGGCTATAGAGGGATGCGCTCGATTGGGCTGAGAGCGGAAGTGCGATGGCGGCGGCGAGCACTGCGAAGAGCGGAGCTCGAAGACTCGGATGGGGGAATCGCAACGTATGCATCGATGATCCTTTGATCGAGGTAAGAGCCGGCCGATTGCGGGTGGGGCGCAAAGCCGGTTATGTGACGAAGGTTTGCCACAACAGGAAGAGATTCAACCCTACAACGACGCTCACAGTCAACCACCCCAGCCCATGGGTGGTCCGCCGATTCACGAACTCGCCCATCACTTTGCGATTCCCGGTCAGCAGAAGCAGTGGAATCAGCGCGAAGGGCAGCGCGAAACTCAGCACTACCTGCGAGAGAATCAGGATCTTCAGGGGATCGAGCCCGCTGGCAATTACCACGATGGCGGGGACTAGCGTCAGCAGCCGGCGAAGAAAGATGCTGAAGCGGATGTTCAAAAAGCCTTCGATGATCACCTGACCGGCCATCGTGCCCACAGTCGAAGACGAGAGCCCGGAACAGAGCAACGCCACGGCAAAGATAACCGCAGAGGCCTCACCCAGCAGCGGTCCCAGCGTCCGGTGTGCGTCCTCGATGGGGTTCGCCAGCACCTGCCCCCCTAAAGCTGTTGCGGCGACGATCAGCATGGCTGAGTTCACGAGCCAGGCTGCATTCATGGCCGCGAAGACATCGATCGTCTCAAAGCGCAGATGCTTTAGCCGGGACAGATACCTGTGGCGCGCATTCGCTACCTTCTCTTCGCGCAGGCGCGGCTGTACCAACGCCGAGTGGAGATAAATCACGTGCGGCATCACCGTCGCGCCCAGCATTCCCACCGCGATGTAGATGCTCTTCCCGTCCACCATCGGTACCAGCGTGTGCAGCGCAATTGCCGACCACTGCGGACGAATCAGCAGCATCTCGATCGCATAGCAGACGCCGATCACACAGACGAACCCCATGATGGCGTATTCCAGTTTGCGGAAGCCCCACAGTTCCAGCGCTAGGATGGCGAAAACACAGATCGCCGAAAGCACAGCCGCAGCTAGGAGAATCTCTGTCTTGTTCCAGCCATGCCCCAGGAGCGAGGGACCGAAGAGCAGATAGAAGCCCAGTGCTGCGCCCAGAAACTCGGCCATGTCCGTGGCCAGCGCCGACACCTCAGCCGCCACCCATAAAAAAAGTGTCACCGGCCTCGGAAAGCGCTCGCGGCAGTTCTGCGGCAGCGTTCTGCCCGTGGCAATCCCCAGCTTGGCGGCCAGATATTGAATCAGAATCGCCATGGCATTCGACCACAGCAGCACCCACAGCAGCTTGTAGCCAAAACGCGATCCGCCATCGAAGTTGGTGGCGAAGTTGCCGGGGTCGATGTAGGCGATGCTGGCCACAAACGCTGGCCCGAAGTACGACCACAATTCCGAGCTACGCAGCCGGGGCAGCAGGGACGGACGGGCGGCTTGGGTCGTGGGGGTGGCCATACGCTTTCGCTCAGTATAGGGACGATTTCAGAGTTTGTAAACCATAGTTAATTTACTGTTATTAACAATTGTTCATATGCCGGCGTCGGATTACCCTCCTGGATAGCACTGGATAATGTCCTCCGCTTGGCGGCGCCGAAGGCATGCGATAGGCTTGCCAAGGAATCATTCACCCAAAACGGAAGGCGTCTCCCCTCATGAAAGTGCTTGTCATCGGCGCAGGCGGCCGCGAACACGCCCTCGTATGGGCCCTCCGCAAATCGCCGCGCGTCACCGATATCGTTTGTGCGCCCGGCAATGGGGGTATCGCATCCGTTGCACGCTGTGTCCCCGCCAGCCCCAAAGACCTCAACGACATGCTGCGCGTGGTTGGGGAAGAGGCGCCCGACCTCACCGTTGTGGGCCCAGAGCTGCCTCTCTCGCTCGGCCTGGTCGATGAGCTCGCCCGCCGCGACCTCGCGGTCTTCGGACCCACCCGCGCCGCAGCCATGCTGGAAACCAGCAAGGCCTTCGCCAAGCGCTTCATGCAGCGCTACAAAATACCTACTGCCAGCTACGCGGTCTGCACCACCCGGCAGGAAGCCCTCGACTCGCTCCATTTCTTTCACCTGCCCGTTGTCATCAAGGCAGACGGGCTCGCCTTTGGCAAGGGCGTACTCATCTGCGAATCGAAGCATGAGGCCGAGGAGGCCATCACCGGGCTGTTCAGCGGCAAGCTGTTGGGGAGTGTGGAAACGAGCGTGGTCATCGAAGAGTTCCTCAGCGGAGAAGAGGTGTCTTTTCTCCTGTTGAGCGACGGCAAACACGTCGCGCCCCTCGTTCCCGCACAGGATCACAAACGCCTCGGCGAAGGAGACACCGGACCGAACACGGGCGGCATGGGCGTCTATTCGACCGACCCCATTCTGGATAGCCAGATGCGGGAGTGGCTGGTACACCACGTCGCCCAGCCCACCATCGACGGAATGGCGGCGGAAGACACTCCGTTCATCGGCGTGCTCTACTGCGGCCTGATGATGACGGCGCGCGGCCCGATGGTGCTTGAATACAACACCCGCTTCGGTGATCCGGAGACGCAAGCAATTCTCGTCCGTATGGAAAGCGATCTTGTCGATGCTCTCGAAGCCTGCGTAGAAGGCCGCCTCAGCGATACCGAGTTCACCTGGAAACCAGGCGCATCCGCTTCTGTCATCGCCGCGTCAGACGGCTATCCGGGCAGCTATACTACCGGACATCGCATCACCGGTCTCAACGACGCTGCCCGCACCCGCGGCGTTGAAGTCTTCCACGCGGGCACCGCCCTGGTCGACGGTAACTACCTCACCAGCGGAGGCCGGGTGTTGGCGGTTACGGCCACGGCCGACTCTCTCGACGGCGCGCTCCAGCGCGCCTATGAAGCCATGGGCAAGATTCATTTCGAAGGCATGTACTACCGCCGGGACATCGGTCACCGCGCACTCAAGACGCAATAGCTGTAGCTCCTTCCGATGCAATGCGACGACGCTCTGATAGGCTTTCCTCTTGGAACGTTGTTCAGCGAGGTGAGGCATGCATCGGAGAACTTTCCTCAGAGCCACGATGAGCGCGACGGTCCTTCAGACCGGCGCGTTTGCCGGTCGCGTTTCCGGCCGAAGAATCGGGATATCGAATCTGTTGTCTGCGATCGCTGCGCCGCCCGCGCAGAATGCCCTGAAGCCCATGGCGCTCGGCCTGATGATTCAGCCTGCGACTGGGGCGGAGGCCGCCATCTCGCGGGTTAAGGAACTGGGCTTTTCCAACTGCTTTCTTTCGTTGGATGGCTATCTTGGCAAGTTCAGCGAATCCCTTGCACAGGAATTGCGTGCATTGCTGGATAAGTATGGTGTCGTCGCAACGAGTGTCGAGGTCGTGGGGCCGGGCCGGCTGGTATGGGATTTTCTCAATGGACCCTCGACCATTGGCCTTGTGCCGCGCGAAAGCCGATCAGCCAGAATCGACGCATTGAAACAAACCTCGGATTTCGCGAAGCTGCTGGGGGTTCCGCGCGTGCAGACCCATTGCGGCTTCATTCCGGAGAATCCTAGAGATTCGCTATATGAGGAGACTGTGCTTGCCATTCGTGAGGTTGCCATGCACTGCGCTACGAACGGGCAAGACTTTCTTATGGAGACCGGGCAGGAAACTCCCACCACCATGAAGCGCGCCATTCAAGACGTAGACCAGCCGAATCTGGGCGTAGGATTGGACACCGCGAACCTGATTCTCTATGGCAAAGCCAATCCGGTGGATGCCGTCGACATGATCGGCCCGCACGTGAAGAGTGTTCATGCGAAAGACGGCAGATGGCCCACCGATCCAATGAAGCTGGGTGAGGAGGTGCTGATCGGCACCGGCTTAGTCGACTTTTTGCAGGTATTTACCAGGCTTCACAAACTCGGCTACAGCGGCGCGATCACCATCGAACGTGAAACCTCAGGCCCTCAGCAGATTGAAGACGTAAAGAAAGAGAGAGTGTATCTGGAAGGGATCATTGGCCAGGTACAAGGCAGTCACGCATAAGGAGAATCTGTGGATAGACGAGACTTCATCAGTGGTACGGCTGCGGCTTCGGGGCTACTGCTTCTGAAATCCCGAACGGCCTTCGGTTACGAAGCCAACTCAGCGGTGCGGCTGGCACTCCTCGGCTGCGGCAATCGCGGAACTTCGGTGGCTACGTCGTTCGCAAAGAACACCAGCGCGCGGATTGTCGCGGTCGCAGATATTTTTCCTGACCAGCTTGAGAAGGGAAAGGCGCATTTCGACGAACTCGCCGGCACGCTGGGCTATTCGGGCGTCGATCCTAAACTGATCTTTCGCGGCTATAAGGCATTCGAGGAAGTCGCCTCGTCGAATGGGGTCGACGCGGTGCAAATCTCTACTCCGCCGTGGTTCCATGTGCAGCATCTCGATGCGGTGGTCCGCGCCGGCAAGCATGCCTATTGTGAAAAGCCGGTTGGCGTGGACGTGACGCAGGCAATGCAGGCGCTGGAGATCGGCAAGCGCGTGGAGGGCCGCCTGAGCCTCGACGTGGGCTTCCAGATTCGCAGCGCGCCACCATTTGTCGAAATTGTGCGCCGTATCCAGAATGGCGATCTGGGCAAGATCGCCTCGATCGCCGCTCACTATAATGCACCGGCGTCGACTTACCCCGATCGGCCTGCGACGATGTCTCACGATGAAATTCGTCTGCGCAACTGGCTTTGGGATCGCACCTTGTCCGGAGACATTTTGGTCGAGCAGAACATTCACGTCATCGACATTTGTAACTGGGTGCTCAAGGCGCACCCCACCAAGGCAGTAGCTACGGGCGGAAGGAATGTCCTCACGCACTTCGGAGATAACTGGGACAACTATCAGGTCATATTCACCTATCCCGACAATGTGCATGTGAGCTTTTCTTCGACTCAGTTCGGCACGAACGGCTGGTTTGATGTTTCTCAGAGGGTCTTCGGCTCGCGCGCTATTGCTGAAGCGCCCTACTCCGGGCCGCTCCGGATCATCGGTGACAATGCGTGGACTTGGGCTGACAATTCGTCCGCGAAGCCGGTAGCGGGAGGCGCGTCGTTTGCCGCAAATGGAGCGTTTACCGACAATCTCGCTCTGGCCGATCAGGAGAAGGATCGCGGCTTTATCGAGAGCATTGTCTCAGGCAAATTCCATAATCAGGCCGCTATCGGTGTGGAGAGCGCCTTGAGCGCGATGCTGGGCCGAATGGCCGGTCAGCTGGGCCACGAGGTTACATGGGAGGAATTGCTGGAA
>CAYVSQ010000244.1:0-3637 GCA_964453815.1 uncultured Acidobacteriaceae bacterium | reverse complement strand
CGCCTCGGACAGAACGCAGAAGCCAAAACCGCTCAGAACAACAAAGAGTACGTTGTCCTCAACATCGCAACCCAGGAGAGCTGGAAGAACGACAAAGGCGACTACGAGAATCGCACCGAATGGCATCGCGTCTATGCCTGGAGGAATCTCTCGAACTTCGCCAAGACTCTCCAGAAGGGGCAGCTCGTCATCCTGGAAGGCATTCTCCGCTATCGCGAGGTAGAGGATGAGGTCAAAGGGACCACCTTCAAGCACCGGATCGCCGAGATCCACGCCGTCAGCATGAAGCGGCTCTCTAAAGTTGGAGCCGCAGATGATCCTTCGGACGGAGCCGACGACGAGTAGTCGTCGGCCTGGGAGGATGAGGCTATGAAACTTCGTCCTCCGTTTTTGTCGAGATAGAAGGCTTCTTCGGGTCTAAAGTGTCGGTTTCACAATATCTCGGGCCCAGAAACATTATGAAGCTTGCGCATGCGTGGTTGGGAGCAGGTTTCAGGGATCAGGGCGCTGGCTCTCGGATTCGGGAGAATGAAGCGTGCACATTAATTCGGGCGTCCGACGCCCGAGTAGTTTTTGAATTGCTATTGCCGACAAAGTCTGAGGGCCGAGCGCGGTGAAATAAACTCATTTATTTGCTTGCAACAACGGGAGCAAGCCATCTGAGCTACCGCTTCCAAATACGCCATTCATAGGGAACCTCGCACCCGCCCGATGCAGGATCCATACCTTGTCCGCTCTCGTAATGGGAGCGCCTGTAACAAACTGATAGGATCGCCCGCCAATCTCGAAAGTCACGCGGTTGTCCACTGCATGCGCTTCAACACTGTCTGGCATGGGCGACATGGAAAGAACATAAACCCCGTCTCCAGGCACATTCACCCAGAACGCGGCGTTAGGGACGCTCGTTGTGGCGGCGCCTCCCTTAGCATCGAACACCACTCGATCGCCGCGCAGAAGAATGGGAGAGATCATGCGGAGCTCGTTTAGCCCCGGCTCCAGATTGTGTTCCACATCCATCTTTGCGAAGTATGGCATGTGGTCCTGCCATTCACCCGTCACGGCCACCGGTCCCAGTCCATCAACGTCGATTTTCAGCGGCTCTCCCGGCTCGAACCAGTACTCCCGCTCCGTCGCGCCCTGGAGTTTTTGCGCCACCGTTTCTCTGCTATTAGCGCGGTTTACAAAGGCTGCCCGGACACCGAGCTGAATCCGATTGCCATCTCGCGAAAGCAATTTGATTTTGTAGCTGAATGAGCCTGATCTCATCCCAACCGAGTTATCGCAATCCGAGTAGTTTTTGTCTTCGGTCGACAACGGACACGGCATGATGTTCATGACGGTTTCCTTGTCAGGCGGCGTAATCTTCAGTATGGCCACGGTTCCGTGCTCATGCGCCCGCACTCCAATCAGCGTGAGACCCGAGCTTATCGCCACGACCATGGTCAACAACAAAACAAATGCCATCCTTGGAATCCTCATCGTCTCCCATCCTTTCTGCCACCATCTTCGAATGGTTCCCGGCTGTTTTTCCCAGGTGCGGTCCTTCACCTCGCTCTCCGCATCGAGGCTAGCCACTCGCCGCAACTCCACACCCATCTCGATGTACTCCTTCAACTGCGATTGGCAGGCCTGGCACAAGCTGACGTGCTCGGCTGCCGCTCGCGGAATGGTTTCACCGTCGTAAAGTGCGGAGACAAACTCCGCTGCATCCTCGCATCTCATATGGGCCTCCAATCGCTCCGCCATATCTTTCGCAATGCCTCCCGCGCCGCAAACAGCCGCGATCTCACGGTTCCTATGGGGATCTCCAGAATGACCGCGAGTTCCGCATACGATTGTCCTTCTACTTCCCGCAGCCATAACAATGCTCGTTGCTCCTCGGGGAGCCGAGCGAGCGCATCTCCCATCACGGAAGCTGCCTCAGTCTTGCAGTCGCTCGGCTCGGGCCCGGCGGCCCCATCGGAAGGTGTCTGGTTTCGCCACCATTCCGCGGCGCGCTTCCTCGCAATCCCATAGAGATACCCGCGAAGGCTCCCGCGCTCGGGCTGAAAGCCGTTGGGCCGAATCCATATCTGGGTAAACGCGTCTTGCGCAACATCCTCGGCCGCCTGCGGATTTCCGACGATGTGGCGCAGAAACGCCCGAAGCCGCGGTGCACTCTCCCGGTAGAATGCGTCAAATGCCGCCGCATCTGCATTGGAGATCTTCTTCCAAACCTCTTCGTGGTCGGTCAATTTCCTTCTCCACACATTGATTCGGGTTTACCGCCAAAATGGTTCGCTTCGAGATGAGAATTTATTTCACGCACAAAAACGAAACGCGGGGGTGCGCCCTCCCTCCCTGACGCCCGCTCTCTTGCCTAAGCAGGATCCTCGATGCCGAAGCAAGACTGTGCAGACGCTGCCGCTCCTCAGAAGATGCGGCAAGCTACACCTACCGGTCTTGATGATCGTTCCTTCGAAGCGCTCAAGACAATCACGCCGCAAAAAGGCGAGAAAGGCCGAACGGTAACTTGCTGACTTCCACAAAGTCTTTCACTTGCTGTAGGAGGGGATCTCCATTGAACTGGCTCATTATGTAGTGAGCTTCATCTTGCGAAGCGCTTGCCTGTAACATCAGGCCAAACGTGCGCATAACGTCAAAGCGATAATGCGAGGCACCAACCTCGAGAACGGTCTTCAACAGCGCCATGCGAATGCTAACGTCCGTGGAACTATTAAAGAGCTGGGCGCAATGGTTTCCAATCTGATCGGTATAGGTAAATGACCACGACTGATCTGCGGTGTACCGCGCGAATGTCGTCACGAGCGCTTGAAGGTGTGGGAGAGCTGTCTGCTCGAAATATTGAAATGCTTCCGCCGGCAGCTTCATGAGAGCTTTGTGCACCATATCGCCATCTTCTTCGTGTCCTACAAGAACACGCTGCAAGCGAGGAACATCAGCGATCAAATTTCCTGGGTTGGTCGCAATTTCATCAAGGATTCGATCGATGCTGCCTTCCTCTACACTACCCAGCAGGATGCTCATCGCAGATTCAAACGCTACTTTCAGGTCCGATACACTTGCGAAGCGCTTAGCCGGATTACTGTATGTTGCCCTCTGTACGACCCCTCCAAGCACAGGATTGATGCTACCGATATCCTGTTCATGCGCCAGTCCCCCAGCTAGAACATAAAGGATGCGGCCTAGACTGTAGATATCAGTCCTTTTGTCAGCGGTTTTTGCGTTGCTCCATTGCTCCGGAGACACATATCCGTGAGTTCCAAAGCCCTGTCCGGTGCACGTCAAGCGTTCTTCTTCATTCAAATCGCGAGCTAAGCCAAAATCGCTCACGACAGTATTGCCCGCCTCGTCCAGGAGGACATTTCGCGGGGTAAGGTCACGATGCAATACCCCTTCCCGGTGGCCATACTCGACCGCATCCATGATGCTTTCAAAAATGGCTTTGAAGCGTACTGGCTGATTGCTAAGTGCCGGAAGAATCGCTTCCAGCGTGTGTTGAAATAGCGGCATCACGAAAAAATATGGACTGCCTGTGAGGGATTTGTCGAGCACGCGGACAACGTTCGGGTGCGAGAGCGACTCTAGCCTGCGGACTTCCCGTGTAAACCTCTCAACAGCACCTTCACAATTCTCT
>CAYVSQ010000243.1:0-8518 GCA_964453815.1 uncultured Acidobacteriaceae bacterium | reverse complement strand
CGGAACGTTAGTCCAGACAATCACCACTGGATTGAGCTGAAGCTCGTTGGCGGTCCCAGGAGTCCACGCGATGCCATCGGCTCCGCCGTCTACCTCACTGCCAACGGCATTCGTCAGCGCGGAGATGTGCTCAGCGGCGGTAGCTACATGTCTTCAAACGACCAGCGTGTCCACTTCGGCCTGGGCGACACAACTACGGTAGATGAAATCGAGATTCACTGGCCGAGCGGGAGCGTCGAGAAGGTGAAACTGCCTTCAGTTGACCGTATCTTTACCGTGGAAGAAGGCAAAGGGATCACTGGCGAGTTTTGCACTGCATGCAAAACTGCATCGGCTGCGTCCAAGACTAATATGTAACGATGTTGGAGGCCCAACAATGCGTGCTGCGGCAACGAATCACAGATACATCGCTCACAATCGCCCCTGCCGGATGTCAACCGGATACACTAGCTTTTCCTCAAGGAGAATATTCCCCGCATGCATTGCCGCCTCACCCTCCGTGCCGCCATTCTGACATCCCTGCTTACGGTGCTCCCCGCCGCGAACGCACAAAGCGCCACTCCATCCCACATTGCCGCATCACATCCCGATACCGCTGCCCTCGACCGCTTCGTGGGACAATATCGCTATGCAGAGGAGCCGGAAATAGTCATCTCGGTATTTCGCGAAGGCGACCGTCTGGCCATCGAATCAGCTCGCTCGCCCCATCAAGAGCTCACCGCCGAATCCACAACCAGCTTCGCCGTCAAGGAGACGCCTCAGCATCTGGTCTTCATAACCGACGCTGCCGGCAAGGTCACTGGAATAAAGCGTAAAGTGGGCTCGTCTGAAACGCTCCTCGAGCGGATCTCTGATCAGTCGATCCGCTATCATTTCCGCCCCTACAGCCGGCAGGAGGTCATGATCCCCATGCGCGACGGGGTCAAGCTGCACGCCATTATCCTGCGCCCGACGGACACCAGCGAGCCTTTGCCCTTCCTCATGCAGCGCACGCCCTATGGAGTTGACGGCTCCGACTCTGACTCCATCAACGCGCGCTATACCGAGCTTGCCCAGAGCGGCTATATCTTCGTTATGGAGGACATCCGGGGCCGCTACGAATCCCAGGGCCAGTTCGTCATGATGCGCCCTATCGCCCCCCATCATGATCCCAGGTCTGCTGATCCCGCGCAGATCGACGAGAGCACCGACACCTATGACACTGTTGACTGGCTCATCAAGAACATCCCCAACAACAACGCACACGTCGGTGTAGTCGGCGTTTCGTATCCCGGATTCCTCGCCGCCGAGGCCGGCATCGACCCGCATCCCGCCGTCAGGGCCATCTCGCCGCAGGCGCCGATGACCGATGTGTGGATTGGCGACGACTTCTTCCATAACGGAGCTTTTCGCCAGACCTACGGCTACGACTATGTCCTCGGCATGGAGTCCAGCAAGGAGGCTACCTTCACGAAGCTGAACGAAGACGCCTATACCTACTTCCTCAATGCCGGCTCTTTCGCCGCAGCCGGGAAGAAATCCGGCACGGGCCGCCTGCCCACCTGGCAGAGCTTTCTCGATCACCCAAGTTATGACGAGTTCTGGCGTTCGCGCGCTGTGCAGCCGCATCTCACGCAGGTCGCCGTACCCACCCTCGAAGTAGGAGGCTGGTGGGACCAGGAAGACATGTGGGGACCGCAGGCCGAATATGCCGCTCTCGAACCGCATGATGCCGCCCAGAAAGTCTTCCTCGTTCTGGGTCCGTGGAACCACGGTCAGTGGGGACTTACCACGCGCCACCTCGGTGCCGTCGATTTCGGAGCCGCCACCGGAGACGAGTTCCGACAGCAGATTGAAGCGCCCTTCTTCGCCCACTATTTGAAAGACCAGCCGGGCTTCAACCTCGAAGACACCGCATCTTTCCAAACTGGAACCAATCAATGGGTGCACTACAGCCACTGGCCGCCCAGGAATAGTTCCGAACATGATCTCTATCTTGGCGCGAATGGCACGCTAAGCTTTGATAAGCCGGCGAGCGACAAGGCCTTCACTGCCTATATCTCCGACCCAGCCAACCCCATCCCCTACCGCAAACGGCCCATCGAAGCCACCTATGCACCCACAGGTTCAGGCTGGCGACCATGGCTGGTCGAGAACCAGCGCCCGTACAGTGAACGCAAAGATGTCGCCACCTGGACCACGCCGTTCCTTGATCACGATCTCACTGTCACCGGCGATATCGTCGCCGACCTTCGTGCTTCCACGTCAGGCACCGATAGCGATTGGGTCGTCAAACTGATCGACGTCTATCCCGATGATCCTTCCCTCGGAAAAATGTCGGGATATCAACTCATGATCGCCGACGAGATTTTCCGTGGACGCTACCGGAAGAGTGTCGAACATCCTGAAGCGATCCCCGCCAATCAGGCGGAGGAATACAAATTCAGCCTTCACGGCGCGGATCACGTATTCCTCAAGGGCCACCGCGTCATGGTACAGGTACAGAGCAGCTGGTTTCCGCTCTACGATCGCAACCCGCAGACCTTCGTGCCCAACATCATGACAACCCAGCCCGCCGACTACAGACCCGCCGAACAGCACATCTACGAAGGCTCCCACCTCGAACTACCCATTGCGCAGAAGTAGGTAGGTCAGAAATCAGAACCTGTCAGGTCCGGCTCTGGAGGTTACTAGCTTCTTATGAGAGACCCGTCTACAGCCGCGAGACGATCAGCAGGCCACCTCCGATTGCGACGAGATCTTCAACCAGCGCTACGCCCAAATCAGGAAAATTTGCCTTTGTCACCAGGGCGTGGCGAACGTTGTATCCGCCAAAAGTCCCGGCAAGAGCGCCGATGACGCCGAGGATGGCGGCGACAATCAGGCCGCCGCCGGCGCTTACTGCCAATGCCGCCGCACTGCACGCCCCAAACAGAACGCGCGGGATGATCCCTTGGATCGAAGTACGCGCCGGGGTCTTCGGCAGCTTATCGTTAACGATTTCTCCCAGAGCCAGCAGGGTGAAAATTACCAGCGTCACAATGTGGTCGATAAATCCGAGACTGGTTCCCGCAAAATGCAACCAACCCAGATATGCACCCCAGCAGACGGCGGCTGGAGGTGTCAGCGCGCGCAGCCCGGCTATCACCCCGATCAGAAAGCACAGCAAAAGCAATGTCATGTATATCCCCCAACCTTTCGCAAATCGAGTAGCGCAATTGTAAAGGCCAGAGCGGGCGAAATCCTGACAAATCCTGCTGCAAATGAGCGGATGCATCTTCACAACACAGTGCCACGGGTCTCCCGTTCAGCATGTGATGGCGAGAGTCTGATCGATCGTGCAAGTCTTGGTTCCTGTCCTGCCTGGTTCAGTCGGGGTGGACCGCGCCTTGAAAGCGGCACGGGAGGAACTAAGAATCGAGAAATTGTGACCGTCCGCCTGACCGCTTGCGATACCTGCAGGTAAACCTGGAAGAGCACTTAAGGAATCGGTGTATGCGCCCCTTGTTGCGTGGTAGGTTATTTCCGCTTTCCCGATCAGGGTGAGGTCATTTGCCGCAGCAGCATCTTGCGCCGCCGCCCGCACCTTTTGGACGGCCGGAATTAGAAGTGCGATCAACACGGCGATGATTGCTATCACTACAAGCAATTCAATCAAAGTAAACCCGGAGTTTATGTCTCGACGAGTGATTTTTGCGGTGTTCATCTTACTCTCCTTTCATTCGGGTGAAACGGTCGGTCACTGGCACATCAGAGTGCAGGTAGCCACAGCCGTTGCATTTAAGTCATAAATGGTGGGCGAGGCGGGATCGAACCCACAACCCCGGCTCAGAAGGCCGGTGCTCTATCCGATTGAGCTAATCGCCCTAGATCCAATGGTTTACGCCGATATCCTCCGAAATATGGTCGCCGTGGAGGAGGCAACATGCAACCCCGTTTTGAACGGTTTCCGCGAGCGGCAATACTTCACAAACGTAACAGTGACGACTACAGAATGGCGTCGGCGCTGCCACAGTTGGCTCCCTTCCGATGCGCCCACGCAAGAGGACTTGAAGGCCTTCGTCTTGCGGACCCCGGCGCCTGTAGGCGCTTGAGAGAGCGACGTAATTGCTCCAAGAATTTACTTATGGCTAAGGGAAAACTGAAAGACAGCCAGCACAAGCAGTGAAAATATCACGTTGCCCCAGAGATATGTCCGTAGCATTTCATTGAGCGTTCGTTTCAGTACAGGGTTTCCCTCTGCCTGCGGGTACGCTACTTTGTAGATCCGATGGATTCGCGTGAGTTGAACTATGAGGAGTAGTGCTAAGACCGCCAGTCCGATGACGGTCAGCACGCGATTCTGAGGATCGGGCCACGCCATACGAATGAGGAGAAAGCTTCCCGAAACTGAGAGCATGCTGCTCAACGCCGCAGAATGGAAAGGTCTCACACCTGTCGCCCGCTTGAACCTCAGAGAAAAATGCTGCATTGTTTGCCCCCTTTTCTGCCAAACAACTGAATGCCGCGGTTCTTGTATACAGAGCAGTTATCAGATTGAACATATCCTCCATGTCCAGCATGGACTCCGAAGATGATAGGCGACCATCCAGAAAATCATCCTTTACTCTGACGGGTTAGGTCCACGCTCAAAGGTCGCACGAATCAAGCACTTCAAAGTTGCAATGTGAATTTCAAGCATACCTGCACTGGCCGATCTTTGAAGGAGAATTCGGCTTCCCAGCGTAGAACTGATGGCAGCTTTCGCCGGTTCCTATGATCCCTGCATTACAAACGGCGCATGATCAAGATCGTCTGATCGTCAAGCTGGGCACCGAACCTTCGCACTGACGCAAGAATCTTTTCCGCTAGCTCGGGCAGAGAATCACTGACATTTGCCGCGATCACTTCTTTCAGTCGTTCCACACCATATTCTTCTTCAGGCTTGTTGCACACTTCCAGAATCCCGTCGGTCGCGACTACCACCAGATCTCCCGGGGCGGTCTGGAGCATTTCGCCATCAAAGTTCGGCACAGGCAACAAACCAAGAGGAATCTGCGGTTCGTCTTTGCGCGACAAGAGCCGCTCGGCAGCGTGCCAGTGCAGGATTGGAGGACTCGCGGCCACTGCGTAGAACACGCTGCCATCCGCTCCCAGCCGGAAGCCTGTGAACGTCGCATACATATGCGGCTCTTTCACCCCAGGGAGCACGCTGTTCAGCCGATCCAGCAAAACGGGTAGAGTTCGATCCGGTTCGCATCCACCAGAGTCCAGTAGCGCTGTGCGCGCGGCTGACTTCAGCATGCCCATCAAGATTCCGGCTTGCAATCCGTGTCCAGCAATGTCGGCCAGGTAGGCGATCGCGTCCCCGTTGGATAGATACAGCGCATCCACTAGGTCCCCCCCTACTTTATCGCTGGGACATGAGATGCCGTACACGTCGAAACGAGCGGACCGTAACGTAACAGGTGGAACGAGTGTTTTTTGAATTCCATGTGCCAGCTTCAACTCGTTTTGCATGCGAAACGACTCCAGGCCCTCGCGCCGAATGTATGCAACGAAAAAGACGTAGGAGACAATGACCACGCACATCGTCGCGGTTGACGCGAAATGGATTCCCGCTTCCGAAGTAACCGGCTGCAGATTGAAGGTGCGGATCATCCAATTCGCAAGGAAGGTGTTGAACGAACTATTGAAGAATTGCAGCACAATCAGGCCGATAAGAAATAGCCTCGACAGGCGGGACAGTACGACAATCCAAAGCACAGCGTTCAGTCCGCTGCTAACGGCGATCGCCACCACGACTGCATAGGGCATCTCCCCCCTTGACCAATTCAGGTCGACGTAGAAGCCGATCACCGAGAATAAAAGGAAGACCGCCGTCATCAACACCCACAGTCGTTTTAAGGGCACTGCTCGGACGTGTGTCCACCGGGTTGGGGTTCGGAGGAACCACGGCTTGTCCTTTTCGGCCATTGATAGGGACCTTATTCGTTCTCAATTTGCTTCCCGGCTAGGAGCCAATATACCCTCCATTGCTTCGCCCGGGCCGATTTGTCGACGTTTCGATCCTAAAGGGGGTGGGATTCTCCCTATCTATCCAGTCTTTGGCCGAGTTCGCACTACCCTTCAACTGCCGGCGGATGACGTGCAATCCGGAAGCCATCCACTTGATTTCATAACGATGGCTCCGTGTTTCATCTGCAAATGGTGCTCGGGCATTCAACGCTGGAGAAGACCAAGCGGTATGTGTCACTGAGCACGGTTGACCTCCAGGCCGTTCACGAGAAACTGAGCCTCTTGACTCACCGCTAACTCACATTGTCCATCAATGTCTTTTCAAATGATTCGAGAGGACTCCTATATGGAGACTGAGACAGCGCCGACAGCGGAACATCTTCACATATTCACCGATTCACCCGTCTTCCAGAATCCCTACGGTCGTCGAGAACGGAAGGACAGGGGATTGGGTTTTGGCCGGAACAAAACGGAGAGGAGAATGGCGGTTCATTCAGCTAACCTTAACGTTCTTGTCCGATGCTTGGATGGGGCGACATCGAATGCGCATCTTTGGCATAGTTTCGGCTATTTCTCTGGCCTTGCTTCTTCCCGGTCGAGCAGTGTCGCAGGGAGGTTTGGAGCATGCACAGTTCGTCGGCTCCGAAAGCTGTCGGAAATGCCACGCTAAGGCTTTTGACGGCTGGAAACAGACGCGCATGGCAAATGTCGTGCGCGACCCGAAGATCCATCCAGAGGCGGTGCTAGGCGACTTCACGCATCCTGATCCGAATCGCCCCTTCGACCTAGGTCAGGTCGCCTTGGTGTATGGAAGCCGCTGGAAGCAACGGTACTTTACGAAGCGCGGAGACGACTACTACCCGTTGCCTGGACAGTGGGATATCAAGAACCGCAAATGGCTGCCGTACCACGTAGCCGATGGAACCGACTGGTGGGTGCGGTTTTATCCGAAGGACAATGCGGAGCGCCCTACTGGACCGACCTGTGATGGGTGCCATTCCGTGAACTACAACCTCGAAACGAAGCAGGTGACTGAATGGAACGTGGGCTGCGAAAAGTGTCACGGTCCCGGCAGTGAACACGTGGCACATCCGACAGCAAAGAACATCGTGAATCCAGTAAATCTCGACTATGTCCGGGGGAACGATACCTGCATGCAGTGCCACAGCCAAGGGCGGCCAATTGAGGTGCCAACGCATGGCAAGTACGTTGATTGGCCAGTAGGATTCCTTCCCGGACAGCGGCTTGCCGAGGTCTGGAGTCTGGAGGAGTCACGACTCGGAACTCAGGACTTCTACTTCTGGCCGGACGGCTCTGCACACAAAAACCGTATGCAGGGAAACGACTTCGTCCAGAGTGTCATGTACCACCGTGAAATACGATGTTTTGACTGTCATCAGGTTCATAGCAACCAGAACTCCTCGAACTTGATTGCCGAGAGCAACAAACTTTGCCTAGGCTGCCACACCAAAGACAACCCGGCAGGACTCCACGGCACGGTGAGTGAGCACACGCACCACGGCGAGAACAGCGCTGGCAGCCGATGTACTTCGTGCCACATGCCAAAGATCGCTCAAACACTCGGTAACAATTTTGTGAGCAGCCACACTTTTCGCTTTATCTCACCGAAGCTCACTGAGCAGTTTGGCATTCCCAATCCGTGCACGTCCTGCCATACGGAGAAGTCAAACGAGTGGGCACTGTCCAAGCTGACGGACTGGTCCACAACGTCCCCGTGGCGCGTAGGGCAGTAGCCAGATCAGGACTGTGAATACCTGATGAGGATACGGCTGGTTCAGATTGATGAACGTTGGTGTGCCGTGAGTGCCGATCGCAGTATTCTCACTTGCGATCTGATCGCTGGCCGCCGGCGTTGCTGATCTTTGTTGGGCGTCATCTGTCCTTTATCGGAGCCGTCGTTTCCATCTTTCCATCAGCCTCAGGACATCAAGCCAGAGTGGAAGCATGCGCCGGTGCTGGAATTCACCAACGGTCCTTTTGTCGCAACGATGTGGGAGAAGCGCGACAAAGATCCTTCTGATTCGACGCGAGAATATACGCGGAACTATTTCGCGATTCTTCGGATCGAAGATGGGCGGATTCAGGAAATCTGGAATTAGTTCCGTAACAACACTCGAGACGAGCCAAAAAACTTTACAAGTGTTTGTCTTGTCCGCGAATTACTTTCGTATAGTCGGTTAACGTGTCTCCCGACATTTCATGAGCCCCATCTCGGTTGTTCATTATTTATGAGCAGTTCGCGGATCTATTGCCGCAGATCTCGAAGCCGGCTCTACCACTCTTCAGGTCTTCTAAAAGTAAAAATCTGTTCTTCGTTAGGCTCAGCGTGAATACGGTCCTCTCTCGATTCGATTTCTCGACGCAGACGCTACCACCGTGCTCTTCAGCTACTCGACGAGCCAGGGTGAGCCCAAGGCCTGTTCCGTTGGGTTTTCCTGCGGTCACGAACGGATCGAATAAGGTCGTCCGAACAGAGTCAGGTATGCCCGGACCATTGTCCAGAATTGTGACGTAGATCCGT
>CAYVSQ010000242.1:0-2604 GCA_964453815.1 uncultured Acidobacteriaceae bacterium | reverse complement strand
CCCAGGGCGAGTGGGGCATGCCCGCGTGGTTCAATGGAAGGGTGTACTACGGTGGCCAAAGTGATGTGCTGAAGGCATTCGACGTGGTCAATGCGCGGTTGCAGACAACCCCGTCAAGCCAGTCGTCCACCGTTTTTGCTTATCCGGGAACAACGCCCAGTGTGAGTGCAAACGGCACGAAGAATGGAATCGTCTGGGCGGTCGAGAATTCCTCCGGCAACGGCGTGCTGCACGCCTACGATGCGGCCAACCTGAGCCATGAACTCTACAATAGCAACCAGGCAACGAACGGACGAGACAGCTTCACCGATAACAAGTTCATTACACCGGTGGTCGCGAACGGTAAGGTATTTGTTGGAACGACGACAGGCGTGGCCGCATTTGGGCTGCTTACACCTTAAATCATTCAAGGGACTTTGAAAGTAACGCTCGCGTTGCTGTGGGGGCGAGGCTGTCGCGCCAGCCCGTTCTGGCAAGACAGTTAGTATGTCCCCATACTGTCGCTCCTCGGGCAAACTGCTTCCAAGGCGAACGCTGTAAACACACGAGTATTCTCGATCCCATATACTGACTCCGGCATTCGAGGCGGTGAGCTTTCGTCTTAGAAAAGTGAACTGTCCCGATGCGATCTGACAATCTCTCACGAAAGAGGATTCTTTATGCAACTCGGAATGGTAGGTCTTGGCCGTATGGGATCCAACATGGTCAAGCGGCTCCTCCACGGCGGCCATGACTGTGTGGTCTTTGACAGGTCGCCGCAATCTGTAGAAGAGTTGGTCAAAAGCAAAGCCGTCGGGGCCTCCGCGCTGCCCGATCTGATCAACAAACTCGAAAAACCGCGCGCGATCTGGCTGATGATTCCCGCCGCCGCCGTGGAGTCGACCATCGCCGAGATCGAGCCGCATCTCGAAAAGGGCGACATTTTGATCGACGGCGGCAACTCGTACTACATCGACGACATCCGCCGCTCCAAACACCTCGCCGGAAAGGGAATTGAGTATGTTGACGTGGGCACAAGCGGCGGCGTGTGGGGTCTCGAGCGCGGTTACTGCATGATGATCGGCGGTTCGAAGGAGGCAGTACAGCACCTCGACCCCATCTTCAAAACGATCGCTCCAGGTGTGGGCGACATACCGCGCACACCGGGACGCGAAAAGCTCGGCGGTACCTCTGAATCCGGGTATCTCCATTGCGGACCCAGCGGCGGCGGGCACTTCGTCAAGATGGTCCACAACGGCATCGAATACGGCATTATGGCCGCCTACGCCGAAGGCCTCGGCATTATCCGTTCCGCCAATGTCGGCAAGGGGCATCATGAGGTCGATGCCGAGACCACTCCCCTGCGCGACCCCGAGCACTACCAGTATGACTTCAATCTTGCCGACGTAAGCGAGGTATGGCGGCGCGGCAGCGTCATCTCTTCCTGGCTGCTCGATCTCACCGCGTCCGCCCTCGCTCAGGACCCGGAGCTCAGCAAATTCTCCGGGCGCGTTTCCGACTCCGGCGAAGGACGCTGGACCATCAAGGCCAGCATCGACGAAGCCGTGCCGTCGCATGTGCTCACTGCAGCGCTATACGAGCGCTTCAGCTCGCGTGGAGAAGCGGACTACGCCAACAAAGTTCTGTCCGCGATGCGCTTCGCCTTCGGTGGGCATTTGGAAAAAACTGCCGCGAAATAAGCGGCAGTTTTTTTACCGGCTGACGACGATGATTTCGAAGCTGCCCGGCACCAGCCTGGGACGCGGACGCGGATTCTCGCTGCCGACCAAAGTCTGTGGTTACCACGTCACCTTGCTGTAGTGAGGGTCAAGCACGCTGCCCTTAATCATTCAAATACGCCGGCGGCGTGAACATAATAATGTTGACCGTCACTGAGGAACAAGCATGAAACTACTTCGCTACGGAGATGCAGGTGCAGAGAGCCCCGGCATCCTCGATTCCACCGGACAGATTCGCGATCTCTCCGCCATCCTTCCCGACATCTCCGGTCCATCTCTCTCGCCGCAGTCACTCAACCGTCTCCGCCAGATCGATCACAGCACCCTCCCCGTCGTCCCCGCCAATCCCCGTCTCGGTCCCTGCGTCTCCGGTGTTGGAAAGTTCATCTGCATTGGTCTTAACTACTCCGATCACGCTGCCGAATCGGGGGCGCCGGTACCTGCCGAGCCGATCGTATTCATGAAGGCAACGTCAGCCATCAGTGGTCCCTACGATGACGTCATCATTCCACGCGGGTCGACGAAATCGGACTGGGAGGTTGAGCTTGGTGTTGTCATCGGAACTGAAGCGAAGTATGTTTCTCAAGAAGACGCGCTTTCCCACGTGGCCGGATACTGCGTTGTCAACGATCTCTCCGAACGGGCCTTTCAGCTTGAGGGCACCGGTCAGTGGGTGAAGGGAAAGAGCGCGGATACATTCGGTCCTATCGGTCCATGGCTGGTTACTACCGATGAGGTGCCCGATCCTCAAAACCTCGACATGTGGCTCGATGTGGATGGCCATCGGTACCAGAACGGTACGACGTGCACTATGGTTTTCGGCGTGGCTTACCTTATCAGCTATCTCAGTCGCTTCATGAGCCTCCAGCCTGGCGATATTATCTCC
>CAYVSQ010000241.1:0-12556 GCA_964453815.1 uncultured Acidobacteriaceae bacterium | reverse complement strand
GTCGTAGAAGGATTCGCCTATCGCCTTCTGGTTCAGCGTTTCGATATCGGTAAGGCTGTGAGTGAATTTGAAACCGGGAACGCGGACCTTGTTCGTGGCCAATCCATAAAACATGAAGGCATCATCGGAGTCCGGACTATGGGCAATACTGATCTCGCGGACCGACGAAGAGCCTGCCGGGATATCAACGGGAATGGAAGAAGATGCGGTCACTGCTGGTTCCTGATCCTTTCGAACTATCAAAACGAGCCGATGGCTCAAAGCAGAAAAATCTTAGTTGGGCAAAGGCCTAAAGTGCCGTCCCCCGATGGGGGTTGGCAGAAGGACCGCGAAATTTGTTGCGAAGCTTGAAAACTCCTATTGCGACGGCAGCCGACGCGCATATCTTGAGAGCGTCGCCCGGCAGGAATGGCCATACCGTCATTTTCAGTGTCCCAATCAGGGATTGATGCGCAAGAATCGCGAACCAGGACGCGCCGACGGCAAGAATGAGGACGCTACCGATAGCCGCTGAGAAGGCGTAGGAGGTGAAGGAAGCGGGGCGAATGCGGCGTGCAAGCAGGCTGGTGAGAGCTGCTGCGAATGGATAGGAGAGCAGGAATCCGCCGGTGGGACCAATGAGCTGCAGCACGCCTCCGGGACCGTGGGGGCTGAAGACGGGCAGGCCGGCGGCTCCCTGAACGAGGTAGAGAGCGAGCGCGGCAAAGGCAGTGGCTGGGCCTAGGGTTAAGCCTAGTAGTAGCACCGCAAAAGTCTGCAGCGTGAGCGGTACGGGAGTGAAAAGCAGCGGTACGGAGACATGCGCGCAGAGGGCTACCAGCAGGCTGCCGACGATTGCACCAGCAATGCGGTAAGCAGACGGCGAGAGTGGGACAGAAGGTGTAACGCTTGTGGAAACAGCGACTTGTGCCTGATTCCTCATTATGTTTTCGAACCCCCAGCTACTCAAAATTCTCGAGCGGATCGTCGTTTTTACCGCCGGTCAAATGCAGCGGGTCAGCCGGTTCCGCGTCGTGATCGCGGATGTGACGTTTTACGGCAAAGACGGTCCAGACAAGCGCCACAAGGCTCACGACGAAGACCACATATAGAACACGCATGGAAACCTGAACCAAGAATAACAAAGCCCACGGTGGTGCGTCATCGTTGGCGTGACGCCAAGTAGCTTTAAGGATCTCAGGACGCGACCGACGCGAAGAGCCAGTCGAGATATGCCTGGTTTCCCGATTCAACTGCTAAGACAAGAAACTCTGGGATCTCATACGAGTGCATCTCGCGCAGCGCGGCTTCGAGTGCGGGCAGTCTTTCGGTGGACGTCTTAATGAGCAGCAGGACTTCCTGGGCCTCTTCAATCGTGCCCTGCCAGCGATAGATCGAAGTCAGATTTGGAACAAGGCTGACGCAGGCGGCGAGACGGCGCTCGACCAGAGCCCTTGAAATTCGATCGGCTTCTTCGCGGGTACTCGCGGTAGAGAGTACGATGTTGGCCGAAGGCGTAGAATTCTGAGTCATTTGTCTCGCCTTAGAAGCTGAAGTATCGGCGGGTCCTGGAAACATCCTATCTCGTAGAGTTCACATGGCAAGGGGAAACGCATGGCGGTGGAGATCAGGTTTGGCACTTCAGGGTGGCGAGCCATTGTCACCGACGAATTCACGCTGGCGAATGTTCGCAGGACGGTAACGGGCATCGCGAAGTATGTAGTGTCGCAGCCGGGGTCGCACAAGGTTCTGGTGGGACGCGATACGCGCTTCCTCGGTGAGATGTTTGTGGCTGAGGCCGCGAAGTTGCTGGCCGCGTATGGCGTCTCGCCGATCGTGATTCCCGCGGCGGCTCCTACGCCAGCGATTTCCTATGCGGTGCGTCGGCGGTCAGCGGGCGGTGCTATCAACTTTACGGCGTCCCACAACCCTCCCGAGTACAACGGGATCAAGTTTTCAACGCCCGACGGCGCGCCGGCGCTGCCCGATGTGACGAAGCACATCGAGGCGGAAATCGCGGCTCTCGGCGAGGCTATCCCAGCGCCCGATGTCAAGGAGAAGTTTGAAGCAGTCGACGTAAAGCCGGATTATCTTAAGCGTTTATCCGAATTGGTAAATTTTCCTTCCATCCAAAAGGCCGGCATTAAGGTGGTGTTCGATCCCTTCTGGGGCGCAGCGCGCGGCTATAGCTGCCACATCCTGCGCGAGCACGGGGTTGAAACGGCGACAGTGCATGACTATCGCGATGTGCTCTTCGGAGGACATGCTCCGGAGCCGGCCGACCACTTGCTGGGCGATTGCAAGGCGAAGATGAAGGAGACCGGCGCGAAGATCGGCATCGCGACCGACGGAGATGCCGACCGCTTCGGGATCGTAGATGAGGATGGGACGTTTATCCAGCCGAATTACATTATTGCGCTGCTCTTCGATTATCTGATCGAGACACGCGGTTGGCGGAATGGCGTTGCGAAGTCTGTGGCGACGACAAACCTGGTGAACGCGTTGGCCGAATATTACAAGGTTCCGCTGTACGAGACGCCGGTCGGTTTCAAGTACATTGGCGAGCTTATCAATGAGGACAAGATTGCGATAGGCGGCGAAGAGAGCGCGGGATTGACCATTCGCGGGCATGTTCCTGAGAAGGACGGCGTGATCGCCGGCTTGTTGGTGGCCGAGATGGTCGCGGTGCGCGGCAAGAGCCTGGGTGACCAGCTGAAGGAGCTATTCAGCAAGGTTGGCGAGTTCTATCCGAACCGCGAAAACTTCCGCCTGACGTCCGAGGTGAAGGCGAAATTCGTAGAGAAGGTCAAGACGGATCCCACGGAGCTGGGGGGACGCAAGGTGGCTCAGATTGTGCGCACCGACGGGCTCAAGCTGATTCTCGACGACGGCTCTTGGGTTTGTTACCGGCTGAGCGGTACTGAGCCGGTGGTACGTGTCTACACGGAGGCGCGCAAACAGAACCATGCTGATGCGCTCAGCAAGGCCGCCAAGGATTGGGTGCTGGATTAGATTCCCCCGGCGCGAGTTTTCTGCGAAGAATGCATGCGAACGTGTGAATTCGCGCCGATGATAAGAACTCAGGGGAACAGGGTGTGAGCACTGCTGAACGTGGCCCGACAGAGCCTAATTCGATCAAGACAAAGCCAAAGATGAAGGCGCGCGCAGCGGAATTTGTTTACCGCGTGCGCAGGCGCATCGCCACGGGACTGGCCATTGTGCTCGCGCTCTTTTTTGGATATCACGTCATGGTGGGCCGCAACGGAGTGAACATCTACCAGCAGAAGCGCGTCGAGGATCGTGAACTGCATAACCAGATCGATGCGTTGCAACAGGAAAACGAGCGGCTGAAAGAGCATCTGGATCGGCTGAAGAGCGACCCTGATGCAATCGAGCACGAGGCACGCGAGCGGCTACACTATGCGCGGCCGGGCGAGGTGATCTACACCTTGAATGATTCGCAGACTGGGAATGGACAGCAGTCGCCGGCGGCTATCAGTCCGCGTGGTAAGTAGCCGCATCGCGCACAAACTTTCCCTTTTTCCAACGCTTTCTTCGTGATACGTTACATTCGCCGGAGGCGGTGAAAGAAGCGTTTGTTGTTATTAAGTCTGGTGAGTGTCTTTGCAGCAGAGGGTAGCGGGCCCAGCGCTATACGGAGAGACCGGAACTGGCGCGGGCGAGGATGGCTCCGGCGTTTGCGGTGACCACCGAAGATGGCCAGCGGATATCGCTCGACGATATGCAGGCAAGGTGGTGCTGATCGACTTCTGGGCGACGTGGTGCGGACCGTGCCGGGAGGCGCTGCCGCAAATCCGGCGGATCGCGCAGAAGTTTCAGGTCAGCCGCTGGTGGTGCTAAGCGTGAGCCTGGAAAGCGACGTGGCTGCAATATCGCGATGGGGGCTTTGAGGGATCGCTCTCGCGCCTGTTTGCGGTCAATGCGATTCCACACACGTTTACGATCGATGCCGATGGGGTATTGCAGGACGAGCATATCGGCGATGGCTCGATTGAGGGCAAGTTGAAGAAGCTGTGCGCGCGAGCACGCGAGTTGGAGGAAGCTTCAAAGACAACGGCGAAGATAGGACAATAACCACCGATCTTCAGGGTTGTTGCACGAGTTCACGCCAGATGTTCCTGTCTTACGCGTGTCCCTATACTTGTAACTGAGGTGCTGTCCGGGGTGATAGCGGCGATACGATTTGTCTGGAATGCGACGCGCGGCCATCGCCTGCGTCCGTGGCACAGTGAATATTTGAAGTGGCGGATCGAGACCTACTCGGGGATGAAGGCCGACGAAATCAGACCGAAAGATATGGTGCGCTTTGTATGGCGTGAAAAATGGAGCATCCTGCATTTTTTGAAGTGGACCGGGGAGTTGGAAAAAACAGGGAGCAGGGAATAGGGAACGAGGATTAGGGATTGACCATTAGGAAGTAGGAGAAAGAATTGCGGACACGGCGGGAGTTTTTGAAGGTGGCATCGCTTGCTCTAGCGGGCGCTTTGCCTGGCACAGGTTCGATCGCGCGTGCTGAAGCCACGACAGAGGTGAGCGGAGCGCGCTCGCTGCGTGCACATGCGGAGGCGCGCGGACTGCCAGTGGGCTGCGCGGTGGTTCCGGGAAGACTTGCAAATGAGCTGGATTACGCCGGCACCGTGGCCGCACAGTCGAGCATCTTGGTCGCGGAAAATGTGATGAAGTGGAAGGCTCTGCGGCCGGCTCCGGATAAATTCGACTTTCGAGGAGCGGATGCGATTCTTGCATTTGCTTCGGCGCACGAGCAGAAGGTAAGGGGGCACAATCTGTGCTGGCATGAAGCGCTGCCGGACTGGTTCGAGGGCACGGTTACGAAAGAGAATGCGCGACAGATTCTGACCGATCACATAAGGACAGTGGCCGGGCATTACGCGGGCAAGCTGCATTCGTGGGATGTGGTGAATGAGGCCATCGATACAAAGAGCGGATTGCCTGATGGAATGCGCAAATCTCCATGGCTGGCACTGGTGGGGCCGGACTATATCGAAGTGGCATTTCGCACTGCGCGAGAGACCGATCCGAAAGCGTTGTTGACGTACAACGACTACGGCATCGAATCTGATACTCACGATCAGATCGAAAAGCGCGGACAGGTGCTGGCGTTGGTGCGGCGGATGAAGGCGAGCGGAGTGCCGATCGATGCCGTGGGAGTGCAGAGCCATTTGACGGCGGGCGATCCCGCGCCAGGCGCAGGGCTGCGTGAATTTGTTCGTGAAGTACGGCAGATGAATCTGCAAGTGTTCGTCACTGAAATGGATGTGAACGAGCGCAAGCTGCAGGGCTCGATGGCGGAGCGGGATGCGGCGGTGGCTGCGGTATACAAGAATTACGTAGCCATGATGGCTACGGAGCCGAATGTCCGCGCAGTGCTGCCCTGGGGCATCACGGATCGCTACACGTGGCTGGACGGCGCAAAATATGCGCGCCCGGATGGCTATCCGCAGCGGTGCCTGCCGTTCGACGCAGACTATCAGCCCACGCCGGCATTCTTTGCTTTGCGCGATGCTATTGGATAATCGTGTCCCGACGCCGCCTATTGAGCGACGATAGGCAGACTTGGCAGAGCACGCGGTATCTGGTCTGATGAAAGCTGCGGAGTTTTCTTCTTGCTGAGCCAGATCAGAAAGACATTTAACCTGCTCTTCCTTCTCGCGGCGATGTCCGGCGCATGTGCCGCGCAGGAGCCGTTTCCGGGCGAGCCTCCGGCGCAACAGCAGCCTGCACAGCCTCCCTCCCAGGCGCCGCCAGTACAGACGGCATTACCTCCTCCTGTTGCTGACGAGCAGTTCAACGCTCCGACGATTCGTGTGAACACCAGCGTAGTGCTGGTTCCGACGCTGGTGGAGAAGTCTTCCGGCGAGGTGGTGTATGGGCTGAAGCCGGAAGATTTCAAACTACTGGATAACGGCGTACAGCAGAAGGTGCGTGTCGAGGAAGACCTGGACACGGATCCGGTATCGCTGGTGATCTGCATGGAGCGGGGCCGCGATGCGCCGCTCGAGTACGACAAATTTGCCCGGCTGGGGCCGCTGCTCGAACTGTTTACGGGAACAGAGCGCGGAGAAGTCGCGCTTGTCGTCTTCGATTCCAAGCCGGTTTACCTGGAGGGTTTTCAAAAGGACACGAGCTACATTCAGCGCGATCTGCAACAGCTACCTGAAGGGGACGGCGGTGCAGCGATTCTCGATGCAGTTGGTTTTTCGGTCGATCTGCTGGAAGATCGGCCGGCGGACCATCGGCGTGTGCTGCTGCTGATCAGCGAGTCGCGCGACCATGGCAGCCGGAATGTGACGATTCCGCAACTGGTGGAGCATATTGGGACTACCAATACGCTTGTGCTGAGCCTGGCGTTTTCTCCGTCGAAAGCGGAGCTTATCGACTGGGGCAAGGGCAACACCGACGGGGGCACGGAGCTAAACTTGCTTGCGCCGCTCGTGATGGCGGTGAACGCCATGCGGAAGAATACCCCAAAGACCCTGGCTTCGATGAGCGGGGGCGAGTATGCCCCGTTTACCCGGGAGAAGGGTTTCGAAAATCGCGTGGCGGAAGTGGCGAGCCATGCGCGCAATCGCTACATGCTGAGCTTTCGTCCGACAGACCTGACGCCCGGCCTGCATACGATTCAGGTTTCACTGGCCGAGAACTACGGAGCGCATGTGGTGGCGCGGGCCAGTTATTGGGCTGTAAATGATGCTGCGGCCGATGCAGCGAAAAGCTCGCCGGGCGATGCAACAGCCAAGCCTTAGAGGGAGAATATGAGCGATCGAGTGCACCTGAAGGCGGAAGATGGGCATGAACTGGAGGCCTACGTAGCAAAACCGATGGGCGAGCCCATCGCCGGACTGGTAGTAGTGCAGGAGATATTTGGGGTTAACGCGCATATTCGCTCGGTGGCGGATGGTTTTGCGAAGGATGGATTTCTGGCTGTCGCGCCTGCGCTGTTCGATCGCTACGAGCGCGGAATGGAGCTGGACTATCAAGGCGAAGATCTAAAGAAGGCTATGTCATTCGTCCCGAAGCTCAATGTGGACAATGCAGTTCGCGATACAGCTGCGTCTCTGGACTATGTTCGCAGCCAGACCGGCAAGAAGTGCGGCGTCATCGGCTATTGCTTTGGAGGAATGATTGCCTGGTTAGCGGCGACGCGCCTCAAAGCCGATGCGGCGGTGGGATATTATGGCGGCCGCATCGGGTTGTTTGCCGCCGAAACGCCGACGGCTGCGGTGATGCTGCACTTTGGCAGGAAGGATCAGCACATTCCCAGGGAAGAAGTGGATACGGTGGCGAAGGCACATCCTGAAGTGGAGATTTACTGGTATGACGCCGGCCATGGTTTCAATTGCAATCCACGTTCGAGCTACGATCCAGAATCGGCCGAAGTGGCGAGAAGGCGATCACTGCAGTTCCTGAACAAGTATCTGATCTGAGATTTTGGCGTCGTTTCCGGTTCTGGGCGCATCTACTTGCTATTGTTCGGGCCATTCTCGAGAAGCCCGCGTTTGCTGCCACTTCGCAAGAGCTTGAGAGGAGCGCAAGAGACCAATGGCGGCATCCGCGACAACAGCAGAGCCCAGATTAATCGCGCTGGATAAGTGGCGTCCTAAGGCCAACCCCTGGTTGATTGCCGCTGTGGTTGCTGTGGCGGCGTTTATGGAGGTGCTAGACACCTCGATTGCCAACGTCGCACTGCCGCACATCGCGGGCAGCCTGGGCGCAAGCCAGGACGAAAGTACATGGGTGCTGACAGCGTATCTGGTATCGAACGCGGTCGTGCTGCCAATGGGCGGGTGGGCAGCGAGCATTATCGGTAGAAAGAAATTCTTTATGAGCTGCATCGTGATTTTTACGATCAGCTCTTTTCTTTGCGGCATTGCGTCGTCATTGCCGCTGCTGCTGCTGTTCCGCGTGCTGCAGGGAGCAGGCGGCGGGGGATTGCAGCCGATGGCGCAGGCGATCATGGCCGATTCTTTCGAGCCCGCGAAGCGCGGACTGGCGTTTGCGCTCTACGGCATCGTGGCGGTGCTTGCTCCTTCGATAGGACCCACGCTGGGTGGATGGATTACGGACAATTACAGTTGGAACTGGATTTTTTACATCAACATCCCGGTGGGCCTCTTGGCTCTGGTCTTGACGAATAGATTGGTTGAGGATCCACCGTGGAACGTGCCCGATAAAAAGAACTTTTTCAAGTTGGATTATGTCGGACTGAGTCTGCTGGTGATCTCGATGGGCGCACTCCAGATCATGCTGGACAAGGGCGAGGAGAATGACTGGTTCGGTTCGCACTTCATCGTGGCATTCGCGATTACCTTTGTGGTCTCGTTCGTGGCCTTGATTGTGTGGGAGTGGTTCGTCAAGAATCCACTGATGGACCTGAGGCTGTTCAAGAACAGAAATTTTGCCGTGTGCTGCTTTCTGATGCTGCTCACCGGCGGTTTTCTAAATGCGACGACCGTATTGCAGCCCCAGTTTCTCCAGTCGCAGTTGGGATATACAGCGACCTCAGCGGGTCTCGCGCTTTCCGGCGGCGGCCTGGCATTGCTACTTATCGTGCCGATTGCCGGGCAGGCTGTGACGCATTTTCCGGCGCGCAATATCATCGCCTTCGGCTTCTTCTGCTTCACGGTGGCCTACTTCATAACGGCGACGAGGCTCAACCTGGGATTAAGCTTCGCGGAGTCTTCCTGGCTGCGCGTGCTGCAGGTGTTCGCGATTCCGCTGGTGTTTATCTCGGTGACGACGGCGGCATACTTCGGCATGCCCCGCGAGAAGAACAACCAGGTCGCGGGACTGATTAATTTTGTGAGAAACATCGGTGGGAGCATCCTGATCTCGCTAACCAACGCGTTGGTGGTGGAGCGAGCGAATTTCCACCAGGACCAACTTTTGAAATACCTGACGCCTGTCAACAGTAATTTCCAGCAGCAGGTGCAATCTTTGACGCATTATTTCGATGGCCGCAGCGGGCCTCCGAATGCGGGTGGCTTCGCGCAGGGCCAGATCTATCGTCAGCTCATCCAGCAATCGCAGACGCTGGCCTACGTGGATGTGTTCTATATCCTGTGCGGCGCTGCGATTCTAATGATCCCGCTATCGTTCCTGCTCCAAAAGAATCATCCGCACGCGGGCGGCGGCAGCGGCGAGATCGCGGCGCATTAGGATAAAGATGTGAAACGTCGATCCACATTTGGGGTGGTGCTGGCGGCACTGTTTTTGGCGATGTCCTGGTCAGCGGCATTGTGCGAGACGAGCTGCGTGCTGCCCCGCGATGCGCACGGCTGTTGTGCAACGCATATCGACGGAGGCAAATCTAGGCTGGCACAGCAGCCAGCTTGCGAGCATGCGGTGAGGACCGTGGTTACAGTGCCGCTATTGCCTGCGGCTGAGACGCCCGTGATCGCGACGGCGCGGGTGGTTGCTCCGGTCTTGTTTGGGGCCGGTTCCGTCTCACGGAATCTTCCTGAGACGGCCTCTCCTCCAAAATTCAATCTGCGAATCTGATTTTCTTGCCGACCGAGGATGCGGCAGACGTGTGTCTGCTACCTTGCTGTTTCTTCCGGGGAGAATCTTGTGTATAGGAATTGGATTTGCTCACTGCTGCTCGCGGTGAGCCCGTTCGCGATTGCGCAGCAGTCGATGAAGATGCCGATGAATATGAGCGGCAAAGCGACCACTTTTCTTGAAGAGGTGGAATTGCACGACACCTCGGGCACGAGCGCGGAGCCGAATTCGACACCGATACCGATGCTGATGACTATGCGCCGTGACTGGATGCTGATGTTCCATGCGAATGCATTTATTGCGAATACTCAGCAGACAAGCCCACGCGGAGGCGACAAGTTTTTCTCGACAAACTGGTTCATGCCTATGGCGCAGCACGCGTGGGGACCGGGACAGGTGACGCTTCGTGCTATGTTCAGCCTGGAGCCGTGGACGGTGAGTGGGCGGCAATATCCTTTGTTGTTTCAGGAGGGCGAGACGGCGTACGGGAAGCCGATTGTGGATGGACAGCATCCCCACGATTTTGTGATGGAACTCGCTGCGCTCTATGACTTGCGTTTGGGTGAGAAGACGCTGCTGACGTTTTATGCGGCTCCGGTGGGCGATCCTGCGATCGGGCCCACGGCATATCCACACAGGGCGTCGGCGATGGAGAATCCGGTTGCCCCACTGGGACACCATCAGGAGGATTCAACGCACATTGCCGATGATGTGGTGACGGTTGGGTTCACTCAGGGGATGGTGCGACTGGAAGGAAGCGGTTTCCACGGACGTGAGCCCAACGAGCATCGCTGGCAGGTGCAGCAGGGGGCAATCGACTCGTGGTCGACACGGCTGACCGTGCAGCCCAGGCAGAACTGGAGCGGGCAATATTCCTATGGACGCATTCACAGCCCGGAGCAGCTGTTTCCGACCGAGAATCAGGAACGGATGACGGCGTCGGTGATGTATAACCGGCCGCTGGGAGATGGCGCGAAAGGGAATTGGGCATCGACAGCAGCGTGGGGACGGACCCATTCGCTCGGGGATAACGTGATCCAGAACAGCTATCTGTTCGAGTCATTGTTGCGTTTTGCGACACGAAATAATGTTTGGACACGCATGGAAGATGTGGACCGGACTACGGAGCTGCTGCTGGGGGAGAATCCTCTACCGCCGGGATTTGAAGAGGAGCCAGCAGGACGCGTGCAGGCGTATACCTTCGGCTACAGTCGGGACTTTGACCTGCTGTCGCACCTTGGTACGGCGATTGGAGGACAGGTCACGGCCTATACGGTGGGATCGCGGCTCAGGCCGGTTTATGGCACAGACCCGGTGGGCGTGGTGGTGTTTCTGCGCATGCGTGTGGTTGGAGCAGGACAGCGATAAGGAAGGAATCGCTGCAATATTGACGGCATCTAAATGATTACTCGATGAGCGCGGATTCCTCTGAGAAATCTTCTGAAGAAGTGAAGAGCGATGGTGTGCCGGGTCGCCGGGATTACTCCCATGCCTGGCGGGCGCTGCGAAATCGCAATTTCCGGCTGTTTTTTGGCGGCCAGAGCATTTCGCTGATCGGCACCTGGATGACCCGTATCGCGACCGCGTGGCTGGTCTATCGGCTCACGAAATCCGCGCTGCTGCTGGGTACGGTAAGCTTTGTCGGGCAGATCCCGACATTTCTGCTGGCGCCCTTCGCAGGAGTGTTAGTAGATCGGCTCGACCGGCGCCAGGTACTGGTATGTACACAGGCTCTGGCGATGGTGCAATCGCTGGCGCTGGCGTGGTTGACCCTCTCGCATCGGATAACGATCCATGACGTGCTGGCGCTGAGTGCGTTTCAAGGGTTGATCAACGCATTCGACATGCCCGGGCGGCAGTCGTTCATGGTGCAGATGGTGGAGGACCGCGGCGACTTGTCGAATGCCATCGCTATCAACTCTTCGATGGTGAACCTGGCGCGACTGATCGGCCCGTCGCTGGCGGGTCTGGTGATCGCAGCGACGAATGAGGGCTGGTGCTTCTTCATCGATGGCCTGAGCTACATCGCGGTGATCTTTTCGCTGCTGCTGATGCGGGTTCATGTGCCAGATGTGAAGCGTGCGGCCGCATCAATGGTTGAGCAACTGCACGAGGGCTGGCAGTATGTTTCGACCTTTGTGCCCGTGCGCAATATTCTGCTGCTCTTCGCGCTGGTCAGCCTGATGGGCATGCCCTACATGGTGCTGATGCCGGTTTTTGCGGCGCAGGTGCTGCACGGCGGACCGCATACGCTGGGTTTTCTGATGGGCGCGGCGGGCGTGGGGGCGTTGATCTCGGCGCTGTCTCTGGTGCTGCGCAAATCGGTGCGCGGGTTGCTGAAGATGCTTCCGATTGCGGCGTCAATGTTTGGGGCGGGGCTGGTGTGCTTCGGGATGTCGCGCGTCTTGTGGCTTTCGCTGGGGCTGATGGTGGTGGTGGGTTTCGGTATGATGCAGGGACTTACGGCCAGCAACACCATCATCCAGACTCTGGTGGATGAACAGATGCGCGGGCGCGTAATGAGCTATTACACGGCCGCTTTTGTCGGCATGGCTCCGTTTGGCAGCCTGCTGGCGGGCACGCTGGCGCATTGGATCGGCGCGCCTCGGACGGTGATGGTGACCGGAACCTGTTGCATTCTGGGGGCGGCATGGTTCTGGTCGCGGCGCCGGGAGATTCGCGATGAGATACGGCCCATTTATATCCAGCTTGGCATTGTGCCTGCGCCGCCCGAAGTGGTTGAGGAGCGGGCAGGGAACTGAGTGGGGCCAGGGTGTAGGGTTTAGGGTATAGCCCAACGCTGGCGGGTCCCTGTCTACTTGTATTTGATTACCTACCCCAAATCCTTATCCCTACGCTTAGAGCGCAGATTTTTCGACCCCACAGATACCGCGCTTTGATTGCCGCCGAAATGCCCCCCATGTTACTCTTGATGCAGACACTTAGGAAGTGTAGAGAACACAGAAAACAGGAGTAACGCACACATCGTGCTGGCACCTACGAAAAAAACCGACATTATCACGCGTTTTCGCACGCA
>CAYVSQ010000240.1:0-16200 GCA_964453815.1 uncultured Acidobacteriaceae bacterium | reverse complement strand
CAGCGTGGGGGTCGAGCTGGCGGTGGTCATAGTCTGGCCTCTCTATTGATGGTAACCGATGTCGGGGAAGGTAACCGATGGGTTCGCGAGGCCGGAACGTAGAGATCAATTGGCATGGGGTCTCTGCATTTCGATTTTGCGCGAAGGCATGGTGTCGATGAGTGAGTTCAGCCGGGTTGAGCCGATCGGAGTTGCACTACGCAGGGCCTCGCTGCCGTCTTCGCCGAGGAGCAGCACCAGAAAGGTATCCGCAGGAATGTTGAACTTGGAGCGGATCGCCTGCATCTGCTGAGCGCTGAGAACAACGTAGGGCGTGTCGAGCGGTGCGGCAAAGCCTTTTGCCGACGGCAGGATAGGCGTGAACAACACGAAGCGGTCCATCATGTCGTCGGCGTCTGTGTCGAGGATGGAGGCCTGCCGCTTGAGCCTTGGATCATTGGCCGTGGGGCTGAAAACCAGAAGTGGTCGATAGCAGTTGCGCATGGCGGCGAGGGTCTTCGGCTGCACCTGGCACCTGGGGCTTGCCTGGCCCAGTGCTGCCGCGCAGGCGAGAGAAAGCGCAATGGGAAGAAGCGATCGGTGAGTGGACATATTCAAAAACGAACACCGCTGGCCGCGGGAGGAAGGTCGCGGCCAGGGAACGTAATGAGGTGTAAATCTAAGCGTGAACGGTTTCGGGTTGTGCGGCCTGCGGGGTGTTGTCCTTGACCGTGACGGGATCGAGGAACGGCATCGCGGCGCGCAATGTGGCGCCGACCTTCTCGATCGGGTGCGTAGCTTCGATCTTACGAATCTCATCGAAGTGCTTGCGGCCGGTCTTGTTCTCTTCAATCCACTTTTTGGCAAAGGTGCCGTCCTGAATCTCTTTGAGCATCTTCTTCATCTCGGCGCGTGTGGCATCGGTGACGATGCGCGGGCCGGCGGTGTAGTCGCCATACTCGGCAGTGTCGGAGATGGAGTACCGCATGTAGGCGAGGCCGCCGCGATACATCAGGTCCACGATAAGCTTGAGTTCGTGCAGGCACTCGAAATAGGCGATCTCGGGCTGATAGCCGGCCTCGACCAGCGTTTCAAAGCCTGCTTTCACCAAGGCTGACGCGCCGCCACAGAGAACAGCCTGCTCACCGAAGAGATCGGTCTCGGTCTCTTCAGCAAAGGTGGTTTGAATCACGCCGGCGCGTGTGCAGCCGATTCCTTTTGCGTAAGAGAGCGCGAGTTCAAGCGCTTTGCCAGAGGCATCCTGATGAATGGCGACGAGTCCGGGCGTGCCTCCGCCCTCGGTGAATACTTCGCGTACGCGATGGCCAGGAGCCTTGGGCGCGACGAGCGAGACGTCAATATCCTTGGGCGGCTCGATTGTGCCAAAGCGGATGTTGAAGCCGTGGGCAAACATCAGCGTCTTGTCTTTGGAGAGGTGCGGTGCAATGTCGTTCTTGTAGGTTTCGCCCTGCGAGTGGTCCGGCGTGAGGATCATGATGACATCCGCCCATGCCGCGGCGTCGCTCACGGTATTGACCTCCAAGCCGGCTTTCTTCGCTTTATCGATCGACTTGCTGGTTGCGGGCAGACCGACGCGGACCTCAACGCCCGAATCCTTGAGGTTTAGGGCGTGCGCGTGGCCCTGCGAGCCATAGCCGATGATGGCTACTTTCTTCTTCTGGATGAGCGATAGATCGGCGTCCTGATCGTGATAGGTCTTCGGCATTTCGTGATTCCTCGTGTCTTCTTTTTTATGGTGAATGAATGCAAAACTTATTGAGGCAGATCGGCTTCTTCGGCGATCTTCCCTTCGGCGTGGTCTTCGATGGTTTCGGCTTCCGTCTCGATGTCAGGGATGCGCATCGCGTCCAGAACGCGGCTGGTGTGCTGTCCGCGTCGCATAACCATGCGGCCGGTCCGCGAAATTTCAAGTATACGATCTTCGCTTTCGTTCAGTACCTGAATGAGGCCCTCGATCTTGCTCTCGACGCCGGTGATTTCGATCATCAGCGACTCGGGAGCGAGATCGACAATGCGCGCGCGGAAGACCTCGACTAGCTCGAATATATGCGAGCGCGTTTTTGGTGTTGCGGCAACTTTGATCAGAGCCAGCTCGCGGCTCACACTGGAGTGCTGGCCGATGTCGTCAACCTGCAAAACGTTTTCCAGCTTGTACAGGCTGGCCATGATTCGGTGGCCAGCCGAGGGCGAGGCGTCCGAGACAATGGTCATGCGCGAGACGCCAGTCTTCTCCGAGTGGCCAACGGTCAGCGAGGCGATGTTGACGTTCAGCCGCCGAAAAAGCGACGCCACGCGCGCGAGCACCCCGGGTTTGTCTTCTACGAGCGCTACAAATGTGTGCAGCATACGGTTACGAATTCCTTTAGACGTCCTGCGCCGTTTCAATGAGCGGATTATGGCCGGGTCTGCGAATCATTTCGTGTAACGCGGAGCCGGCGGCGATCATGGGGTATACCGAGTCTTCTTTTTCGACGAGAAAGTTGATCAGGAAGGGTCCTTCGCGCTCGCGTGCGGCCTTCACCGCGGGCAGCACTTCGCCGCGAGTTCTCACCGCCACGCCGGGGATGCCGTGTGCGTCGGCAAGCTTGACGTAGTCCGGACTAAGGATGGGCGAGGACTCGTAGTTCTTCTCGTAGAAGAACTCCTGCCACTGGCGCACCATGCCGAGGTATCCGTTATTGACGACGGCAATGTTCAGGTCGAGGTTTTCCTGCGCGATTGTCGAAAGCTCGGCTGCTGTCATCTGAAAGCCGCCGTCTCCGGCAATGACCCACACTTCTTTCTCGGGGCAACCGACTTTCGCGCCAATGCCGGCTGGCAGTGCAAAACCCATAGTGCCCAAGCCGCCGGAAGTGATGAGCGTACGTGGATCTTCGTGCTTGTAGTACTGCGCTTCCCACATCTGGTGCTGGCCCACGTCAGTGACGACGATGGCCTTGCCGTTGGTCGCGTGCCACAGGTCGTTCATCACATGTGCGGCGTAGAGGTGTCCGGTATCGGGCAGATTCTGGATGTCGCGAACCGCGCTTTCGCCCTTCATCGCATTCACTTCGCGCAGCCATGCGGATTCGCCACTGCGGGGTGCGAGATGCGGCAGCAGGGTTTCAAGCACCTGAGCCAGATCGCCGATGAGGGCTATGTCCGCCTTGATATTCTTGTTGATCTCCGCCGGATCGATCTCGATATGAATTTTCTTCGCGTTGACGGCATAAGTCGCCAGCGAGCCAGTCACGCGATCGTCGAAGCGCATACCGCAGGCGATGAGCAGATCCGATTGCTGGATCGCCTGGTTCACCCAGGCTTCGCCGTGCATGCCCATCATGCCGAGCGAGAGCGGATGCGAGGCGGGGAAGCCACCGAGTCCGAGCAGCGTGGAGGCGACGGGAATCTGTAGCCGCTCGGCAAGAGCGAGTATCTGTTCACGCGCGCCAGACTGAATCATGCCGTGTCCCGCAAGAATAACGGGGCGTTTGGCAGAACGAATCAACTCTGCGGCTTTGAGAATGGAGTCTTCTTCCGCGCGCAGCATGGGATGGGGACGATAGGGCCGTGGAGCGGCAGCCGTGAAGTCGTACGTCGCAGAGCCCTGCTGTGCGTCCTTGGTGATGTCGACCAGCACAGGTCCAGGACGGCCCGATTGCGCGACCAGCAGCGCTTGACGGATCGCGGGAGCAATATCTTCCGGGCGCGTTACGACGTAATTGTGTTTCGTCACGGGCAGAGTGATGCCGGTGATGTCGATCTCCTGGAAGGCGTCCGTGCCCAGGACCTTGCTCGAGACCTGGCCGGTGATGCAGAGCAGCGGGATGGAGTCGAGCATCGCCGTGGCAATGCCAGTCACCATGTTGGTCGCGCCGGGACCGGAGGTAGCAATGGCCACGCCGACCTTGCCCGAGGCTCGCGCATAGCCGTCAGCCATGTGGACCGCGCCTTGTTCGTGCCGGACGAGAATATGGCGGATGGGAAATTTTCGCAGCGCGTCATACGCGGGTAGAATCGCACCGCCGGGGTAGCCGAAGACCTCGCGCACACCCTCGCCTTCGAGCGTCGCCCAGAGAATCTCGGCTCCGGTTAAACGTGTGCCTGCGGCTTTTTCTTCACTCATCTCGTGCTCCTTGTTGCTCCTGCTTCCTGTCACTGCAACTGGCTTCAGTGCGTGACTGCCCCGAGTGCGGCTGACGAAACGGTGTCGGCATATTTGCGGAAGACTCCGCGCGCAAAGCGGGGAGCGGGTTTCTGCCACGACTTCAATCGCGCGGCAAGTTCTTCATCGGAGATCTCAACCGTAATCTTGCGGTTTGGAATATCGAAGTGGATGATGTCGCCCTCGTGAACCGCGGCAATGGATCCGCCGACGGCAGCTTCCGGGGCGACGTGGCCGGCCATCAGGCCGCGAGTGGCTCCGGAGAAGCGTCCGTCGGTCAAAAGAGCCACCGTATCGCTCAGTTCGGGAATGCCAGCGATGGCGGCGGTGACAGCCAGCATCTCCTGCATGCCCGGACCGCCTCTGGGGCCTTCATATCGAATCACGATTACATCGTTCGGCTTGATCTGTCCCGAATCAACGGCGTGAAAAGCTTCGTGTTCGGAGTCGAAGACGCGTGCGGGTCCGCGATGCTCCAGCCGTTTGTGTCCCGCGACCTTGATGACGCAGCCCTCAGGTGCGAGATTGCCTTTGAGGATGACGAGGCCGCCAGTAGGCTTGATCGCATTGCCGAGCGAGCGAATGACTAATTGTCCTTGCGTTTCCTTCGCATCCGCGGCTTCCTCCGCGATGGTTTTTCCGGTGACATTCCAGGCACTGCCATGCAGCAGGCCAGCGTCGAGCAGACGCTTGGCAAGCAGTCGGCTGCCGCCTGCGGCCTGATAATCGGCTGCGACGTACTGGCCACCTGGCTTCAGATCGCAGAGCAGCGGTGTCTTTGCGCTGATGCGGTCAAAATCATCAATAGATAGCGGGATGCTCATTTCGTTCGCGATGGCCAGAAAGTGCAGCACCGCGTTGGTCGATCCGCCGGAGGCGGCGACACTGGCGATGGCATTCTCGATGGCCTGCGGCGTGATGATCTTGCTGGGACGCAGGTCGTTCTTTGCAAGTTCAAGCACGAGCCTTCCGGCTTCACGCGATGCGGCGAGCTTGTCCGGGAGGAACGCAGGGACACCGGAGATGCCGATGGGCGAGATACCAAGAATTTCGCAGGCCATGGCCATGGTGTTCGCAGTGAACTGTCCACCACAGGCTCCTGCGCCGGGACAGGCATTGGCCTCGACGGCTTCGAGGCCCGCGTCGTCGAGTCTACCGGCGGAGTGTGAGCCAATGGCTTCGTAGACATCCTGAATGGTGAGGTCTTTGCCGTTCAGATGTCCCGGCGCAATGGAGCCGCCGTAGAGCATGAGCGACGGTATGTCGAGACGAGCGAGAGCCATGACGGTGCCGGGCATGTTCTTATCGCAACCGGCGATGGCCACGAGACCGTCGAAGAGGTTGCCGCGCGCGACCAGCTCGACGGAGTCGGCGATGACTTCGCGACTGATGAGCGAGGCCTTCATGCCCTCGGTGCCCATAGTGATGCCGTCGGAAATGGTAATGGTGTTGAACTCCATCGGCGTACCGCCGGCTTCGCGTATGCCTTCCTTCACGGCTTCGGCAATCTGACGCAGGTGAAAGTTGCACGGGCCGATTTCAGTCCAGGTGTTAGCGACGCCGATGATGGGCTTGTGCAGATCGTCTTTGGTGAATCCGACGGCGCGCAGCATAGCGCGTGCACCTGCACGGCTGGGCCCTTCGGTCAATGCGATGGAGTGCAGCTTTGCGGGATTGTTACCATTCGTGTTCATGCGTGCGCTGTCTCCGTGCTTGCGGGGTGGGGAGTTACCCAGAAGGCTTGGTCATGCTGTTTTTCAAATGTGTCGAGGGCATCGGCATGGCGCAGTGTGAGGCCGATGTCGTCGAGGCCCTCAAGCAGGCAGTAGCGCCGGAAGGGATCGATCGAGAAGGTTGCCGAGAAGCCGTGATCGTCGTGAATGTGGTGATCCTCAAGCGAGACGGTGAGATGATAGTCGTCGATTGTGGATGCGCGCTCGATCAGAAGCTCCACGTGCTCCTCGGGCAGCGTGACAAGCAGGATGCCGTTCTTGCTTGCGTTGGAGTGGAAGATGTCGGCGAAGCTGGGCGCTATGACCACCCGGAAGCCGTGATCGTTGAGAGCCCACGCGGCGTGTTCGCGTGACGATCCGCATCCGAAGTTCTTGCCGGTGACAAGAATCTCCGCCCCTTCGTGGCGTGGATGATTGATCTCGAAGTCAGGGTCCTGTCGCCAGTCGTGGAACAGGTATTCGCCATATCCAGTGCGCTCGATCCGTTTCAGGAATTGCTTCGGGATGATCTGGTCGGTATCGATGTTCGCCCGGTTGAGCGGCATCACTTTCGATCTGTGTTTGCGAAATGCCTTCATTTAAGCCAGAACCTCTTCCTTCTTGAAATCCCAGGTGCGGACATCGGTGAAGTGGCCGGCGATAGCTGCCGCCGCTGCCATCATGGGGCTGACGAGATGGGTACGGCCACCGCGACCCTGGCGTCCCTCAAAATTGCGATTGCTGGTGGAGGCGCAACGCTCACCAGGCGCCAGAATGTCAGGGTTCATGCCCAGGCACATGGAGCAGCCGGGCTCGCGCCATTCGAATCCCGCTGCACGGAAGATGTGGTCCAGTCCCTCACGCTCGGCCTGCGCCTTAACCTGCTGCGATCCGGGGACGACCATGGCGCGAACGTTGGGATGGACGTGATATCCGGCGACGACTTTGGCGGCGGAGCGCAGATCTTCGATGCGCGAGTTGGTGCAGGAGCCGATAAAAACACGGTCAATCGCCACATCTTCGATGGGCACACCAACCGTCAGGTCCATGTACTTCAGGGCCTGCTCAAAGTGGCGGCGGTCAGCGTCAGATTTGGCGTCGGCGGGATCTGGGACCGCACCCGTAACAGGAATCACCATACCCGGACTCGTTCCCCACGTGACGTAGGGCAAAAGCTCGATAGCGGGAATAACCAACTCGCGGTGATACTGCGCGCCCGGATCGGAGGCCAGCTTGCGCCACTCAGCAACGGCTTTGTCCCATTCGATTCCTTGAGGTGAGCACTTACGGTCTTTGAGATAGACAAACGTCGTTTCATCCGGAGCGATCATGCCCGCACGCGCGCCCGCCTCGATGCTCATGTTGCAGACGGTCATGCGGCCTTCCATGCTCAGCGAGCGGATCGCAGAGCCCGCATACTCGATCACGTATCCGGTAGCACCGTCGGTGCCGATGCGCCCGATGATGCCGAGGGCGACGTCTTTCGCGGTTACGCCATCGGGCAACTCGCCTTCGATGGCAATGCGAAAGGTTTTAGGCTTCGACTGCGGCAGGCACTGCGTGGCCATGACGTGCTCGACTTCCGAGGTGCCGATCCCAAATGCAAGGGCCCCAAAGGCGCCATGAGTCGAGGTATGTGAATCGCCGCAGACGATGGTCATTCCGGGCTTGGTGAGTCCGAGCTCCGGTCCGATGACGTGAACAATGCCTTGTTGGGGCGAGTTAACGTCATAGAGCTCGACACCGAAGTCAACACAATTCTGGCGCAGCGTGTTGATTTGCTTGGCCGCGATGGCATCTTCAATGACGATTCGGTTTGGCGTGGTCGGCACGTTGTGGTCCACCGTGGCCACGGTGCGATCCGGACGGCGCAACTTGCGTCCCGCGAGGCGCAGGCCTTCAAAAGCCTGCGGCGAAGTGACTTCATGCACCAGATGCAGGTCGATGTAGACGAGCGCCGGTTCATTCTCCGGTTCGGCCACGAGATGTGATTCCCAGACTTTTTCAAATAGTGTTTTTGGTGTGACTGACATCCGTGTTGACTCCCACTTCGCTCAAATTGTCTTTGCGCCGAAGGCGCGTTTGCCGTGCGGCCGGCATCTAGACGGCGTGCATGGCCTGCCGGCAGTCGATGATTTCGTTGAGCGCCTGATGGACGTACTTTCCCATCTCCTGCGTGGAGACACCCATCTTCGAAGACTGTCCGCGCACCAGATCCGCGGTGCGATAGCCTTGCTCCAGCACCTTGCGAACGGAGGTTTCAACCGCCTGCGCATCCTGGTCGAGTTTTGCGGAATGCCGCAGCAGCATGGCCGCGGTCAGGATCGCGCCCAGAGGATTCGCAAGTCCTTTCCCGGCGATATCCGGCGCCGAGCCGTGTACAGGCTCGTACAGATTCACATGGCCGCCGATGGTGGCGGATGGCAGCATGCCAAGCGAGCCGGTGATGACCGCCGCCTCATCGGAGAGGATGTCGCCGAATAGGTTTTCCGTAAGGACAACGTCGAAGTTGCGTGGCGTGTTCATCAGGTGCATGGCGCAGGCGTCGACGTATTGATGTTCGAGCGTGATGTCGGGATACTGCGTGGCAAGTTCGGTCACGGTCGCGCGCCACAACTGCGAAACTTCGAGCACATTGGCCTTGTCGACCGAGGTCACCTTCCTCCGCCTGGCCGAAGCTAGTTCAAACGCAACCCGGGCTACGCGTATCACCTCATCGCGTGTATAGCGCATGGTGTTCCAGGCAGACCCAGCCTCGCGATCCCACGAGCGAGGCTCGCCGAAGTACAGGCCGCCGAGTAGTTCGCGCACAAAGAGAATGTCTGCCCCGTCGACTACTTCAGCGCGAAGCGGCGAGTTCGAGGCCAGCGCCGGCCAGGCAAAGGAGGGGCGCAGATTAGCGAAGCCACCGAGGGCCTGCCGCAATTGCAACAGGCCCGCTTCAGGCCGGCGATCTGGGGGAAGGGAATTGAACTCATTGCCGCCTACCGCGCCCAACAGCACCGCGTCGCTTTCAAGCGCGGTTTCCAGAGTCGATTCGGGCAGCGGCGACCCATGCTGCTTGATGGCGGCGCCGCCAATCAGGGCTTCCCGGAATTCGAAATCGTAGCCGCCCAGTTCGGCGACGGAGCGCAGAATCCGCACCGCTTCGCCCGTGACTTCGGGACCGATTCCATCTCCAGCAACTACCAGTACCTTGAGCTTCATCGTTGTCTCCTGCGAGCGTGGCGGCGTGCGTCTGGCGAAAAATTCAGTTGAGCTTCACGGCTGTCTCGGTCCCGATCAGGTTTTCAGCACTAATCAGATCTTCATGCCGTTGATGGTGGGCCACCAGATTGATCAGGTCCTGGTCGTAGATGGCCTTCTTGCGGTCCGCCAGTTCAGTGAACGCGCGATAAGCGATGTCGAGATCCGCGGGTGCCAGATGATAGCCGAGCGCGACCAGGCGGGAGTGCAGCGCATGCCGTCCTGAGTGCTTGCCCAGCACCATGCGATTGCTCGGAACACCGACCGAGGCCGGCGTCATGATCTCATACGTCAGCGGATTCGAAAGCACGCCGTGCTGATGGATGCCGGCCTCATGTGCAAAGGCGTTGCTGCCGACGATGGCCTTGTTCGGCGATGGTGCAAAGCTGATCGTCCGCCCCAGGAGTTGGCTGACGGAGTAGAGACGGTCCAGCTTTAGCCCATGCCCGACCGGAAAATAATCGGCGCGGACGTGCAGTGCCGCCGCAATCTCTTCAAGCGCGGAATTGCCTGCCCGTTCACCGATGCCGTTGATGGTGCATTCGACTTGCCGCGCTCCGGCCTCAATTGCCGCCAGGGAATTGGCCGTTGCCAGCCCCAAGTCGTCATGGGTGTGCGCAGAGAGGATAACCTTGTCCGCTCCCGGTACGCGCTCACGGATGATGCGAAACATAGCTGCATAATCGCCGGGGACAGCATAGCCGACGGTGTCGGGGAGGTTGATGATGGTCGCGCCGGCCTCGATGGCCACGCCGACAATTTTGCAAAGAAAATCATGATCGGTGCGTGTGGAGTCCTCCGGAGAGAACTCGACTTCATCTGCCAGCGTGCGCGCGAGCGCGACAGACTGTGCAGTCTGGTCGAGCGCCTCTTCGCGGCTTATCTTCAATTTGTATTTGAGGTGAAGATCGGAGCTGGCTAAAAAAATATGAATCCTTGCTTGTTGAGCGCGTTTCAGGGCCTGTGCCGCCCGCTCGATGTCTCCACTCTTGGCCCGCGCCAGCGACGTAATGACCGGTCCGCGCACCTCGCGGGCTATCGCGTCGATGGCGGCGAAATCGCCATCGGAGGAGATGGCGAAGCCGGCTTCCAGAATGTCCACGCCGAGATCGGCGAGGGAATGGGCCATCTGAAGCTTTTCGTGCTGCGTCATGCTACAGCCCGGCGACTGTTCGCCGTCACGGAGCGTCGTATCGAAGAAATGAACCCGGTCTGGAGACATCTATATCCTCTGCAATGCGAGACTCTCTTGTCATAAGTCTGCCAAAAGACTGCATATAATTCAAATTTATAATTTCTACTTAATCGATAGATTTAATTTATATTAATCTTAACTTTCGGCCTGACTGTGGCTTTTGCTTATGGACCTGTCCCAACTCGAAACCTTTCTTGCTGTCGTCGAGGAGCGCGGTTTTTCGCGTGCGGCTGCCCGCCTGCACCGCACGCAGCCGGCGGTGAGTCACGCCGTTCGCCGTCTCGAAGAAGAGATCGGCGATCCGCTCTTCGAGCGCACCTCGCGGGAGGGCACACTGACCGCCGCCGGCGTGCTGCTCCGCGAATACGCCGAGCGTTTGCTGAAGCTGCGCGGCGAAGCCGCCTCAGCGCTCGAAGAGCTGCGCTCGCTGGAACGCGGACGCCTGCATCTGGCGGCTAACGAATATACCTGCCTGTATCTCTTGCCTGTGCTCGATGAGTTTCGCCGCCTGTGCCCGCACATCAGTGTCCTGGTGCAGCGCGCGCTGGCTAGCCGCATTCCCGAGCAGATCCTCGACCGTACGGTCGAGATCGGCATCATCACCTTCCGGCCCGCGGATGAACAGCTTCACCTGATCGGCGTTTACACGGATTCGGTCGTCTTCATCGTCAATCCCCGTCATCCGCTGGCACGCGAGAAGAAGGTAGCCATCCGCGATCTGGGAGCTGAAAATTTTGTCGCTCACAATGTCGTTTCGCCGCTGCGCAGGCGCGTGATCGATCTTTTTGAGAGGCACAAGACGCCTCTGAACATGAATGTCGAATTGCCCAGCCTTGAAGCCATCAAGCGATTCGTGGCCATGGGCAACGGCGTCGCACTCGTTCCGGGACTGACGGTTCAGGATGAGCTGGCGCGCGGCGAGTTGGTTCAGGTTCAGGTGCCGGAGCTCAAGATCGAGCGGCAGTTATTGCTCGCTCACCGGCGGCATGCGACCTTGTCGCATGCCGCGCTGGCTTTCCTCAAAGCCGTCAAGGCGCTGGCTCAGGAGCGAGGATCACCCTTCAGCTATCGCGCCGAGCATACCCGTTGATCGTGCGTCGATGTTCCTCGGTAGCTGTCGAAACCGCATTCCACAGGTACAATTGCGAAGTGGACCGAGAACTCCCGGCTCCGCAAAATTGACAAGCCGCGAGGCATTGCGTCCGCTGCGGCGGGCGAGAGGTTCACGAGACGAATGAAGAAGAGTCTGTTGTTGCTGTTGGTGCTGCCCTGGATGGGCGTGGCGGGTTTTGCGCAGGAAAGCCGTCAGGATATCAGCGTGAGCGGGACCGCGTATATTCAGCCGTTTGCCGCAGGAAATGCTGTTCAACTGCACTCCACCGTGGGATTCGGCCCCCTAGTCAGCTACCGGTACCTGCTCACCCCGCGCAGCGGGCTTGAGCTGAACTACCAGTATGTGCAGAATGTGCAGCATTACCTCAATCCTACGAATAATGTGACCGTTCATAGCCGCTTCCAGGAAATTTCCGGAGCCTACGTCCACAACTTCACGTTCAAGAACTTCAATCCGTTCCTCGAGGCCGGTCCCGGCGGCTATATCTTTTCCCCGATCAATGATCAGAAGACGCAGCTCCAGAATCTCGGCCGCAGCACAAATGTAGGCGCCCTTTACGGAGGGGGCTTCGCATACGAGCTCAGCCCCAGCTTCGATATTCGCGTCGAATACCGCGGCATCGTAGTGAAGACGCCCTACTACAACGATCAAAATTTAAAGACCGGCCGCTACTTCAACATCAACAATCCGGTCATCGGCGTCGCCTATCACTTCTAGCTAGGTCGACTGTCTATCAGAGGAGCCGCTTCGACCGCAATCGGTCGAGGCGGTTTTTCTTGACCTGAGAACGCCCGGTGGCAGACGGTCGCCGGCGGCGCCATTTGAATCTCCCAAAGTGGCGGAGAGGGCAAAAACACGAGAGGCCGGGGTTTCACCCGGCCCTTCTCAACCAATCGGCAAAGTGCTCCTCTTTCCCTATTGGATCCCCAGAATGCGATAGTTCACGCCTACGCTGAAACCGTGGGGATTAAGCCCATGGCTGGGGCCGCCCAAGCCTGGTGCTGAAGGCAGAAACTGATATTCGTAGTCGCCGCGGACTGAGAACCTGCTATGCGAAATGTGGTAGTCAACGTATCCGCCCGGAGCATATCCGAAATAGCTTCCACTTGCATCGACCGACGCTGGAAATTTGATCCAGACGCCCCCAAGGACAAACTTGGCATTGAGGGAAAATTGATGGAATTGAAATACACGGACCGTGGGTCCGAGGAGGTAATTGGATTGGGTCTGCTGGCCAGCCCCATTCCAATGCATCCAACGCGCCTCGGCTTGCGCTCCAAATCTATGTGTCACGTTGTAATCGGCCCAAACGCCGAGGCCCAGGACCCGGCTGGTATTGTCAAAGTCAGGATCAAAGCTTGAAAACATGCCTCCTGCCCACAGACTTGACTCTCCGCCGCGAACGGAGGGAGCTACCTGGGCATATGCCGCTGCAGACCCGAGAAGAAAGCTAAGAATCAGAATCTTTTTGAGCATGTTTACGATCTCCGAAATTTGAGATGCAATAAGTCCTGACTGCAAAGCAACGGTTCGTCTATTTTCATCCATAATCCGCCGGGGAGTGCGCCGGACCCGTCAATGGAAACCGGCACCCCCTTGGCGCAGTGCTTATTGCGGGCTAGCCGGCGGTGGGGCCTGGTTTGTATCCGCAGGCGTAGGAGGAGCGGGTGCCGCCGCTGCCGGTGCTGCTGTCGCCGGCGCTGATGTTGTTGCCGGCGCCGCTGCCGCTGCCGTTGCCGGAGCTGCCTGCACCGGCGGCTGGTAGCGCTGCAGGCGGTAGAAGATCGGCGTGACCTCAAACTGCATCTTGTCCCGCGCATTCAAGAGGGGCGCAGGTTTTATGTTCAGCTGCACGACCTTGTCATCCCAGGGATCGATCTTCAGATGGCTGTTCAGGGGCAGCGCGGCAATCTGGGTCAGGTTGTCCATGTCCAGCTTGGGAGCGCCCTGCGTCAGCCCGACCAGCCACGGAGTGCCGTCAGCCTTGATCAACGAATCGCCCAGCCGCGGCGTGAGAAGGAAAGGCAGCTGCTTCTCCCGCATCTGAACCGCCTGGAAGAACAGACCCACGCTGGCCCCTTTGTCGTGGTACACCGAAGCATTGAACAACTCAACGGCCTTCTTTGCCGCCGCCTGGTTGTCGATCGCCGAGTGGTTCATGTTGAATTTGGTGAACGTCGCCTCATCGGGGAAGAGCAGCCGGTCGTTGAACGCATAGCGGGTGTCGATGTGGTGGCCCAGTACGATATGCGCCAGTTGGAAGCTCAGCACCGCGGCCAAATCCTCTTCCGACGGCAGTACGTCGATCAGACCCTTACTCAGCAGAATGGTGTTGCCGATGGAAAGGGATTCGAGCGGCGTGGTCAGCAATACGCGGCAATGGATGTCGTCCGGCAACTCCAGTTTGCTCCCGATCACGATGTTATTGGTGACCGTCTCGAGCACCTTATCGAAGTCACTCGGCGGAGCCAGCAAGCCGGCCTGCGTCAAACGATCCAGTACGTTCTGTTCAGCCTGCGAAACCCACTGGCGCTGAGCCTGGAGAGGCCCTACATCCTGCGATTGGCCACTCTGATCCTGGGCGTTCTCCACCTGGACTGATTCGCTGTCTGTCACCCGCGCCGGCAGCTTCAGCGAGTAGCCCCAAAAATAAGTCTGGGCGCGGAAGCCGGTGGCCTTCTTCGTGTCGCTCTGCTCCGTTTCTTCCACGTAGATGGCCGTCGGCAGCCACGCATCCGGCTGTACGTTCAGGCGCCAACTGTCGAAGTGATAGTAGCGGGCTAGTTGATCACCATTGTTTCCCGTATAGGAGCCATTGAAGCGGACAATGTTGCCGTCCTGGTCCTCAACCCAGATGCGGCCGAAGAATCGTCCGGAGCCCTCCTTGGGCTTAGGTTTCACATCGAATACCAGGGTACGCACTCCGCCCAGGAAATCCCGCCGGACGTAGCTGAAATCGTAGTGCTGCTGATCGAAGCTCACAGGATCGAGGAACATCATGTCCATGAAGCCCGTGGCCGAATAGCTTATGCTGAAGCTTTTGGTGAGATCTCCCAGAAATTTGAGAGAGCCCTTGAAGAAACCCTTTGATTTGGGCTTGGTTTCATAAGGATCAGCGGAAAACGTCTTGCCGAAATCCACGCGAGCGATGATGTACTGATCCGAAACGGGCACGGTCTGGAGCTTGGGGTCCGGCCGCATGTTCTGGATGTAAGTCTGCACCACTGGCGTGCTCTTCTGGATCAGCTTGACGGTCGCCTTTTCGCGTTCTACAGCTTTTTGCACGAGTGCGGCTTGCTCGGGAGTGAGGGGCACCGGAGCCACGTAACGAGATTCTTTCTTTGCATGAGCGGCGGCGATGCCTAAGAACAACACCAGACCCAAGGTGCACATATTGCGGACAGACATTTACAGGCTCCTAATCTTTCTTTCCAGTCTTTTCTTACAGTCTTCTCGCCAGTCTTTCACCAGGGCTTTACCGCACGAGTTGCACTGCACTACAGCACTTCTATCTTGAGACCGCCGGAACTGGTAAACGAAAGCGCGGGCGCTAACCATCCAGCGGATATACCCACTAAAAATCTAGGCCAATTGGAAAGTTACTCGTATGACGGTGACCTGGTCTACAGGATGTCCATCCTTGGTCGCGGGTTTGAACTGAATGCCCTGCGCCACGCTCTTAGCCTGCTCATCCAGGCCATGGCCCAGCCCGCTAAGCACCTGAAGAACCTCCACATGGCCCGATGCCGTGAAGCGGACTTCGAGCTTTACGTCGCCCTCGATCTTCAGCTGGCGGGCTTCGGCCGTATACGACGCCTTAGGCTTGGAGAGCACTACGATCGGCGTCGCCTGCACTTGCTGCACCTTGGGAGCCGTCGGTGCCGCAGGTCCGAAACCCGTTCCAGCGAATCCGCTCTGTTCCACCCTGCCGGTTGCGCCCGGCTTGCCGGTCCCGCCGACTACTCCGTTCGAGAAGCCCGCCGAGGCCACTGTTCCATGCACGTCCTTGCCGCCCGGAACGCCATTCGCGACCCCCGAGCCAAAGGCCACGCCCTGTACCGATCCCCGGCGAGCCGCTCCTCCCCCCTGTCCGACCCCCGGAGTTCCCTCAAACGAGCCCACAGCAGCGACCGTCGCTGGCCTGGTTGCATTGGGATTCGGCGTTACACCCGCCGGATCGCCAAATCCACCCATCTTCGGGGTTGGGGCGACCGTGTTGTTCGCCACCAGAGTGGGCTGCGAGCTCTTAAACATCCCCACCTTGGGCTGCGGAGGAGGCGCTACTGCTTTGGGCGGCGCCGGAGCAATTTTCGGAATCGGAGGGGTGGGAATCTTCATCTCGACGGGCTTCGGCGGCTCGACCACGGGTTTCGGCGGTTCAATTTTAGGCTTCGGCTCAACCTTGGGTGGAGGCGGAATGACTCGCACTTTCGGTACCGGAGGGGGCACGTAAGGCTTCGGCGGTTCAATAGGAAATACGAGAACCGCGGTATTCTCCTTTTGCACTTTCACTTCATGGATGCGCACCGCAGCGAAGAGAATCATAAGGGCGCCTACGGCGACATTGGCCACCAGGCTCATGCCAAATGAGCCGAACCGTGCTTCCGGTTCAGGCAGGAGTCCAAAATTTCCCTGATTCCGAGGGTTACTCGCCATAGCCTATCTATATCCCAACCTGAGTTTCACAAATATGTTGCCCAAAAATGTCATGAAGTGAGACATATCCTGTGAGATGTTGGCAAGAGCTTGTATGCATTCCAAATTCCACTTTGGAGGTGTTCTTGCAACG
>CAYVSQ010000239.1:0-8346 GCA_964453815.1 uncultured Acidobacteriaceae bacterium | reverse complement strand
AACGGGATCTATTACCCGTGGCAGTCGGCGGTGCTCTCGGTCGGTCCTGACAAATCGATGAATAGTTGGTTTCCCATGCCCTATGCGAAGCACGCGCGGATGACCATCACCAACGAAGGCAAGCAGACGCTGAACCATCTGTATTGGAATATCGACTATCGGGTGGACGCGAAGCCGCTGACGCCGGGAATGCTGTACTTTCACGCGCAGTACCGGCAGGCACAGCCGGCCCAGGGATGGGTGAAGGACTGGTATGACAACGGCGATCCGAGAGTGAATTACCGGCGGAATCTGGATGGCAAGGATAACTTCGTCTGGTTCGAGGCGAGAGGCCGCGGGCAGTTTGTTGGTGTGACAATGTCGGTGTTCCAGAACCAGGACGGATGGTGGGGTGAGGGCAACGACGCGTTCTGGATCGACGATCCGGATAAAATTGCCTCGGTCGGGACGGGTAGCGAGGACTACTTTCTGGGCTCATGGGATTTTGGAGGTTCGCCGCAAGCATATCCGTTGCACGGCTCGCCGATGGTTGGGAAGGAACTGGCGGGTGAGCGATGGAGCGTGTACCGCTTTCACCTGGATTCCCCGGTGCCGTTCACGAAGTATATGAAAGCGAGCATCGAACACGGTCATGCGAATGCGCGGTCAGACAACTTCTTTTCGGTCGCATACTGGTATCAGACAGAACCGCACATGCCGTTCCCGCCGCTGCCGGAGATGAGCGCTCGGATACCGACGCTACAATTCGTCGGAGGTCCGGGGAATGCAAAAACACCGTATGAGCCCGGGAATCCCCAACCGCGGTAGAAGCAGTTACTTGGATTCGAATGAGAATAGGTGCCAGTACTGGCCACCTTTTTCGAGGCGAGCTGAAGGGATCTCCTCACCCGCAAATTTCGCGACTGCATGCTCCCAGAAATTGCGCGCTGAGTGATTCGACTCCATCACGCGAACCTCCCACCGCCCTGGGAAGCGCCTCCACACCGTATGCGCTATTTCAGTTCCAATTCCGCGCCTCCGGTACCCACGAAGAACAAAGAACTCGACCATATCCCAGACGGTCTCATCGCCCCAGATTTCCGACCCTCTCTTCACCAGGACAAACCCTGCTAATTTGCCGCCTATCCTGACGAGAAACGGGTGTCGGTCAGGCTCAAGCCAATAAAGCAAAAGATCCCTGTAGCCGAATCTGCCATCCGGTCCCAACTCTAAGTCATGGAACTCGCTGAAGTCGTGAGCGTATAGCTCGAGCAGATTCGCCATAACTGGCTTCAGCTCAAATGTGGCGGGAATGATTTCGATATGCGTCGGACGCCCTCTCTGCGCCTTTTACATTCACGCTGTTGCGACGTCAGACGCCGGCGGTCTGGCTATGCGGAGCGAAGCGTCGAGCGAGTGCGGGCAGGCCGAAGGTCAGGGCTGAGACCAGTGCTGTCGAAACTAGATCGTTGCGGTAGAAGGGCAGGCCTGCAACGTAGGACATTCCCAGTCCCGCAAGCGTCTGCGGATAGAGCGGAGAACCGACCCAGGCGGCGAAATTGGTCGCAAGGAAGAAGGACGTGGGCGCGATGATGACGGCGGCTCCTACGCGGAGGGCCGAGACCTGCGTGGCCAGCAGAACTCGACCGAGGATGATAACTGCGGCGTACCAGGCCCAGGTAATCAAGTATCCGGTGACGTGGAAGGGATAGCTGTAGAAGTGGACCGTCAAGTAGTAATCGGTGGCGGCAAGCAGAGCGACAGGGAGGATGGCCTGGGGGAGCGCGCGGCGGGCTCCAAAGTAGAGCAGTGAGCCACCGACGGCCGTGAAGTTGAGCCAAGCCGGATGCGGGATGATCCGGCTGAGAACGGCCAGAATAATAAGCAGATAGGCAGACATAGACCCTCGGAGGAACCAAAGACGTGGCTCTTATATTTTGCGGACTGCGAAGGGTAGGGTCAAGGAAAAGTAACTCTTGTGGTGAAAATAGTTTTTGATCAGGCGAGGAAGCGAGCGCGGGCAAGAGGCGTTATCGCTGCCTCTGCTCTCTGCCGCCCATGAATATGCCTTCGATTTCGTTGTCAGGACCGATGTAGGTCCATGCGCCCAGAGGGGTTCGTCTGCCGGTGCTGGGGTAGCCGAAGCGCAGGTCTTCAAACTGAACGGTGTGCCAATTGGGTTGAGGCGGCGGGGCGTTGACGATGGGGGCATTGCCGAGATCGGTAACGAGGGGGAATTTGGACCAGTCGAGGTAAACGCGGCCCAGCCAGGACTGTTTGGCTGCGGCAACGGCCGGGGTGACGGACGGTTTGTAGAAGACGTTGGAGCTGTCCGCCTGGACGTCGTCGTGCCAGGTCTGGACCTGCGCAATCTGGTAGTAGTCGGCGGTTTCAGCGGTGACACGCCAGGAGAAGGGATCGATGGGAGAAGGGTCGGCGGCGATCTTCGCGATGGGCTCGGTAGTCATGCCGGCGTCGCGGACCAGCTCCAGGGCGTGGGCGTGCTCGGCGTTGCGCAGTGACCACCAGAGCGCGATAAAAACAAGAGCGGCGATAGCCCATCCGCGCCCGCGGAATGGCATGCGGCGCGCGCCAATTTCGCTGTCGGCCAACCCGAAGAGCCAGGGCATGACCAGTGCTCCCAGGAGAGCGAGAAATATGAGCGGGTCAATGATGAAGACGATGCTCCGGGCATACCAGTGCGGATTGAACGGAAGGAAGGGGCGGATTCCGTAGTCGTTGGTGTAGTCGAGGAGTAAATGGCTGAGGTCAGCGATGAGGGCGAAGAGCCAGATAAGGAGCCAGCGTGGTGGCGGTAGGCCGGGTTTTTGGACGGGCGATTTTCGGCGGAGTTTCCTTTCGCTGCTCCATTTATGGATGAGCCAGACGACACCTGTGGTGACCAGAGCGATGATGGGTGCGGCAAAGAAGGTGTGCGTAATACCGCGGTGATGCTCGAAGGCAACGAGGGGTCCGCGAAAACCCACGAAAACGTCGAGATCGGGGGCTTCGGCGGCGAGCGTCATTGCGAGCGTAGCGTAGGCTGTTTTGCGGTTGAAGCCGGCTCGGCTCAGGCAGGCTCCGGTCATGAAATGAGTGATGGGGTCCATAGTGGTTCGCACACAGGATACAGGGGGGCAGCTAAGAAGCGGATAGATAAAGTCCGATAGCTATCCGCTTTACCGTTGCCCGCTTCTTAGTCGAAAAATGTTTTAATCCGAATCATGAGACCAAAGGCAATTGAGGACAAGATCGAGAGGCTACGCGAGACCATTCGCCGCCATGAGTATCTCTATTATGGGCTGGATGCCCCGGAGCTTTCCGATGCCGATTTCGATGCTCTGATGCGGGAGCTGAAGACGCTGGAGGCGGAGCATCCGGAGCTAGTGACGTCCGACTCCCCAACGCAGCGCGTAGGTGGCAAGCCCAAAGAGGGTTTCGCGAAGGTAGCGCACTCGCGGCCCATGCTGTCGCTCGACAACGTAAACAGCGAAGAGGGACTGCGCGACTGGGACCGCCGTGTGCGGGAACTGGCCGGCGAGAGAGCCGTTATCAGCTATGTCTGCGAGTACAAACTGGACGGGTTGTCGATGGCACTGCATTACAACAGCGAGGTGGACGCCGCCGCGTACCTGGTTCGCGGAGTGACGCGCGGAGACGGCACGATTGGTGAGGATGTGACAGGGAATGTGCGGACCATCCGGTCGGTCCCGCTGTCGATTTCGCCCACGAAGCTGGCCAAGGCAAAGCTGCCGGCAGCCTTCGAGGTGCGCGGCGAAGTGGTGATGCCGCTTACTGCATTTTTGAAGATGAATGAGGAGCGCGAGGCCGCGGGTTTCTCTCCGGCGGTGAATCCGCGCAATGCGGCGGCGGGCACGATCCGGACGCTCGAGCCGAATATCGTGGCGCGGCGGCGGCTGGATTTCTATGCGTACTTTGCGCTGACGGAGACCGGCGACAATCTTTTCGAAGAACAGTCCGATGCGCTCGATGCGCTGACGGCAGCAGGGTTTCGCGTGAATCCGCACCGCGAGGCGATCAAAGATATCGACCGGGTGATGGAGTTTGTGAATCGCGCGGAGGCAAAACGTGCCGAACTCGGTTACGAAATCGATGGCGTGGTGATCAAGGTCGATTCGGCGGAAATTCAGCGGCGGCTAGGCTACACGGGGAAAGCTCCGCGGTGGGCGGTCGCTTATAAATTTACAGCGCGCGCGGGCATAACGAAGGTCGAAGACATCAAGGTGCAGGTGGGGCGGACGGGTAAGCTGACTCCTGTGGCGGTGCTGACACCGGTTTTCATTGGCGGGACCACGGTGAGCCGGGCAACGCTGCACAACGCCGACGAGATCGAGCGGCTGGGCCTGCTGATTGGCGACTGGGTGAAGGTGGAGCGCGGCGGCGACGTGATTCCGAAGGTCGTCGAGGTAATCGAGGACAAGGACCATCCGCGCGGGGATCGGAAGTTTGAATTTCCAACGCACTGTCCGGTTTGCGGCAGCGAGATCGTAAAGACAGAAGGCGAAGTTGACTACCGCTGTGTCAACGCGGACTGTCCGGCGCGGCTTCTCGAAAGCCTGCTGCATTTTTCCGCGCGCAAGGTGATGAACATCGACGGTTTGGGCGAAGCGGTCGTTGAGCAACTGCTCAATCGTGGAATGGTGAAGAGCATCGCCGATCTCTATACGCTGACGGAGGAGCAATTGTTGTCGCTGGAGCGCATCGGGCAGAAGACAGCGGATGCCCTCTTGCATGAGATCCAAAAGTCAAAGTCTGTGCCGCTGAACCGCGTTCTCTTCGGGCTGGGTATTCGCTTTGTCGGCGAACGCACGGCGCAATTGCTGGCCGAGAAATTTGGTTCGATGGACGCGCTGATGGTTGCGTTGCCGGAAGAACTGGAGCGGTTGAATGAGGTGGGTCCGCGTGTTGCCCAGGCAACCCGGGAATTTTTCGACGAGGCGAAGAATCGCGAGCTGATCGAGAAACTGCGTGCGGCCGGGCTAACCTTCACAGCGGAGAAGCGGAAGAAGTCATCGCAGTTCGAAGGGATGACGTTTGTGCTGACGGGTACGCTGCCGAATCTGTCTCGGGAAGACGCGAAGGCGAAGATCGAGGCGGCGGGCGGACGAGTGTCGGGGTCGGTAAGCAGGAAAACGCACTATGTCGTCGCCGGCGACGAGGCAGGTACGAAACTGGATAAGGCTCGGGAACTGCGCGTGAAGGTAATCGGTGAGGCGGAGTTAGTGAAGCTGCTGGAGCAATAGAGACCGCTGACCCGATTCTAGCTACCCGGACTTTAGCTTCCCGCCTCTTCGCTACATCCCTACTTCGGCGCGAAGTACCCCTTACGCACGCTCACCAGATAGCGGCGATCAAGGCAGAAAAGGTAGATGGGACGGAAGGCTCCGTCGGCTTTGAAATCTGCCGGTTTGTAGACGAGGGCGTACTGGCTGCGAAGCTCATCCTGGATACTCTGGAAGCTGATAGGCATCTCTTCGATACGCTTGGGGTAGAAGGCACGGCCGCCCGTGGCGTCGGCGATCTTCTGCAGAATGTCATCGCCGCGGTCGCGGCTGGGGCTGACGTTGGTGCTGATGGTGAACACGATCGTCTCGGCCCGCTGGCATTCCTTGATAGCATCGTCGAGGTAAGCGTGGCTCTGGTTGTCATCGCCGTCGGAGACTAGAACGATGGCCTTGCGAACCGGCTCCTGCCCACGCGAGGCGTCCAGCAGTTTGTCACGGCAGGCGCTATATACGGCATCGAAGAGCGCTGTGCCCCCGCCCGGGCGCAGAGCGCTGACACCGGTAGTGAGCAGGTCGAGGTTGTTGGTCCAATCCTGCTTGTAGTCCGGTGTTACATCGAAGCCCATTACGAAGCCTTTGTCCGACTTAGGCTTCAGTATCTGAAGAAGAAACTCGGTCGCGGCCTGCTGCTCGAATTGGAAGCGCGAGCGGATGGAGGTGCTGGTGTCGATCACAATGCCGACGCGCAGGGGCAGGTTGGTCTGCTGGGTGAAGCTGTAGACCCGCTCGGGAGCCTTCTGATCGTCAAGCAGGGCGAAGTCGCTCTGCTTGAGGTCCTGGATGAAGCGACCGCGCCTGTCGGTCACGGCAAAGACCAGATCGACTTCGTTGACCTGCCGCGTGATGGTGTATTGCTGGTCGCCACTCTGCTGCACCTGTTCGGGCGTGGCTGCTGGAGGCGTTTGCGCCGGATTAGCCCGCGCGGGCTGGGCCTGATTGCCAGAGGCTGGAGCCTGACTGGCAGGCGCGGCTTGCGCAAAAGCCGAAGCGACGGAAAGCGCAAACAACAGAGCGGGAGCGGGGCGAAGAATTGTGGGAAAACCTTTGATCATGGTTACTCTCGCCATTTTACATGCGGGGTTCGAGAACCGTATCGGCGGCGGCACCTGGTTTCAACCCCATGGGCTGTGCGGTTGACTAGAATGTCGCATTCGAGCAGGAGCACGTGGTGATTTCTCTATTCGGTGCGAAGCGCCTGCATGGGGTCGAGACGCGAGGCGCGCCAGGCGGGCACCAGGCAGGCGATCATGGCCACAGCCAGCAATGCCACTGTGACCAGCACGTAGACGATGAGATCGAGAGGTCGCGTTCCATACAAAAGCGAGCCGATGAGGCGCGTGGTGGCGGCGCTGGCCACGAGACCGAGCACTAATCCAAAAATGGCGGGGCGCAGGCCATCGGCCAGCATCAGGCCCAGGACCTGCTCCCGCTGCGCGCCCAAAGCAATGCGGATACCGATTTCGCCCGTGCGCTGGCCAACAATGTAGGAGAGCACACCAAAGAGGCCGACCGCGGCGAGGACGAGCGAGAGAGTGGCAAAGGCGAGCAGCAAGGTTGCGTCGAAACTCGCAGCGGCTGTCGATTTGCCTGCCACCTGATCGAGAGAAAGGATATCGGCGACCGGCAGATTCGAGTCCAATTGCGCCACTACGCGTTGTACCGGAAGCGCCATGTTCAGGGGATCGGATGCTGTGTGGACAGCCAGCGTTACATCACCACGCAACCCACCGTAAAGCGGGTAGTAGACAGTCGGTCGAGCCACGGCGCTCGCATACTCACGAACGTCCCCAACCACACCGACAATCTCGTTGCTGACAGATTTTTCGCCCAACTCGCCATTGTTCGGGTCATCGACGTGTTTACCCAGCGGATCGCGACCTGAGAGGAACTGGCGAACGAATGATTCACTGACGATAACGTATTTCCGGCGTTGCAGGCGCTCGTCGGGTGAAAAGTATCGACCGCGTAACAATGGAATTTGCATGGCCTTGAAGTAGCTAGGGTCGACAAAGCGCACCGACGCATCCAGCCATTGTCCCTTGGCCAGCGGTGGGTTTTCAGGAATGGCGAAGGCGTCATCCTGAAAGTGTCCCTGGCCGGGAAGAGCTGTGCTTAAGGCCACCGTGCTCACGCCCGGCAGGGCGCGCACACGCTCCAGCAACTCTTCGTAGAAGGCGACCTTCTTCGCGCCCTCCTTGTACTGCTCGTCGGGCAGGTTAATGCTCATGGTTAGAATGTTGGCGGTGGGCACGCCGAAATCGACGGCGCGGAGCTGCTGATAGCTGCGCAGAAACAACCCTGCGCCAATCAGCAGTACTACGGTGAGCGCTACTTCAATAGAAAGGAGGGCGCGGCGCAGCCGGACGCTACTACGGCTGCCGCTCATCGAACGCGACGACTCCTGCAGCGCGCGCAGAACCTGCTTCTCATCCTCGACCAACGCCGGAGCCAGCCCCGCAGCAACTCCGCACAGAATGGCTAGGCCTGCGGAGAACAGGATGGCAGTGAGATCGAGATGGATAGATTCGGCGCGCGGCAGGTCGGCCCGCTGATGCACGAGCCACTGTAGCGCCACCTGCGCGAAGAGGACGCCGAGCACGCCCCCAGCGAGCGACAGCAGAACGCTTTCCGTCACGCGCTCGCGGACCAGTCTTCCCTTACTGCCTCCAAGAGCGGTGCGTATGGCCGACTCTTTGCGCCTTGAGGCAGAGCGGGCAACGAGCAGATTCGCGATGTTCAGGCAGGCGATGAGCAGCAGAAAGCTGACGGCGCCTGCGAGGACCCACAGCGCTCGACGCGTATTGTCGCGTGCGATCCAACTGCTCGCCGGCCTCAACAAAAACCCGATGCCTTGGTCCGACCCAGGATAGGATTTATCGAGCGTGGACGCGATCCCATTTAAGTCCGCTTGAACGCCCTGCGGAGACACCCCAGGCAAAATGCGGCCAATCACGCTGAACTCCCAACTGGAGCGGTTGGCATTTGAGCGATGACCAAACGGTTGATAGATCTGATCGTTGATCCACGGCTCGCCGGGCGGGAGGACGCCTACAACGACGCA
>CAYVSQ010000238.1:0-3491 GCA_964453815.1 uncultured Acidobacteriaceae bacterium | reverse complement strand
GACGTCCCGAAAGAGCCGCTGCTCTTCCTCAAAGCCCCGTCCTCCGTCATCGCCCTCGAACAAGCCATCCGCATCCCCAGTCAATCGCAGCGCGTCGATTTTGAGGGCGAGCTGGCTGTCGTCATTGGCAAGCGCGCCTCGCGCATAGGGCCGGACGAAGACGTCAGGCCCTATATCCGCGGATACACCATCGTGAACGATGTGACCGCACGGGATCTCCAGAAGTCGGACGGCCAGTGGTCGCGGGCCAAGGGTTTCGACACCTTTTGCCCCATCGGCCCGGTCGTGACCGACGAGATCAACCTCGAATGCGGCGTCGCGGTTGAAACCCGGTTGAACGGAGAGTTCAGGCAGTACGGCCACACTCGCGACCTCATCTTCCCCGTCGATGCGTTGCTGCGCTACATCACCGCCGCCATGACCCTCTATCCCGGGGACTTGATCCCGACCGGTACGCCCGCCGGAGTCGGTCCCATGCAGCGTGGCGATCGGGTCGAAGTAGTCATCGAGGGCATCGGAACACTGGGAAACCCGGTCGCCTGATGGCACCCTCCAGTGGATCCCGCATTTAAAAGCGAGGGTTCTACCGCCTGATTCTCATCGATCTGTAACGAAAGTGTTCTCCCGTTTCATTCCATTCTGCGCACCGATGGCGGATAATGGGACCGGGAAGTGGTTTAGGAGGAAAGATGCCGAAGACTCTGCTGCAACAGTTGCGCACCATGACCACGGTGGTCGCTGATACCGGCGACATCGAAGCGATCGAGCAGGTTAAACCGCAAGATGCGACCACCAATCCATCCCTGATTACCGCCGCCGCGCAGATGCCGCAGTATCAGCCAATCGTCGATGGCGTTCTGCTCGATGCCAAGAAGAAGCTCGGCGAAGATGCGACAGACCAGGCCGTGGCCAAGGAGGCCTTCAAGCATCTGGCCATCGCTTTCGGCAAGGAGATCCTCGCGATTGTTCCCGGCCGCGTTTCGACGGAGGTCGATGCCCGCCTCTCTTATGACACTGAAGCGACCCTAAAGCAGGCTCGCGCCATCATCAGCCTTTATGGCGAACAGGGCATCTCGAAGGAACGCATCCTCATCAAGATCGCCTCCACATGGGAGGGCATCCGCGCCGCCGAACAGCTTGAGAAGGAAGGCATCCACTGCAATCTCACTCTTCTCTTCGGCGTTCATCAGGCTGTCGCTTGCGCCGAAGCCAAAGTCACGCTGGTTTCGCCTTTCGTCGGGCGCATCCTCGACTGGTACAAGAAAGACACCGGCAAGGATTACCAGGGTGCCGACGATCCCGGCGTACAGTCGGTAACGAAGGTCTACAACTACTTTAAGAAATTCGGCTACAAAACCGTGGTCATGGGCGCGAGCTTCCGCAACATCGGCGAAATTCGTGAGCTGGCCGGATGCGACCTGCTTACCATCTCGCCGCACCTCCTCCATGAACTCGATTCCGTGCAGGAGGATCTGCCGCGCAAGCTCGACCCAGAAAATGCCAAATCCCTGGAGATCGAAAAGCTCACGATCGACAAGGCGACCTTTGACAAGATGCATGCTGCCGACCGCATGGCTCACGACAAGCTGAAGGAAGGTATCGAAGGCTTCTCCAAGGCCCTTGAAACCCTCGAGCTGCTGCTCGCCAAGCGCGTCGCAGAGCTAAGCGCTGCCGAGCCCAAACCTGTCGGCGCGGACTAATTTCTTACCTGACTCAATACACGGCGGGCGGGCACATTTGTGCTTGCCCGTTTGCGTGCAGGTATGTTTTTGAAGCTTACACCTGGGGCTCACCTACTGTGGAACGTCGTAATTGAAATCCTGCGTTGCGGTCTGTTTTGACGTTACGGTTACAGTTGCCGTTTTCTGCCCAAGCTTCTGGTGGATGGCGACAATCGTATAGGTTCCCGGCGGCAGTCCCTTGATGGTGAAATGCCCATCCGTGCCCGAAACCGCGAAGAACGGATTCGCTGCTACATTGATGAACGCTTCCATCCAGGGATGATTGTTGCAGCGCACGGGTATCATCAGCTCCGGCGTGGGCAGGGTACGCATCTCGCCAGATCCGTTTGGAGGCTGAGAGATATCGACCGACTGATTGGTGCCAATCTGCGGCGTTATGTGAACGTTGTGCATGGTTGGGTCGCTGTTGGTGAACTTCACCGGCTCTCCTGCCATCACGCCGATTACATGCGGTATAAACCGGCAGCCCTTCTGGTCAACCGTCACGGGGTCCGACGAGGGCGCATAGAGCTTATTCCCCAGGCCATCCTTTACATAAACAAAGACGTTCGCAAGTGCGCCGTCCTGCACCATGTACTGCTCGCTGTAATTGTTGTCAGCCGCGCTGCACACGGGGTCCTGCGCCATGTCGATCTCCACTCGCTTCGGCACCTGACCGGCAAAATGAACCGTGCCGGTGATTGTTCCAGCCGTGTTCTGGTCGATCGTAGTGTAGACGCCCGCCGCTGTCCCATCAGCCGGGCCCTTCTTCTTGCATCCTGTGCTCGCAAGCAGCAGCATACACAGCGCCACCGCAGTTATTTTCCGCTTAAGCATTCGAACTCACCCTCTCCTGAAATTTAAGCCGCCACCGGGGGGGATGGTTCGGAATTGAGAGCTGCAATCACCGCATCCGCGAAGGCCTGTGTGCCGGCCGTTCCATACACGTCGCGAGTGAGCGTCTTCTTCTCGGTATAGACGCGCTCCAAGGACTCCTGGACCTTATCGGCCGCATCCTTTTCATCAATATGGTGGAGCATAAGTATCGCCGACTGCAACAACGCCGTCGGATTTGCAATATCCTTGCCTGCGATGTCCGGGGCAGATCCATGGACAGCCTCGAAAATCGCCGCATCCGCGCCGATATTCGCTCCCGGCACCAGACCTAATCCGCCCACGAATGCAGCGCACAGATCGCTCACGATGTCGCCATACAGGTTCGGCAGCAGCAGCGTGTCGTACTGGTAAGGATTCGTCACCAGCTGCATGCATGTGTTGTCGATGATGTGCTCGCCGTAGGTGATCTCCGGGAAGCCCTTAGCAATCTCCCGGGCGCACTTCAGAAACATACCATCCGACAGCTTCATAATGTTCGCCTTGTGAATGGCATGGATCTTGCGGCGGCGATGCTTACGCGCGTATTCAAATGCCCACTTCGCGATACGCGTCGAGCCTTTCTCCGTGATCACTTTGAGCGACGTCATTACGCCCGGCACCACCTCGTGCTCCAGGCCCACATACTCGCCCTCGGTGTTCTCGCGAACGATAATCAGATCGACATTGGGATAACGCGTCTCCAGCCCGGGCAGATTCCTGATCGGGCGGAAATTCACATAGAGCTCAAACTTCTTCCGCAGCGTTACATTGATCGACGTAAACCCGCCGCCTATCGGAGTTGTCACCGGACCCTTGAGCGCCAGCTTGGTCCTCTCAAGCGAGTCGTAGAGATCCTTCGGGATGTACTCCTGGTACTTATCGAACGCATCGGCG
>CAYVSQ010000237.1:0-3105 GCA_964453815.1 uncultured Acidobacteriaceae bacterium | reverse complement strand
GTTCTTCGATCCGGGTCCGTGGGGCGGCCACTGGATGGAGCGCTTCCTCAATCTTCCCGACGACGGCGCACCCAACCATGCGTGGTGCTTCGACTGTGTTCCTGAAGAAAACAGCCTTCTGCTCGGCTTCGGCGATCACCGCGTCGAAATCCCGGCACTCGATCTCGTCCTTCAGCATCCGCGCGAGTTGCTCGGTGACGACGTCTTCGCTCGCTTTGGAGCCGAGTTCCCTATCCGCTTCGACTTCCTCGACACCGTCGGGGGCAGCAACCTATCACTCCAGGTGCATCCGCTCACCGCGTACATCCGCGAACACTTTGGTATGACCTATACGCAAGATGAAAGCTATTACATGCTTGACGCGCTTCCCGGAGCGCACGTCTACCTCGGCCTCAAAGATGGCGTCGACTCTCAACGCATGATTGCTGACCTCAACCGCGCCCAGTCCGGCGATTTCGATTTTCCCGCCTCCGAGTACGTCAATCAATTCCCTGCGCGTAAGCATGACCACTTCCTGATCCCTGCTGGCACCATACATTGCAGCGGCGCTGATTCCATGGTGCTCGAAATCAGCGCCACACCCTACATCTTCACCTTCAAGCTCTGGGACTGGGGACGCGTCGGGCTCGATGGCACACCTCGGCCCATCCATCTTGAACATGGCGTGCGCAACATCCAGTGGGATCGCACGACGGAATGGGTGCGCAACAACCTGGTCAATCAGTTTGTGCCCCTGTCTTCCGGCGAAGGCTGGCGTGAAGAGCGCACCGGGTTGCATGAGCTCGAGTTCATAGAAACTCGCCGCCATTGGTTCACCAGCACTGTCCCGCATGAAACCGCGGGCACTGTGCACGTCCTCAATCTCGTCGAAGGCGAAGAAGCCGTCGTCGAAAGCCCGCACCATGCCTTCGAGCCCTTCATCATCCACTATGCTGAGACCTTCATCGTTCCCGCTGCAGTCGGGCCGTATACCATTCGTCCTCATGGCCCGTCGGTCGGCAAGGAGTGTGCCACGATGCTCGCCTACGTCCGGAAAGAGGTGCCTCATGATGCTTCCTGAGCGCACATCCATGCGCCTGCTTCTCACTGTGTTCGCTGCGCTCTTCTTTGCAGCGCATGCGCACGGGTCGTCGGCGCCGTGCAACGCGAGCTTTGCGCCCGAGACCGGCAAAACCTTCGGCTGGCAAGGTGCGGACGCTGCCTACTCCATCCCTCTCCCTGACGGGCGCGACGTCTGGATCTTCGGCGACACACTCTACGGTACCCACCGCGTTGTAGACGGCAACAACCCCCTCATGGTCCACAACTCTCTTGGCATTTCCACCTGCGGCGGCGGTCACTGGAAGCTCCGCTACAGTCTCCGCCATGATGCCAAGGGGAATCCGCTCAGCTTCTTTTCACCCGCGGACCCCGCACACTGGTACTGGGCGCTTGACGGCTTTTACGCCAACGGCGATTTGTGGGTTACCTTGCTTTGCATACGCCACCCCGCCGCGTCTGCACCGGCGGGCGTGGACTTTGAAACGTGTGGCTCTGATCTCGCACAGATTTCCGGACTCGACCGTGACCCTGAGCATTGGCAGGTGACCGTTCATCCTCTCGTGCCGGATGGCGTCAAAGCCTACCCCTCCGCCACCACCGTGGTGCACGACGGTTATGCGTATCTGTTCGCAAGCTATGAGAACGGCGCACGCCCACTGCTGGTCACGCGCATCCCGCTCGCCGGCCTTAACGATCCTGCCGCCCACCTCGAATACCTGGGCGACGATGACGCCTGGCACCCTGGCTTCGACCCCGCCCATGCAAAACAAATCATGTCGCAAGGAAGCTCCGAACTCTCCATCCGCTATCACCCAGAGCTGAAGGAATGGCTCGCAGTTTCTTTCGACCCCGCCGCCTTTTCTGACCGGATTATCCTGCGAACAGCGCCCAACCTCACGGGCCCTTGGAGCGACCCGCACGACGCTGCCACGCTCTACCGTGTTCCTGAAATGCAAGCAGGGCCGAAGCATGACAAAAACATCTTTTGCTACGCCGGCAAGGAGCACCCCGAGCTTGAGGTTCCCGGCGATATCGTCTTCACGTACGTGTGCAATACGTTTTCGCCACCAGAGCTGACGAGTCGTCCTGACATCTACTTACCTCAAGTCATCCGCGAGCCCATGCTGCCGACTGCTTCGCGTTAGGTCTCATGGAATATGTCGGCTTTGAGAGAAATTCTCGAGACATTTAGGCGACGTGCGATCACTCACTACATGAGCTAACCGGTGGTGGAAAAGTACACAAATGGATAAAGAGTTGTTGCATTATGAAGTGGCACATCTCGCTTAGGAATGGTCCTCCATACGACTGCAAGGAATTGCGTCAGAGAGTGCGTTTGAATAGCGGTGTGGCGATGAGCAGCGTTCCGATACCAAAGGTGAAAAGGAAGAGCAGATCGTACTGGATAGCCACGAAGCCGCCGTCTTTGAGGAGGATTGCTTTGAAGCCGTGGACGCAGTAGGTGAAGGGGTCGATGATGGCGATGGCCTGTAGCCATTTTGGAAAGGCGATGATGGGAAACACTGCGCCGGAGGGGAAAAATAGCAAAGTGTTCAGGACTCCGAACATGGCGCGGGGGACGAGCGGATCGTCAACGCGGACCATCATCAGGAACATCATGCCGTTGAAAGCTAGCGAGGTCGCGACGATCATGGCGAGTAATTCCAGATCGGCGATGGGGTTGAAAATTGCATTCAGACCCGCGATTAGAGACCCGATGATGGTGAGGCTGATTCCGGCGAGCACGGCCTTGGCTGCACCGGCGAGGTTGAGTCCCATGACCAACTCAAGCTTGGTGATAGGAGTTACCAGGTAGCCCTCGTGGACGCCGCGGGCCTTGTCGTCGATGTATAACATGCCGCCGCCGATCATGACCGAGATATACATTGCCAGGGAGATCGTGCCGGCGAGCAGGAACTTCATGTACGAGACATAGGGGTAGAGCTCGACGGATTGTACGGCGATGTTTTTGACGATGCGCGGCTGGATTACCGGAGCATTAAGGGAGTCGACCAGCGATTGCAGTTCCGACTGGATGCTGGAGCTGGTGAACTGATCGGAATT
>CAYVSQ010000236.1:0-2595 GCA_964453815.1 uncultured Acidobacteriaceae bacterium | reverse complement strand
ATGGGCGAGAAATGGATCCCGCACAAGCTCTACGTCTGGGACTCATTCAACAGCCATGACTGGCCGACCTGGGGTCGGATGATGAACGAGTACCTCTAGCTAAGAGCCGGTCAGCTATGGTTAGGAGAGCTAAAGTCCGGTTAGCTAAGAAGGGGTCTGCCGGATTCGTTCCGATCTGGGAATTCTCTGCCTTTTTCGGGGGTACCTAGACCCTCCCCACCTCTTGGGGATTGAGTTGTGCAAATCATCTATTGTCTATTGAGTTTTGACGCCACAGGTTCGTGGGTAGATCAAAGAAAAATAAGCGACTTACGAGCAATTCCTAGAAAACGAGTACTTCCCGCTCGTCCTTGAAAATAAAATGATCGCATTTATGTCATTGATTTCAATAGGTTTAGATCCTTATTAAAAAGCGAAAAGGCGCGATCGCGGTGGCAACCGGCCTCTTTGCCTCTGTTTCTATCACAGCGAGTTGGGGGGAATGCCGGCCAAGATTCATCGAAGCTCTAGGCCTTTGGAATGAATGGATTGCGTCAGGAAAACAAGGATTAGAGGGTTGACACGAGCTAATTCATCTTCATCCCGGCATAACCGAGTGATCCATGTTGTCGTGCCCCTGGTCGTCATCATCCGTGGACCAAATCTTCTTCGGATCGGTCTCATAGGGGTATACGTGGACCATCCATCCGAATAGGTGAGGGCGAAACTCCCCGCCTGCCACCTCACACGCTTCCCTTGTGGTAATCGAGCCCAGCAGTCCGAATTTGGCACTGGGGCCAAAGTATGTAGCCTTCTGTCCTGCCGGCGCTTTGCAGAAATTGATATGCTGATGCCAACGCGCGATGCTGAGCGGAATCCGTTCGTTCAACTCGTCCTCGCTGGCGTCCACCCTGTCCGTGTACATTGCGCCGATGAGCTTGTATCCACCGTCGGCCGTCTTCCTGTAGAGCAGCGAGGTGGGCTTGAGCGGATCGAAGCGCAACCAAGCCTCCCGTCCGTACTCGTACTTCGTAAAGTGATATTGGGCTTGCGGAACATCTGGCAGAAAGATCTCATAACCATCCGCCAGGGCCTTGTGGTAATCCTGGTAGGGGGTCATGGCCGCTTTCGCCGCCGCCACGATGGCATCGGCCTTCTGTTGATCGCCGGCATTCGGCGGTCTGAGCGATGTCATGTACATGTGTCCCGACATGGGAGTCATTTTTCCGTCCGGCATCCCGGCGGTGGGCCCATTCGGCTGGTCCGCCTGCTGAGTAACCCCAGCCCGGGCGAAGACCGCGCTTGCGGGTGAAGCGATGGCCAGGCAGAAGAGCGCTGTGAACCGAATGCCTGAAGGGAAACGAAGATGGGGTGAAAGTTGGGGCATTCGATGCACCTCGATCTTAGAGACGCTCTCATCGCGACCCAAGTTGCGCAGGAAGTCTTCTACCCGACCACCCGCCACCCGGCGCTGTCACGGATTGAGTTATTGCCTGAGTCCGCTTCAGTACGATGACGAAGTAGAGGGCGGGAATACCGATGGAAGGCTGCGCCTGCTAGTTCCACCACTCTTTCAGCTTCGTCGATGAGGCGTTGTCGGTATCGACGAGGGGCCAGCCGGTGATCTGAGCGATACTCGCACGGAGGCGCATCCTACCTGTCACGTTGCGGCTAGCAAACCAGACATCATTGAGCCGGATGACGTCGGAAGATTCACGGGAGAGCGAGTTGGTGGTTTGCGTTTCGACCATGGCGTCGGGCTTCCACTTGTGTGTTTCTGTATAAAGGGGTGGACTGGAAACGGTGAACGAATTCTTGATCCCTAAGGGAATAAGCCGATAAGGAAATGGGCCTGTTGTCTTATACGAGTCGCAGAGAATTCTGTAAGGTGTTGACCGCGGCTGCCATTCTGGCACGAAGCCCTGCTTGGGGACAAGCGAAGTACGCCGATGAGGATAACCGGGATGCCTACCGGCTTGTGGCAAGGACGGACCAGGAGAGAATTCTGAAGGCGGCTTCCTCGTATCTAACCCTGCCGCCGGTCACGATCACGTCGTTTCCTTCCGACCGTAGTCCGGGAGGACCGCATGATTTCTTCTCGCAGGCGGATTACTTCTGGCCCGATCCAAAGAGTCCCAATGGTCCGTACATCAACCGGGATGGGCAGAGCAATCCGGACAATTTCAACGAACACCGCAAGGCATTGATCGCGCTGTCAATCCGGATGCCTGCGCTGACGGCGGCGTGGATGCTGACGGGCAATGCGCGGTATGGCCAGCAGGCGTGTGAGTATCTGCGAGCCTGGTTCGTTACGCCGGCGACACGGATGAATCCGAATCTCGAATTTGCACAGGGGGTGCATGGTGTTTCGACCGGACGGTCCTACGGCATTATCGACACACTGCACCTCGTGGAGGTGGCGCGCGCGGCGAGCTTGGTGGGGCCGCGCCTACTTTCGGCGAAGGATGACGCGGCGCTGAAGGGTTGGTTCCGTGACTATCTCGCATGGATGAAGACGAGCGACAAAGGAAAGACGGAGCGCGCGGCGCTTAACAACCACGCGGCGTGCTGGGCGCTGCAGGCGGCGGAGTTCTCCCGCCTGATTGACGACGATGA
>CAYVSQ010000235.1:0-9222 GCA_964453815.1 uncultured Acidobacteriaceae bacterium | reverse complement strand
GCAAAATGCTTAGATCAGACGCTGTTACTCGACGTGATAGTTCGGAGCTTCGCGGGTGATGATCACGTCGTGCACGTGGCTCTCGCGCAGGCCGGCGTTGGAGATGCGCACAAAGCGTGATTTCGTCTGCAAGTCCTCGATCGTCGCGCAGCCCAGATAGCCCATGCCCGAGCGCAATCCGCCCACCAACTGATAAACCATGGCTTCAAGCGGTCCGCGATGGGGGACGCGGCCCTCAATGCCTTCGGGAACATACTTCGCCAGGCGATTCTGCCCGCTCTGCTCGCGCGATACTACGCCCTCGGGACGCGTCGGCTCGTCGCGGAAATCCTGTGAACCCTGGAAATACCGCTCGCCTGAGCCTTGCGACATCGCGCTCAGCGAACCCATGCCGCGATACGCCTTGAACGAGCGTCCCTGGTAGAGAATAGTCTCGCCCGGGCTCTCATCGACGCCGGCAAACAATGACCCGATCATCACTGCATTCGCGCCAGCCGCGATCGCTTTGGCTACATCTCCCGAATACTTAATGCCTCCATCGGCGATGACCGGAATACCGTACTCCCGGCCCGCGCGATAGGCCTCGCTCACCGCTGTAATCTGCGGCATGCCGGCACCGGTCACCATGCGCGTGGTGCAGATTGATCCCGGTCCGATGCCGACCTTTACCGCATCCGCGCCGGCCTCGATCAGTGCCTTAGCGCCTTCGTAGGTCGCAACGTTGCCGGCCAGAAGGTCCACATCCGGAAATTGCATCTTTACCAGCCGTACCGCTTCGAGCACGCGCGACGAGTGTCCATGCGCGGAATCGATCGAGAGAACATCCACGCGGCTCTTCACTAGATCGGATGCCCGCTCCAGGAAGTCACCGGTCGCGCCAATCGCCGCGCCCACGCGCAACCGTCCCTTCTCGTCTTTCGAGGCGTTAGGATACTTCAGCTTCTTCTGGATGTCCTTGACGGTGATCAGGCCCTTCAGCTCATAGTCGCCGTTCACGACCAGCAGTTTCTCCACGCGATGCTTATGCAGAATCAGTTCAGCCTCTTCGAGCGTCGTGCCCACCGGTACGGTGATGAGGTTTTCCTTGGTCATCACGTCGCCGATAGGAATATCGGTGCGCGTCTCGAAGCGCAGATCGCGATTGGTGAGGATACCGACAAGCCGCTTGTTCTTCGTGACGGGAACGCCGGAGATTTTGTAGCGGCGCATCACCTCGAGCGCGTCGGAGATGAGCTGATCCGGTGTGATGGTGACCGGATCGACGATCATTCCGCTCTCCGACCGCTTCACCTTGTCTACTTCGCTCGCCTGCTGCTCGGGCGTCAGATTGCGGTGGATAATGCCCAGGCCGCCCTGTTGTGCCATAGCGATGGCCAGACGGGACTCGGTCACCGTATCCATGGCCGCGCTCAACAGCGGAGTGTTGAGCAGGATCTTCTTTGTCAGGTTGGTCAGCGTGCTTACCTGTGCCGGAACCACATCGCTGTAAGCGGGCACCAACAATACGTCATCAAAGGTCAGGGCTTCGGGGAGGGGATGTTCGATCATGATTGAGCAAAAGATGCACAAGCGCCAGAAAGGACTCGACAACACTGGCTGGCGCGTAGCGGCTTCCCGGTATTGTAGTCGCAAACGGCGCCTGAACAGAAATCCCAGTTGTTAAGAATTGATAGACACTCCCTGGACAACTCTGTGCGCGTCACCATTTGCCATAGAAGAAAAGACGCTTGATAAAGGAACAAACTTCAATACAATCAATCGCTATTAAATTGAGGTTATCTCTCAAGCCGTGCGTTATCTCGCAGCCAGCCCGGTTCGAGTTGGTAAGCCATTCGGATTCACGAGCATTCGCAGGGCTTTTCAGAAGGCATGATGGACGCCAAATCGATTACAGACTGGGTCACCGCGATTGGAACCGCCGTTACTGCAGCGGCCACTGTTGTTCTGTTCATAGTCGCGCTGGTTCAGCTTCGCGGACTGCGAGAACAGATCACGCAAGCTGCAGATCAAGAACGTCGTCGTAACACGCTTGAAGTGATCGACCGTGCAGAAAGTGATCCCCTTATCAAAGCCGCAAGTGCAAACCTGTGGCAGGCCTCAAACCACGGAACGGACTACACGAAGTTGACCGAGGCAAACAAATTCGACGCTATCACGCTTTTGAACTATCTCGAAGGTGTGGCAATCGGGATTTTTCAAAATATCTACGTGGAACAGATGGCCAGGGATTACCTACAAGAAATCGTAAGAAAAGCAGTTAAAGCCTTGATAAGGGGAGAATCAGGTGACGGATGGAAAGCCACCCACGGGATGTTCAGCTGCTCTGAGTTTGCAATCCTGTGCCAGCTTTATGACAAATGGTTCCCGACAACTCAGCCTCAGTTTCGCGCCGGCAAAGCTATTGGCTGAAGCCTATCTCCCCTGACTGCATTTCTTCGATTATCCACGAGGTTGACAAGCGGTATCGCCAGCGCGTTTCATACGGAGTTTTGTAAGCGTGAGGAGAAGCTGATGATCCTGCGCGGTTTGAAGACCGTGGGGACGGCTTTCGTTTCGGCCGCGCTGTTGCTACCCCCACTCCTGTCACGTGCGCTGTTCGCCCAGCAAAGCGACGTGCGCCAATACAACATCTACAATGGATTCACCTATTTCGAAACGCCCAATCTTAACCTTGCCGAGCGCGGCTATCACCTCCAGGTGGGCCGCAACATGAAGACCTGGGTCGCCCTGGGTTTTGATTACTCGGTCGTCACCGGACACAACTCGCTGACCACCAATGTCTTGAAGACCTCACTGCAGCAGGAGCTGAATGGAGAAATTGAGTTCCTGGAATCGATCGGTGAGCTTCCTCCCGGCTACCAGCTCATCGTGCCAACCGATGCCTTCTCCCAGACGTTCGCTCTGGGTCCGCAATTTGAATACCGCCGCTTTAAAACAGTGACACTCTTTGCCCGGCCGTCTCTCGGCGCTATTCGCCAGAGGGTCACGCCTCATCCAACCGACCCGTTTGCGACGCAGGTCGTCGAGCAGCTCGTTCCCTCCGGAACCAAGCTCGACTGGCAAGGCTTTTACGGCTTCGGCGGAGGGTTCGATTGGTATGCCACGCACCATTTCGGCCTGCGCATGCAAAGCGACCTCGTCTACTGGCACCTCTTCAATGATCTGCTGCAGAACGGTAATTGGACGGTGCGCTTCTCTGTTGGGCCGACGTTCAGGTTCGGCAAGAATATCGCTGCGAATCCGCACTAATCGGCTGCGGGGTGAGCCGACTGCTCGGGCGCAAAGCTCTTCACGATACCTTCCAACTGGCGCAGATGATTGATATCGTGGCCACCCATGGTGTCGACGATCGCCTGGAAGGTCATCGTGCCGCGCTCCGGATGCGTGACCGGCTTGGCATGCTCTTCGGGCGCGAGCGAGCGAATGAAGGCCAGATTCCAATTTCGCACTGAATGAAAGGTTGAGAGTGCTGCTCGCGCGTCATAGCCTGCATAGTTTGCGGCCCACTTTTCCTGGTCGAAAGGTTGGATGACGTGGTGCTCCTCGCTTATCGTCTGCCGCATCCGGTAAGCGAAAACCAGCTCGCAGTCGGCCAGATGACACACAATTTCGCACGCGCTCCACTTGCCCGGCGCCGGAGGCTGATTCACGCGTACTGAGCCAAGATCCTCCAGGATGGCCTCAATTTTTCGCGCGGTCAGGGAGAGGACTTTCAGCGGCTCCTGATCGCCCAGATACTCTGCATAGGGGTTCTCGTTGCTCATATGTGCCTCACCGTTTTGCCAAGTATCCCACAGAAGCAGGGTCCACTTAGAAGAATCATGGTCCGGCTGAGGCATGGTTTGCCCTCTGATTTGGCATCGGGATAATTTGCCTTGCACTAAACTCGCCAATGCATAAAGGCTTCCCTGGACTGAGGAGGTACAAAATGGAGCAGCGCGTAAGCATCATCACGCTGGGCGTAGAGGATCTGGAGCGCAGTAGAGACTTCTACGAGCGTCTCGGCTGGCGGCGGTGCATGACGAAAGCCGACGGCATTGTCTTTTTTCAGGCTGGAGGTACGATTCTGGCCCTGTTTCCGCGAGACGCACTTGCAGAAGATGCAGACCTTGCCAACGACGGTCACGGATTCAGCGGATTCTCGCTGGCGTACAACACGCGCAGCCGTGGAGAAGTTGACTCCGTTCTTACGGAGGTTGAGTCAGCAGGGGCGAAAATACTGAAGCCCGCGAAAAATGCACCCTGGGGCGGATACTCAGGGTACTTTGCCGATCCAGACGGGTTCGCGTGGGAGGTCGCCTGGAATCCATTCTTCGAGATCGCAGAGGATGGGAGGGTTCAGCTTCCCGACTAGAATCTCCCGATTGAACTCCTCCGGGAATCGGCGTATTCTAAAGATGCAGACGAGTTTGTCCAGGCCTGAGCTGTGAACTTCCGGCAGGCACGGAGAGATGAGTGGGCTTATGGCCCACTTTTTATTTGGGCTGAAAGAGTATTGCAAATTCGTCCGCAAAACCGGATATGGCGCTCAGTCTCGACCAAATTCGTATCACCGCGCAGCGCGTCGCTGCCTCGCACGGCCTTGACGTGGTCGAGGTCGAGTATCTAGGCGCTGCCAAGGACCGGACGTTGCGTGTCTTCATCGAGAAAAACGCCGAAGAGCGCGCTCGGCTAATAGCTCAGGCTCAGGAAGACGCTGCGAAGCAAGAGAGTGGCGTAGATTTCAACATGGAGCAGATTTCGGGTATTACGCACGACGACTGCCAAGCCTTCAGCCGCGACTTCGGGACGGTTCTTGATGTCGAGGAACTCGTTCCCGGCGACAACTATACGCTCGAAGTTTCATCGCCCGGACTCGATCGCAAGCTGCACGGCATCCAGGACTTCCGACGTTTTTCCGGAAGCTTGGTCAAACTACAGACCTTTGAGGCGGTCGCGGGCAACCGGCATTGGCAGGGCAGGCTCACACAGGTGAGCGAACGCGCCATCGCCCTTGACCTCAGCGCACTGAAACAGAAGGGCAAAAGCAAGAAAGTGAATCAGGAAACCGCCGAAATCGAAATCTCGAACATCGAGAAGGCCAACCTGATTCCCGAGATCTAAGGCTCGTTCCATGTCCGCCGTCCAGCGGGCCCGAACCCTCGGCCGCGTCTCACCGCGCTGTCGAAATGCAATTGAGAGAGAACTATGGCAAGTATGCTTTACCAGAGCATTGAAGCTTTAAGCCGCGACAAGGGCATCGATCCCGGCATTGTCGTCTCCGCTGTCGAGGACGCCATCGCCCTCGCTACGCGCAAGTACTACAAGACGCAGGAAAACATGCGTGCCGAACTGGACAAGGACTCCGGCGAGATTCGCGCCTATGTCTACAAAACGGTTGTCGAGACTCCCGAGCTAATCGAGGATCCCGTCAACCAGATCGGCCTTGACGAGGCCCGTGAACTCGCGCCTGAGGTGGAAGTGGGCGGCGAGATCCGCTACTACAAGCCCACCGATGTCCTGGGACGTATCGCTGCGCAAATGGCCAAGCAGGTCATCTTCCAGAAGGTGCGCGAGGCCGAACGCGACACGGTCTTCAACGAATACAATCACCGCGCTAATGAAGTCCTGAACGCGACGGTGAAGCGCATCGAGCCGCAGGATGTGATCTTCGACCTTGGCAAGGCCGAAGCACGCATGCCGCGCCGCGAGCAGTCGCGCCTGGAGCAGTTTGCCGTCGGCGAGCGCGTGCGCGTGGTGCTGCTGCGAGTCGACCGCGCGGCCAAAGGTCCCCAAGTCATCGTCTCCCGTGCCGCGCCCGAGCTGGTCCAGAACCTCTTCCACAGCGAGGTTCCCGAAATCTACGACGGAACGGTGGTTATCCGTGCCATCGCGCGCGAAGCGGGCGAGCGCACCAAGATCGCAGTTATGTCGCGCGACAAGGATGTCGATCCGGTCGGCGCATGCGTCGGTATGAAGGGTATGCGTGTGCAGTCGATCATCCGCGAACTGCGCGGCGAAAAGATCGACATCATCGAGTTCAGCGAAGAGATCACCACTTTCGCCGAAAAGGCGTTGCAGCCGGCGAAGGTAAGCCGGGTCACCATCACGGATCTCGGCGAAAAGCAGCTCGAAGTCATTGTCGACGACACACAGCTTTCGCTGGCCATCGGCAAGAAGGGACAGAACGTGCGTCTCGCCGCCAAGCTCCTTGCCTGGAAAATCGACATCAAGAGCGAAGAGGAGAAGCGCCAGGAAGTGGAGCAGCAGATGCAGGGCATGGGCGGCGGTCCCACGACAGCGATCGAGCAGGTCGGCGAACTGGGCGAGTCGATCATCCAAAAGCTGGTTGCTGCCGGCATCACAACCGTGGAAGCGCTGGCCGATATGACGCCGGAGCAGCTTGAGGAAATTCCTGGCATCGGCGAAAAGACGCTGGAGAAGATCAGTGTGGCCGTGCGCCATTATTTCGGAGAGTATGAACCGGGCGAAGAGCGCCCCGCGCCGGTCGAAACAGCGTCTGTGGATCAGGGCGAAGAGGCTGCTGCCGAGGCTGCGGAAGCCGCATCCGACGCCAGCCTGGATGAGGAAGAGGACGCGCTGAGGCTCGATCTGACCCAGGAGGGCGAAGAGCCTCCCAGTGAAGAAGGCTCCGGGCTGATCGATGATGAAGTCGCTGAGGAACAGCTGGCCGAGATCATCGAGACGGGCGAAGGACTCGACGCCGAAGGCGCTGAATCCGTCGTTCCGGGCGTCCATGACACAAGCGAAAAGCTTCGTGAAACCGCAGTCGACGCAGATATCGCGGAATCAGGCGAGTTTCACGAAGAAGATGACAAGAAGCAGGAAGGCGGCGCATAGTTATGCGCCGTCCGCAAACACATCGACCCCAGATGAACAGCGCAAATCGCGCCATTTCGGGCCATAATAGAAATAGCTTCAAGACCCACTGCCAAGAGGTTGCTATGTATAGCTAGAGGCGTGGGAGCGAGTATAAAAGGGGCGGATGAGTAAAGTTCGAATTAACGATTTAGCACGTGAGCTGGAAGTAAAGAGCAGGGCCATTCTGGACGTTCTCGATCATGTCGGTGTTATTGAGAAGAAGACGCACTCCAGTTCGCTCGAGCTCGACGAAGCCGAGCGTGTGCGCGCTCACTTCCAACGCGGCAAGTCCGGCGCGTCCGGCGGTTCACGCGTCGAAGCTGCTTCACCCAAACCGAAGATCGACTGGTCGCGCGTTTCGAAGCCTGGCGACGTGCTCAAGGCGATTCAGCAGAAAAAGGAAGAGTCTGCTGCGCAGGCACCGCGCCCCGCGCCTGCTCCAGCCGCAGCGACCCCGGCTGCCACACCGACAGCTGGTGCAAGACCGGTAACACCTGTGGCCGCAGCTGCTGTAACGGTATCCCAGGCTCCCGCCGCCGAGCGCCCTGCACATGTTGCGACAGCACTCCAGGCCGCAACGCCACCCGCTCCACGCAGAATTGTGCCGCAGCCTCGCCAGGCTGCCCCTATCGTGGTGCCTCCGCCGCAAGCTCCAGCCATTGCCGCGAAGCCTCCGGCGGGTCCTGTGGTCGCCAAGCCGCCTGTCGTCGCTACCGGTGCGGCCGCTCCTGGAGCAACACACTCTTCGGCACTGCGCGAAGTGATTGCCGTCGCGCCTCCACCGGCCTCCGTAGTCGCGAAGCCACCGGTTATCGCATCGCCTCCAGCCGCGACATTGCCGGCGGTCGAGAGAGCCGCCGAGCCCCCGGTTGCCGCAGCTGCCGCTGATGCATCTGTTGAGGTCACTCCGGCCGCACCGGCGCCACGCCGCGTCATCATGCCGCAGACCGGCCCGCGTCCGGTCTATACCGCACCGGCCCCCGCGCCTGCCGCACCAGCTCCGGCTTCGCCGCAAGGCGCAGCGGGACCCGGAGGCATCCAGCGCGGACGTCCCATCTTCGATCGACGCCCAGGCGGCCCCGGCCAGCGTCCCGGCGCGGGTGGAGCTCCCGGCGGAGCACCAGGATCCCCCGGCACACGCCGTCCCATGCACCCCACGCGCAGCTCTCCCACTGGCGGCCCCCCGGGCGCGCGCCCTGGCTTCGGCCAGCGCCCCGGCGTGGGCGCGCGCCCCGGCTTCGGCCAGCGTCCCGGCCCCGGCGGAGCCCCCGGCGCTCTTATGCCGGCTCCCGGTGAAGCGCCGCGTCCGCAGCGTCCCGCTGGTGGTGGCCATGCGCGCCGCGGCCGTCAGCAGTATCCCAAGTCCAAAGAAGGCCCAATGAAGGGCTTTGCCCCGCCATCGCGTTTCGGCGGAGCCCAGGTTCCCGCGGAGCCATTACCCATCACTCGCACCATTACGGTAACGGAAGGCATCAGCGTCAAGGATCTCGCAGAAAAGCTGGGTGTCCGCGGCAAGGATCTCATCGCGGTACTGCTCATGCGCGGCGTCTTCGTGACAGTGAACCAGTCCCTCGACGGCGAACTCGTCAAGGATGTCGCCCACCAGTTCGGTGCCGACACCGAGGTCATCACGTTTGAGGACCAGATGGCCAACGAAGCCATCGAAAACATCCTCTCCCAGGAAAACCCCGACGAGCACGAGGTCCCACGCCCGCCGGTGGTCACCGTCATGGGCCACGTCGATCACGGCAAGACGTCGCTTCTCGACGCCATTCGCGAAACCGATGTTGCTGGAGGCGAAGCCGGAGGCATCACTCAGCACATCGGCGCGTACAAGGTCCGTATCAGCAAGCCCGATTCGCCTGCCTTTGGCCGCGAGATCGTCTTCCTGGATACACCAGGTCACGAGGCCTTCACCCGTATGCGTGCACGCGGAGCCAAAGTGACCGACATTGTAGTTGTCGTAGTCGCTGCCGACGATGGCGTAATGCCCCAGACCCTCGAAGCCATCGACCACGCCAAGGCGGCCAACGTGCCGATCATCGTGGCCGTGAACAAGATCGACAAACCCGATGCGCAGCCGGACCGCGTGAAGCAGCAGCTGGGTGATCGCGGCTTGGTTCCTGAAGCATGGGGCGGGTCTACGGTATTCGTCGATGTTTCGGCCAAGAAGAAGCAGAATCTTGATCTGCTGCTGGAGATGATCTGCTTGGTCGCCGACCTTGGAGACCTCAAGGCTACGCCCGGACGCTCCGCCGTCGGCACCGTCATCGAAGCCAAGCTGGATCGCGGGCGCGGTGCGGTTGCTTCCGTGCTTGTCCAGAACGGAACGCTGCACAACCAGGACAGCTTCATCATGGG
>CAYVSQ010000234.1:0-4152 GCA_964453815.1 uncultured Acidobacteriaceae bacterium | reverse complement strand
CTGTGAACAGGAGCGAGGCGGACGACATGGGCCTGCTGTCCCGCATTCAGTCTGGCGACCAGGAGGCCATGTCTGCTCTGTTCGACCGTTATGGGACGATGGTGTATTCCGTGGCGCTGCGGGTATTGAAAGATACGGGTGAAGCTGAAGATGTAATGCAGGAGATCTTCGTACAGGTGTGGAAAAACCCCAGTGCTTTTGTCTCCGGGAGGGGCTCGCTGGGCGGCTGGCTGGTGGTGGTGGCGCGGAATCGTTCGATTGATATGATTCGCCGCCGGCGCCCATCGGAGCCGGTGGAGTCGTTCACCCTGCCTTCCTCGACCGATCTGGCACAGGAAGCGGAACGAAATTTGCTGCTCAAGAAGATTCGAGGGGCGATGCTATCGCTGCCCGATGAGCAGAAGCAATCTGTTGAACTTGCCTTCTTCGAAGGGCTGAGTCACTCGGAAATTGCCGAGAAGACAGGAGATCCGTTGGGAACGGTCAAAACAAGAATTCGCCTCGCGTTGATGACGATCAGAAAGGCATTGGACGTTTGAGTAAAACGCCTCACATTTCGCAGGAAGACCTGGCGCTCTATGCCCTGCAGGCGCTGACGCCGGAGGAGAATCGCGACACGCAGGCACACCTTGATGACTGCGCGTACTGCCGCGCCGCACTCTCCGAGTCTCTTGTGGATATTGCACTGATCGGCTTGAGCACGGACCAAAAGGCGCCTCCGGAGGGCGCACGGCAGCGTCTCATGGCGCGGATTGCGAACACCCCGCAAGTGGCGGTTGCTGCGCCGGCACCGAAGACCGTCACTTCGATCCCTGTTCGTGAAGAGCGCCGGTCAAGGTTTGGATGGCTGGGCTGGGTTGCAGCGGCGGTGACTCTGGCAATTGTCGCATATCTAGGCTATAGCAATGTCCAACTCGAACGGCAGGTCAGCGAGAATCGTGGGCAGATCGCTCAGCTAGCCGCACAGGCGGACCGTGGGGAGCAGCTTAAGGATGCGCTTACGTCGCCAGATGCTAAACGGGTGACGCTGACGGAGAGCAAGCAACCCGCGCATCCGGTGGGCCACGCGACTTACCTGCCAAAACGGGGTGCGCTGATTTTTGTCGCCAGCAACCTGCGCCCGCTGGCCGAGGACAAGACCTATGAGTTGTGGCTGATTCCGGCGGACGGTAAAGCTCCTATCCCGGCAGGGTTGTTCCGCCCGGATGCGAGCGGTAGCGCATCAGTGATTCTGCCCACGCTGCCGATTGGCGTCGAGGCCAAGACCTTCGGTGTGACGATCGAAGATGCCCAGGGCTCAACGACCCCCACGCTGCCGATTGTCATGTCCGGGTAGTAAAACGCAGCGTGAGTTTCCGAATTCCGCGCCAACTCCCCCCCACATCGACTACACTTGTCCGGTCCTATGGCAAGCACAACTTCACGTTTCCCGCACCCTATTACGCTGGCAGTCGATATTGGCGGCACCGGCATGAAATTGATGGCTCTCGACGCCAGGGGCAATCCCCTGACCGAACGCCTGCGCGCACCTACGCCCAACCCGGCCACGCCGGCAGTGATGTTGGCAGCTCTCGACAAAATGCGGAAGCAGATACCGGCGTGCGATCGTGTTTCGGTGGGCTTTCCTGGCGTGATCAAGCAAGGCAAGACGCTGACCGCCGCAAACCTGCAGCCGGCCTGGATAGGGTTCCCGCTACGGAATGAGCTCGAAAAACGATGGAAATTGCCGGTGCATCTGGCAAACGACGCCGCAGTACAGGGCTACGGAGCCATCAGCGGCAGAGGGGTGGAACTGGTGCTGACGCTGGGCACTGGACTGGGTTCGGCACTCTTCACCGACGGGCGCCTTTGTCCAGGCCTGGAGCTTGGCCATCATCCCTGGCAGAAGGGCAAGACCTATGAGGACTTTCTGGGCAGGAGGGGACTGAAGAAGTTCGGGAAAAAGCGCTGGAATCATTTTCTGGAAAAGGCCATCGAGCAGACGTCGAAGACCTTTAACTGGGATCGCCTGTACCTGGGCGGAGGCAACGCGAAGGAAATAAACTTCAAGCTCCCGACCTATGTTTCTACCATCTCGAATGAGGACGGGTTATTCGGCGGCGTCGCGCTTTGGCGCTTCCAGGGCTGACGAACTTATTCGAGCGCGGCCAACGGATAAAGAGTGAGGGCGCTATTGTCGAGGATGGCTATCCATTTTCCATCGGGGGAAAGCTCGGCGTGACTGAAGTAGGGGGAACCATTTTTCTGGAAGAGGAACTTTTTAGAGTCGAGCTCGGCAACCACAAAGCGTTTGGCGGCTATGCAATCTTCGCACGGACCCTGCGCAAGGAGCTCCAGGGCAAAGCGAGAACCTCCGGCGGCTACCCCGGCGATTCTGCTGGGAGAGAAAGAGCTCCCTGGGTTTGGCAGGAGCATCCTGGCGCCGTCGGGCTTCACGATGAGCAGTTGGGCGCTGTGGAAAAAATTCTTGTCTTCACGGGAAATCAGGAGATGAGCCGAATCAAGGAAGCCGACGGGATGCAGCGAGATCGGCTTCTCCGTCTCTTCGTAGGACCAGGGCGCACCATCGGGGGCGAGAAAGTTCGCGTCCGCCGTGAGAACGATGATCTTGGTGCAGGTGAATGGGGACTTGCTGTCCTTGCAGCGGCTTCCGGCAACGCGCTCATCTCCGGGAATCCAATCGAGCACGGCGTTCGCCTCCGTTGACTGATCCAGCTCGATGGTAGTGAGAAGTCTAAGCGGATCGGCGCTGTAAAACTCAAAGTTGCGGCCATCGGCGGAAAGTAGAGGAATGGTGCGGTGCGCAGGTGTGACCCATAGACTCTTTGGCTTCTCGGCAAGCTCTCCGGACTCGATGGTTTCAAAATGACTATCGAGAAACTGAAGTTTGCTTCCATGCCACAGAATGATGGAATGATTGGGACCGGCGAAGAGTGTGAGGTTCCCTTCCAGAGGCCAGTCGTGGCTGGCGATCTTGGCGCCGGTACTGTCAAAGACAATGCCGCGCAGACGTGCGGGCTCGAATGTGTCCTTCCGGGTACAGGGAGGATTGGTGGTGAAGGCCACGAAGATATGGCTAGCGTCGAGCCAAAACATTCTGGTTCCTGCAGCATGCTCGTGGAAACAGGTGAGCAGATGGCCCTCGGCGAAGAGGCCTTTGGGAAGTCCGAATGGTTCGAGCGAAATCGTGAGCGGCGCGGGTTTACTTTGAGCGCGGCCGGCGATGGGTATCGCCAGCCATACGAGCAGGAAAAGCAGCGTGAGCGAAAATGCCAGACGGCGTGCCGAGTGCATCGTCGTTATCTCCCGTGCAGGACTAGGGCGTTGGTCCTCCCCGCCGAGCACCCGCGTTTCCTGTTAAGACGGTCTAACCGATCGTTCGATACATTTCAAGGATGAAAGCGATTTCGTACAAGAGGGCAAAACTGGCGAAGGCGGCATGAAACCAGGGACGCTTGATCCCAACAGCGAGCAGACTAAGGAAAAGAAAGACGGCCGTGCGGATGTCGTAGGCGAATCCCAACTGGTGGAAGTAGGCTCTGCCCTTGAGGAGCGTGTCGACGATATCGGCGACAAACAAGGCTGCCATGAGCGCGAATATCCACTGGCGGCGGGAGTAGTAGTACCCCTTGAATCCGTCGTATTCACCGATCTGCTCGGGGAAAAACAGCGTGCAAAGCAGATACAGCAGAACGGCGTAGAGCGCAACAAAGAAGTAGAGAGGAAAGGTCCACTCGCGGACGCGGGCGAGATTGAATTCCCACCACCAGAAGTGGATGAGATAGAGAAAGAGAAATAACACCCAGACCAGGTGAACCCAGTACACGCGAAATCGTTTAGGATGCTGGACGATGCTGGCGACGCCCTTGAGAAGGTGAGCCACGCTGAGGCCCACGATCATTCCGAAGAGCACTTTGACGTGAAGGTATAAGTCCATCGGCGATTTCTCTGTCCTACTTTCTTATTCAGACTTCCCATCCTGCAAACGCAGCGATTCTAGCCGAGATTAGATGCTCGGAAGCATTCTACGGACAGTCCAACGCTGCTTCGGGCCGAAATTCTTGACCAGCTTACTAGAATCCTTCTATCCTTCGGGGGCATGGGGGTTGCGGCGTTGACCTGTGACAAACGCTTGCATACTTGAGGATTGTA
>CAYVSQ010000233.1:0-4080 GCA_964453815.1 uncultured Acidobacteriaceae bacterium | reverse complement strand
ACTCTCGCTTACCGTGACCGTGTCGTGTTCCCCTCCCACGACAAGCGATACAGGAATCACCAGCGCGCTATTTGCGTCCAGGGTGATATCCGAGCGCCGATAGAGCTTGAAACCCGGAACAGTAATTTCAACTGTGTAGCGCCCTGGGGGCAGCGCCGGAAAGGTATAGGTTCCATCGCTATCTGTATTCCGGCTCCGCTGCGCGCCAGTATCGGTGTTGATCACGGTCACGGCTGCTTTGGGAATCACCGCGCCGCGGGGATCCTTCACGGTTCCCGAAATACTTCCCCCCACGCTCGCCCACGACAGCGCCGCTGAAAGGAAAAGGAGAGCGAACCCACCCATGACACGGCTTGATATCGACGGTGTGTGTGTACAAACAGCAGACAGAAAGGAAGGAGTCCACATTCGAGCTATCCGTCTCGATGCGGCAGTCACAGCGTGCTTCACGTGCTCTCCTAATATCAGAACCAGGTAAGGGCTTGAGACCTGGATTTCCGGGTTGAACTGGAAAGGGCGGCAAGCCTTAAAAGTGAGGCAATCCGAGCCTTTCGGCTTGTCGTCAACCAGGTCCCCGTGTCTCCGCCAAGAGAACATCCACAGAGATCTGGTGGGTTTTGCGCCTCAATGTGGCCACTGAGCTGAACCGGTCTTAAAGAATCTGTGCTTAGGCAAACTGAGACTATATCGGTCGCATATTGAAATCAAGTGAACAAAAGGAGAAATTACCTGAACTTCGACAGGATGGAAAAGACTTCTCCAATCCTTAGTCCTTAGGCGTCGCGGCTCGCAAAACTCCATTTGTTGCAAGCGGACCGGGGGGTGTGCCCTATCTCAACCCGCATTTAAGGCATATACAGCTCAAACCACGCCAAAGACCTCTCCAGCACATCGCGGCGATGCTCGGGATTAACGAAGCCGTGGCCTTCGTTGGGATAGACCACAAGCTTTGTAGGCACTTTTTGATCCCGCAGGGCATGCCAGAATTCAAAGGATTGCGGCGCCGGGCATTCCCCGTCGCGATCGCCGACTACGACTAAGGTCGGTGTCTTCACGCGCTTGATGAAGTTGATGGCTGAGCTCTTGGCGTAGACTGCCGGGTCGTCATAGACCGTCGCGCCAAAGAAAGGAATCATCCACTGGTCGATCGAGTTCTCGCCATAGTAGCTCTGCCAGTTGGAAATGCCTGCTCCCGCGACCGCCGCGCGGAAGCGATCGGTCTGGGTGACGGCGAACATGGTCATGAATCCGCCATAGCTCCAGCCGGTGATGCCAACGCGTTGTGGATCTACGGGGAGCTTGGCCGTAACCGCATCGACGCCGGCAAGAATGTCCTTGAGGTCGCCGTAGCCAAAGTCCTTGCGATTGGCCTGCGTGAAGCGTTCGCCTTCACCATAGCTGCCGCGCGGATTTGGCATGAGCACAAAGTAGCCAAGCGCGGAGAACGGCGCGCCTCCGAACCCGATCCCCGGCCAACGGGGAAGCACGGCGGACGAGGGTCCTCCATGCACCATCACGATCATCGGATACTTCCTGCCTGGGTCGTAGTTACCGGGATATAGCAGCCATCCCTGCACATCGAAACCGTCGCTCTTCCACTCGACGGATTCCGCCTTACCCCACATCGGCTTCAGGTCATCGTTATAGTTGGTGATCTGCTTCAGGTCCATGAGTTCGCCGGCCCATACCTCGGGAGGCCGCGAGAACGAGCTGCGAACGAAGGCGATGTTGTTGGTGTTCGAGACGGAGATGCGCATTTCGATGCCGCCCGCGCCGATCGTGTCGGGGAGAGTGAGGTTGTGCTCGGAGGACTCCTGCTGCGTTGATATGTCATACACAAATAGGTGCGACAAGCCGCCCTTGAACTCCGCAATACCGAGCTGGTGCTGGTCGAGCCAATCGAACCATGACGGACTGGACTGGCGATCGGGGGTGACATTCTTTGGTTCGCCGCCGGTCGAGGGGATGACGTAGATGTCGCCTCCCGTCGAGCCCTGGTCGGACATCAGGCCGCCGATAAAGCCGATCTGCGAACCGTCAGGAGACCAGCGGGGCACGGCGATTTGGAGGCCGTGGAGCGGGCCGATGGTCGGGTCGAAGACGATGTGAGGTTCTTCGCGGACGAGGGACTCTTCTGGAATTTCGCTACTGGCGGCTTGATACCGGCGTCCGACGCGCTTGGTGTAGAGCTTCGCGGTCCACCAGTTGTCTTCACCCGGCGGCGGCGCGGCGATGAAGGTGAGGTTCTTCGAGTCACTCGACCAGTCGAATTCGTAGACGTGAAGATTGGCGGGGGTGATCTGTGTGAGGCTGCCACTGGATGCGTCTACGGCGGCAACGCGCTGGACTTCAAGTCCTTCAACCCCAATGACGCCGGATGGAGGCTTCATGGCGGCGAGCGCTCCAGACGGGCGGGTGGCTCCTTCTACATAGAGAAAGCTGAGGGATTTGCCGTCGGGCGACCAGTGCAGGTCTTTCGCAAAGCCGCTGAGCGGAGCGAGCAGGTGCGGCCTCGCGTTTAAAGCTGGCTCCGCAAGGAAGATCGCTGCTTTATGATCGGCGGTACAGTTTGAGAAGAACGCCAAATGCTTAGAGTCAGGCGACCAGGCGATGCCGCTTTCTGTGCCTTTCACGTCAGCCGCGCAGGCAGTGATCTGCCGCGGGTGGGCGGGGTCATTGAGCGGGGCTACCTCAATGCCGCCTTTGGGCCCGTCTACGTTCCAGGCAATAAGGTTGCCATTGGGCGAGAGATCGGTTTCATGGATGGAACGGACCTGATCCAGGGTATGAAGAATCTGGTCAATCCGCGGATCGTGAGCGAGGGCCGCGCTCTCGCAAAATGCTGAAACAACGAAGACGGCGCTGAGTATGGGGCTAATGGCGTATACCAGGGGTGGAGCAAGGCGAACGTTCATAGTTAGCAATGCTACCAAGCGGGCAAACGGTACAGAAGTTTCATAACGAACCAACTGCGAGGCGGTGCCCTCGACTAAGATTTTTCCTGACACCCGGGTTCTTTTGTTTGACGACAGCCCCCCCTCTTGTTATTCTTAAAAGGTTCCACGAGTGTGCTGATTTTTCCTGTGTGTAACGGGAAATGCAGAGGCTCAAGCAGTACAAGTCACAGGTATGACCCGCGGAATTTGGATGCGGGGCTGGATAGTTCTGTGACACCTTGCCGGACTCGTGCGGCAAGGACTGATCGCATCGGTGCCTGCGACACTCGCCACCTTGGCGGGCTATGCAGGCCGGAACCAGCGAAACGGAGTTGGCTACTTTCTGAATCCGCCGCAAAGCGGATTTGAAACTACGCTCGGCCACCGTCGGGGTTCTCGTCTGGTACTAAGGCAAGGCGGACGCGAAGCAGGAAGATTGCGACTTCGCACGGATAAGCGCTTTTGCGCGCTTCGATTCGTGTGCGGGCGGGTTCCTGTCTCGTGCTCTGGAATTGAATAGGTTTTGGATTGGTAAGGAGCTTGATTTGCCTACATTCAGTCAGCTGGTAAGGAAGGGTCGCACCGCACCGCGGTATAAGACGGCCTCCCCTGCACTGCAGGGATCGCCGCAGCGGCGCGGAGTTTGCACGCGCGTGTACACGCAGACGCCGAAGAAGCCGAACTCGGCGCTTCGCAAGGTTGCCCGTGTCCGCCTGACGAACGGCATTGAAGTGACGTCGTACATTCCCGGCGAGGGCCATAACCTGCAGGAGCACTCGATCGTGCTCATCCGCGGCGGCCGCGTGAAGGATCTGCCGGGTGTGCGTTATCACATCGTTCGCGGGACGCTCGACTCGGTAGGCGTGGTCAAGCGCACCCAGAGCCGCTCGAAGTATGGCGCCAAGCGCGCCAAGGCCGGAGCCGCAGGCAAGAAATAGGACTAGCCGTCCAGGCAATAGCGCCTTTCGGCGCGGCTTGGAGTCGAGGCGCTCAAACAAAGTTTGCAGTGAAAAGAGATTAAAGGATCTATGCCGAGAAAAGGTCATATCGCCAAGCGTGAGGTCGCTGCCGACCCGGTTTATAACTCGACGCTCGTCACTAAGTTTGTCAACTCCATGATGTGGGGCGGCAAGAAGTCAACAGT
>CAYVSQ010000232.1:0-3416 GCA_964453815.1 uncultured Acidobacteriaceae bacterium | reverse complement strand
TGCCCTGTACCGGCTTACCGCCTTGTCGGCGTTGCGTTCGGGTACGCCGTTGACCGACGAACACGCATTGTCCAAGCTGGCGAGCGGCTTGCATTGCAGTTTCTCCGGCGACAAGATCATGCTCGCCAATGAGAACGTGAGCCACGCGATTCGGGCTGAAGAGGTCGGGAATACTGCATCCAAAATTGCTGCTTTACCAACTCTGCGACAAGCGTTGTATGGATTGCAATTAAGCTTTCGCAAACATCCCGGACTGGTTGCCGACGGCCGCGATATGGGCTCGGTAATCTTCCCGCACGCTTCACTGAAGGTCTTTTTAACGGCGACTCCCCAGGCACGTGCCGAAAGACGATATAAGCAATTGATTGACAAGGGATTTTCTGCTAATATGGAAGACCTTCTGAAAGATTTGTGGGAGCGTGATGCCCGCGATACCAATCGCACAATTGCGCCGCTCAAGCCCGCAGAAGGGGCGCATTTGCTGGATACGTCTGCGATGACCGCTGATCAAGCGGTGGAACAGGTGTTGCGTTGGTATGCTGAAATTAGGAAGCACTAATCAAGCATTAAGCCGAATCAGCAAGCTGTGCTTGAAAATGTTGTTGCTGGTGCCCGATCAGGCGCAAGGTCGGATCGGGTGTTGATAAACTTAACCCAATATTTGCCGCAATTCGCGATCAAAATTGGCTAACCTGTGTAAATTTATGTCTACTGCTGCTACCTCCCCTGCATCATCTGGTATGGAAAGCTTTGCCGCCCTGTTTGAAGAATCGCTGTCACGTCAAGACATGCGCTCGGGCGAAGTCATCTCGGCTGAAGTCGTTCGTCTCGACCACAACTTCGTGATCGTCAACGCCGGCCTCAAATCCGAAGCATTCATTCCAATCGAAGAATTCAAGAACGACAACGGCGAACTCGAAGTAACGGTCGGTGATTTCATCTCCGTCGCAATCGAATCGCTCGAAAACGGTTTTGGCGACACCATCCTGTCGCGCGACAAGGCCAAGCGCCTCGCATCATGGCTCTCGCTTGAAAAAGCGATGGAGTCGGGCGAGATCGTTATCGGTACCGTCAATGGCAAAGTCAAGGGCGGCCTGACCGTTCTGACTAACGGCATTCGTGCTTTCTTGCCTGGTTCGCTGGTTGATACCCGTCCAGTCAAGGACACGACACCGTTTGAAGGCAAAACGATGGAGTTCAAGGTCATCAAGCTCGACCGCAAGCGTAACAACGTCGTGTTGTCGCGTCGCGCTGTCATCGAAGCATCGATGGGCGAAGAGCGTCAAAAGCTGATGGAAACGTTGAAAGAAGGCACGGTTGTTACCGGCGTCGTCAAGAACATCACCGACTACGGCGCGTTCGTGGATCTGGGCGGCATCGATGGCTTGTTGCACATCACCGACCTGGCATGGCGTCGTGTGCGTCACCCATCGGAAGTCCTGACAGTCGGTCAAGAGATCACTGCCAAGGTTTTGAAGTACGATCAAGAAAAGAACCGCGTTTCGCTGGGCGTCAAGCAATTGGGCGACGATCCATGGACTGGTTTGTCCCGTCGTTACCCACAAGGCACCCGTCTGTTCGGCAAGGTCACTAACCTCACCGACTACGGCGCATTCGTGGAAGTCGAGCAAGGTATCGAAGGCTTGGTTCACGTTTCCGAAATGGATTGGACCAACAAGAACGTGGCACCGAACAAAGTCGTTCAATTGGGTGACGAAGTTGAAGTCATGGTTCTGGAAATCGACGAAGAGCGTCGCCGTATCAGCCTGGGCATGAAGCAATGCAAGGCGAATCCATGGGACGATTTCGCGATCACCCACAAGAAGGGCGATAAAGTCCGTGGCGCGATCAAATCGATCACCGACTTCGGCGTGTTCATCGGCTTGGCCGGCAATATCGACGGCTTGGTGCATTTGTCCGACTTGTCGTGGACTGAGACTGGCGAAGAAGCCGTCCGTCGCTTCAAGAAAGGTGACGAACTGGAAGCCGTTGTGTTGGCAATCGATGTCGAGCGTGAACGCGTCTCCCTGGGCGTCAAGCAACTCGAAGGTGACCCATTCAACAATTTCGCTGCAATGAACGACAAGGGCGCGCTGGTTACCGGCACGGTCAAATCGGTCGAGCCTAAGGGCGCAGTGATCCAGTTGTCCGAAGAAGTCGAAGGCTACTTGCGCGCTTCCGAAATCTCCCGCGATCGCGTGGAAGATGCCGGTACGCACCTGAAGGTCGGCGATTCGGTCGAAGCAATGGTCATCAATATCGATCGCAAGGCACGCAGCATCCAGTTGTCGATCAAGGCGAAAGACAATGTCGAAACCCAGGAAGCTATGCAAAAGATGTCCACGGACTCCAATGCTGCTTCGGGCACGACCAGCCTTGGCGCGCTGCTGAAAGCAAAACTCGACAACAAGAACTAAGTCGACACTGTAAATGACAAAGTCGGAGCTGATTGCCCGCTTGGCTGAGCGTTATCCGCAGCTGGTAGCGAAAGATGCGGATTACGCGGTCAAAACCATACTTGACGCGATGGCGGACGCTTTGGCGACCGGCCAGCGCATCGAGATTCGTGGTTTTGGCAGCTTTGCGCTCAATAGCCGCCCACCGCGCATCGGACGTAATCCCAAGTCCGGCGACAAAGTGATGGTGCCCGAAAAACGGGTGCCGCACTTCAAGCCTGGCAAGGAATTGCGCGAGCGCGTGGACGCGATGGTCGGGCAACCGATCAAAGAGGACTAGGTTGTTTGCAATGAAATCAGAACGGCATCTTCGGATGCCGTTTTTTTTCACGTACAATTCCAATTCAGCCTGAAATGCCGGATTTGCGGGCGCCTTGCGTAACCAGTGAAAAACGGGGGAATTTAATGATGAAACTGCTATTGAGAATTGCTGCGGTAATCCTGTTCATCCTGTTTTTCGGTTTTGCTCTTGAAAATACGCAAGAAGTGGTGCTGCATTTCTTCTTGAGCTATGAAATTCGTGGCCCCTTGGTGCTGGTACTGCTTGGATTTTTCGCGGTCGGCGCAGTATTGGGCGTGTTGGCGATGACGCCAACCGTGTTTCGCCATCGGCGCGATCTGTCGAAACATCAAAAGACCATCGTGCGGATGCAGCTGGAACAACAAGCCAAGCAGTCCGCCCGCGTTAATCCACCGCAGCCGGACAATGTGGTTATAAAATAGTTGGTTACTCTCACTTTGCAGAACAATACGTCGCATGGAATTTGAAACTTGGTGGTTGTTGGGAATTCCAGCCTTTTTCGGGCTTGGCTGGATTGCTGCGCGGGTCGACATCCGGCAATTGCTTTCGGAATCGCGCAGCTTGCCGAACGGATACTTCAAAGGCTTGAATTTCCTGCTCAATGAACAGCCGGACAAGGCCATTGATGCCTTCATCGAGATCGTGAAGCTCGATCCCGA
>CAYVSQ010000231.1:0-3406 GCA_964453815.1 uncultured Acidobacteriaceae bacterium | reverse complement strand
CGGCTACAATCGCGTACTTACCGTAACGTTCGATCAGTTCACGACGACTCGGTGTCTCCGGCGAATTTGCAGTCTCGGGGGAAGACTGTGGTGTTACATTCTTGCTGGCAGCTTGCTTCACTTCGTTGCTGTCTATCATGATTCCGATGGAATCTCCTTTTTCTCTTCTGTTATGGAGCAGTGAACGTAGGGGATGTACTCGATCCGTAATTGCTGGCGCCGTCCGGTGTGTAAGATGGCATTGAGCATGGGTGCAGGGGCGAAGGAGAGTCCGGGATACGGCACTGAAATCTGGGCTCCGCTGATTCGCACAACCGTATTATTGCTGAAGCCATTGGAGACCACAATGTCCGGCGTGCCGTCAAGGCCGAGATCGTCAACTGCGGCGGAGTTAGGATTATTTCCTATTTTGATCGGACCAAGCACGGAATAGTTTCCCGCCAACCTGTCCAATATCAGGTTGATAGTGCCATCTGTGTTGTTCGAAACGACCCGGTCTTCAATCCCGTCCCCATCGACAAAATTCACATCTGCAGCTGGGCACATATATGCTGTCGCATGGGTGGGGGCCTTTTCCGCTCTCCCTGGTTCCCTCCGTCTCATTGGAGCGCAGTCGACAGTACGGCGATATTTGCGCTGCTTCAGCAGACCAGATCGCAGGCCTTTAAACTAGTCGGTTTCTGCAAGGGCTGGGTCGGGACAAGTCCGCGTAGAGCCCGTACGTCAAGAAGAAATCACTCATGAGTCGGACGTGCGGATGAACCGCGAAAAAGCGGCCTCATAGCGCATGCCCGCGCCATCAGGTCCAATCGGCACCAGAAACAGCTCACACTCACCCATCTGCGGATGAATGAGCGTATACATGCCCTGTTGGAGCAATAGAGAGGCTGTCCCTGTGAAGATCAGAGAGAATTGTTCCAGTTGTGCATTGGAGTATTCAGTGACCTCTGTCAATTCTAATTTGTAGCTCTCGAACTGCTCGATCTGGAACTGGGTATGAAGATGCGGGAGGAAATCCCGGGTAGTGAGCGCTTCTGGCATTCAAGACCTTTCTGCTGCTGTGACGGAATTCATTCCATCTACACATACATCGGATCGCCGCTGGATTGCCCAAGCCCCATTCGCCGGTAGAGCCGAACTGCGGAATTGCCATGAAGCACCCTGCAAGCGCGGAGTGCGGCCCGGTGACTCACACTCTTGCTGCAACTGGCGGAGCAGGCCAGTGCCGACCCGTAGTTCATGTCCCTCCAGCAGGGCGATGTCGATCACAAGCGGACTGTGCGAAGATGCAGCAAGAACTGTTTGCGAAAGGCTTATAGTCTAGGCAATCCAGTCAGTTGAAGTGTTCGGCCCGGAAGACAACAGTTACAGACTTTTGCCCCAATCTCAGACCCCAAAATGCTGCGAACCACCATATACGGAAACTCACAAAACGCCAAATAATTCGTTTGTGAATTGACTTTGATCAAGCCGGCGGTGCCGTTTTCAGTCTTCCTCGCTCTGTTTGCGCATATCCTGAGCTGGACGAGATGGTAATGAGTCAGAGCTGAAGTTACAGGTGCGCACCATGCAAGAAATAGCGGACATCGATGCCGGCTCGCGTCGTTTAGCCACTGCATGCCCCGGGCAGTGGCTGTATCTGCTCGACGATGGGGGTGTGGTCTACTCGGAAAGGCAAAATCGTTTTGCAGGTCTTGCTGCAGCCGGAGTATCCGCATATCGAGCCTTCGACGCAGGCGCTGGAATTGAGGAATTGAGAAGTTTCAACCTGCGCGGCTCTTCGCCGACATCGGACGACGGATTAGAAGCCATCCACGCGCTATCCCAAGGGATTTTCCCCGCTGAGGAGTCTCGCGTAGAATGGCCGCCGCTTGAGTATCCTGCTACAGCAAATATCGAAATCCAAGGAATTCCAGTACTTCTCGAACATCCCACCGGGCTCCTGGAGGACCTTTGTCGCGACTACTTCAAGAATTGCCCGCCAAGCACGCAGCCCGCGCGATACCACTTGTATACACAACACAGGGGGGAGGGCTGGGCGGTCTACGGGAATGGGCGTGAACTCCTGTCTTTCCTGCGAGACGAGCAGCTTGGACAAGGCCTTCTCCATGCCGCGCGGTCGCTGCTGTATGCCGGTGCGAACTACGATGTTGCCTTTCACGCAGCAACGGTGGCCGATGGCGATCATGGAATTATGCTTTGCGCACCGCGCGAGTCTGGCAAGAGTACCTTGGCTGCATATCTCATCGCCCGAGGCTTTGAACTTCTGGCAGATGAGCCGACGCTGTTGCATCTCGATACATGCTCCATATCGTCTCTTTGCCTGCCTGTCAGTCTAAAAGAGGGAAGTTGGACAGTCCTTCACAATAAGTGGCCACAACTGGACAGTGCGCCTATTCACGTGCGCTTCGATGGCACGAAGATACGTTTGTTGCATCCACCGCTGCGCCTCTCCGCTCCACCGCGGAGGCTCACCCACATCATATTTCCGGAATACGGTTCATCGTCCGTGGCGCATGCAGAGCCATTGCCTCCACTTCGTACACTTAGCCTCCTCAATGAAGGAGGGATGCTGCTTGCGCAGCACCTTGCGAGGGATACATTCGAAGCATTCCTGAGATTCGTTTGTGAAACGCCCGCTTATATATTTCGATACGATTCTCTACAGGAAGCTGATCGTATGTTTAACAAGCTCATTTGAGATTTGGCAGCCACCAAGAGGCTGTGCGAAACTGTAATAGCTCAAAAGGCTGGTGCGACGATACTACCGGCGTTTTTCGGGTACATGCACCGTGCAATCGATCCTGCGAGAACGCTGTTCTTGCGAAAGATCGATGGCTAAGCCGGGATGGCGGAACTGGCAGACGCAGCGGACTCAAAATCCGCCGAGGGCAACCTCATGGGGGTTCGACCCCCCCTCCCGGCACCATAGAATCATCGACTTATAGCCTCTGTTCCAAATTCCTCTCAACTGAAAATTGCCCTGGTGCCACCTGTGTGCCACTTTTTCCTGATTTGTTATGTTTAGCTCAAGAGGGCCAATTTATGCGGAGAAAGGTGGTTCGCAAGGAGCGAGGCATCTTCGAAAAGGCCCGGAGCCTAAACCATCGCTTGTCGAAGCTCAAGCGGATTTCGGATTGCTGACGGATAGCTTCCTGGCATTTATTGGGCGACAGAAAGCTTACGGAAGTCGTATTGGATTCAGTTTGAATTCATGGTGTATTCGGAAAGCTTTCTGTGGGCTGTTAGGTGGCCGTCCGTATTCTGAATGCTTTCCGATGGCTTCGTGAATCCTGGGAGCTTTCGGTATGCCGTCATACAGGGTCTGGAAATTGAGGTGCTCGGTAGGCGACTCAGAGAGTAACTCCGGCATGCCGTTCTGCCTAAGCTGCCTTCGCGGCTTTTC
>CAYVSQ010000230.1:0-2644 GCA_964453815.1 uncultured Acidobacteriaceae bacterium | reverse complement strand
GCTTGCATACTCTATGGATACCCAGCCTCGTTTCGACCTCAACGGGCAAATCGCTTTTGTCACCGCAGCAGGCCGCGGACTTGGGCGCGCCATCGCGCTTGCCCTCGCTCATGCCGGAGCCGATATTGCGCTCGGACTCCGCAACGTCGAACGCCACGGTAATCTGCCGGAAGAAATCACCGCTCTTGGCCGCGGTTGTCTGCCCCTGCAAATGGAAATGACCGACCTCACCCAAGTGCGCAGCGCCATCGATACAGTCGTCGACCATTATGGGCGCCTCGACATTCTCGTCAACAATGCCGGAATCGCCCCAAGCAATCTGGCCGAGGATGTCACTGAGAGCGACTTCGATCACACCCTTGCCGTCAACCTTAAGGGAACCTTCTTCGCCTGCCAGGCGGCCGGACGGCACATGATCCGCCAAGGCTTCGGGAGAATTGTCAATATGGGTTCGCAGGCAGGGTTTGCCGCATTGCCGACCGAATCCATCTACTGCATGACCAAGGCAGGCATCGCGCACCTTACCAAATGCCTGGCCGTCGAATGGGGCCGGTATGGAATTAATGTCAACGCGGTGGCGCCCACCTTCATCTACACCGACGGAACCCGGCCCGTGCTCTCCGACCCGGCCTTTCACGCGGAAGTAGTCGAACGTATCGCGGGCCTGCATCGCATCGGCGAACCGGTCGAGGTGGCTGGAGCCGTCGTCTTTCTGGCCTCACCGGCAGCCTCGCTCATCACAGGGCACACCATCCTGATCGATGGTGGGTGGACGGCACGATAGTCGCTCCATCAATGGCCACACGGGTCGGACTAACCCTTTCTCGTCAGCCCCGGTAGAATAGAAGGATGCGCCGCATCTACATGGACGCCAACGCCACCACGCCTCTGCTTCCTGAGGTGCTAGATACGATGCGTCCGTGGCTGCTGGAAAACTTCGGCAATGCGTCCTCGATCCACCAGCATGGCCAGCAGGCGCGTGCTGCTGTCGAACATGCCCGGGAGAGCGTTGCCATGTTGCTGAACTGCCGTGAGTCGGAGATTGTGTTCACCTCGGGCGGCACGGAGAGCGACAACCTCGCTGTGTTTGGCCTGGTGAAGCCGGGCGATCACGTTATCACTTCGTCGATCGAGCACCACGCCGTGCTGCATGCGGCCGAACGGCTTCAAGAACGAGGCGTCGATGTGACGTTTTTGCCTGTATCGCGCGACGGGCGTGTCGATCCCGAAGATGTGCGGCGCGAACTGCGCTCGAATACCAGGCTGATCAGCGTGATGATGGCAAACAATGAGACCGGTGTCATCCAGCCGATACAAGAAATCGGTCGCATTGCGCAGGAGGCCGACATCTGGTTCCATACCGACGCGGTGCAGGCGGCCGGCAAGATCGAGATCGACGTCAAGGCCATCGGCTGCGATCTGTTGAGCATCTCGGGACACAAGATGCACGCGCCACAGGGGACTGGCGTCTTGTATGTTCGACGGGGAACGCGGATCGAGCCGCTCTTCTTTGGGGGCGCGCATGAGCGTCAGCGGCGCCCAGGGACTGAGAACGTTGCCGGTATTGTCGGTCTGGGCAAAGCGGCTGAATTGTCAGCCGAGGCTCTGCGCGATGGGACAATGGATCGCGTGGCCAGTCTTCGCGCTCGTCTGGAGCATGATATTGTCGCCCGAGTTGAGGATTGCTCGGTGAATGGGGGCGAGGCGCCTCGCGTACCCAACACGACCAACCTTCAATTCGACAATCTCGAAGGAGAAGCGCTGGTCATCGCCCTCGATCTCAAGGGACTCGCTGTCTCCGGGGGATCGGCATGCATGTCGGGAGCCACCGAGCCGTCGCACGTGCTCACGGCCATCGGACTCGTTTCGACCCGCGCCCGCGCCAGCCTGCGCTTCAGCCTGACCAAGCTGAACACCGAGTACGAAGTAAACGCGGCGCTCGAACTCGTGCCTGCCGCAGTCAGCCGACTCCGTGAATTGGCCCCGGTGAACGCAGGGACGCTCGGTTAAGCGGGTTTCTACTGTCATACTGGATAGAAGAGTGAACTACAGCTACAACAATACGATTGCTATCGCTATGTCCGGGGGAGTGGACTCCTCGACGGTTGCCGCGATGCTCAAGGACGAGGGCTATGAGCTTGTCGGCCTGACGCTGCAGCTATGGAACCAGCGCCGCCTGGCCAGCCACGAAGGTATGCCGGAGCAGGTGCAGGGGCGCTGCTGCTCGATCGATGACGTGTACGACGCGCGCCGCGTCGCCGAGACGCTAGGAATTCCCTATTACGTGGTCAACGAGCAAGAGCGCTTTGAGCGCGACGTCGTGCGGCCGTTTGTTTCGGAGTATCTTGCAGGGCGCACTCCGATTCCCTGCTCACTCTGCAACAACCATTTGAAGTTTGATCAGCTTTTGGTGCGCGCGCGGCAGATTGGTGCGGATCGCATCGCTACAGGCCACTATGCGCGCAATGAGTACGACCCGGTGCGCAACCGGTGGATCCTGAAGCGGCCGGCGGACCTGAGCAAGGACCAGACCTACTTCCTCTTCGGACTGACGCAGGAGCAGCTTTCGCGGACGCTCTTTCCGTTGGGCAGCCACCAGAAGCCGCAGGTGCGTGAGATTGCCGCACAGCATGGATTGGCACTG
>CAYVSQ010000229.1:0-3265 GCA_964453815.1 uncultured Acidobacteriaceae bacterium | reverse complement strand
GGCGAACACAAGCGTTTGAGCAGGGTTGCCATTCAACAGAATGATGACGCTGGTCAGTAGTCACGACGTTTCGGTCATGCACGTTATTCCAAACTTTCGAGCTTGCTAGAAATTCTCTGACATGGTGATGGTGGAATTCCTAAATTCGGCCTGTACATAAACACGACCCGTCCGTCGCGTGACGCAGCTAAATTGGCTGCTGTCCACGGTACGGGATTTTGTTTCAGGGTGAGAACGGGTGTGAACCGGCGGGTTTGAAAGTTGTAATACATGATTGCGGGGCCCGGCTCCGCATCTGAATCCACAAAGTAGATGCCAGAGTTGGTCACGGCAAAATGCCCCCAGTAGCCCCTGTGCAGCGCAGCGGTAATGTGCTGCTCTTCGCCGCCCCCCGCAGGTGGGCCTGCTCCAGATGCCGCCCCCCTCGAACCTGGAATAGTAAAGCGTCTTGCGGTCATAGGATTCAAAAGCAGCAAAGCCTCCGTGCCGGGTCACTTGCGTCTCCTGTCCGGTGGAAAGCTTGCGCCTCCACACTTGCCAGTCTCCGGTTCGGTTGGATGCGAAGTAAATCGCCACACCATCACGCGAACAACTGGGAACGGAATTTTCATAATCGCCTGACGTGACTGCATGCAGGTTGCGGCCCTCCGAATCGATCATGTAGATCTGGCTGTGATCCTTTAGGGTGTGGTAGTCAAAGACAATCCATTTGCCGTCGGGCGACCAACGGGGAGTACCAGGATAACCGTCATCCAAAAAGGTCATCTGCATCGGGTCACTGCCGTTGACGCCGCTCTTCCATATTTGGAGCGGTCCGGAACGGTTGGACTGGAAGACGATCTGTTGTTCATTGGGGGACAGCTGTAGTCCATCATTTTCCGCCGTAGAGGCAAGGACTTTCTCTTCCGAAACAACCCGTCCGCCCGAGCTGGAGAGCCCCATGCGCCAAACGACCGCCCAAAAGTGCCAACCCCCGGCAGGCTCGACATGTGCCAAACGACGTCCGTCAGGCGATAGCGCACCAATGTAAGGGTATACCGTCTCCCGCTCAAGGGCGCCCCCTGTTGCGGGAACTCGGACCAGCCCACGATCGCTCACGTCGAAGACAATGTATTTCCATCCGCTGACCACATCTGGCTAGAAATGTCCCCATCCCCCTCATCAAAGGTCAGTTGGCGAAGATTTTTGCCTGAGAGTGAGACAGCATACAGATGAGCCAGGCCCACCGTGGGGCTGCTGAGGAACGCGACGGTTTGCTGGTCGGGCGACAGCATCGGAACTACGTCACCTGCGTCACCGGAAGGGGGCGTATGCAGGCAGCGTCGTTCCCCCGTTTGAAGAGAGAAGACAACAATTCCCAGACGGCCATTCGGTACGCATCGGTCGGCAAGCACTAGCGAGAGGCCGTCCGCAGTCCACTGGGGGTTTCCAGCACTGCCATAGGGACAGATCACGTCAGTCACTTTGCGCTCGGGACCACCGAGAGCCGGAACGATGAAGACGCCTCCTCCGTTGTCGTCACAGCGTCCGAATGCGATCTCGCGTCCATCTGGAGACCAATCAGCACAGCAGACGGATCCGCTTCGGGTGTGGGTAAGCCGCAACGGCCTGTCGCTGCCTATTAACTGAACATAGAGATCGCCCCTCATCGGATTTTCGCCATCCCAGACAAACGCGATCTGCTCTCCATTCGGTGAGAACACCGGATGGCTATAGATCCCGGGAAGGTTGGTAAGCTGTACGACGCGCCTACGTGAACTTGTGGGTTTGGAGAATCGAGTTTGAACGGACGCTGGGGCACGACTACTGACTGCGCGATGAAGCAAGAAAGCAGTCAGAAGTACCGCGATGAGAGCCACACCAATTCCGGCAAGGATCCGATCTCTTGATCGACGGTTGCCCGCAACAGACGACTGGTCCCCGTGGTTATCGGGTTCTGCCGATACGCCATCCTGAACATCCGGAAGGCTATTTTCAGCGGCACTCAACCCAATCATGCCATCTTCCGTAACCTTTACATCACAGAGGAAGCGATAGCCTACCTTGGGTATCGTGGCGATATAGCGCGGTTCATGGGTGTCATCTCCCAATAAGCGCCGTAGGAGCGCGATGCTACGTGTCAGCGAGTTCTCGGATACGGTGCAATCGTCCCAGACTGCATCGAGCAACTCGTCCTTGGGAATCAGTTTGTGTGGGTTGCGGAGCAGGAAGAGCAGGACGCGAAAAGCCTTCGGCTCGACAGGCAACAACTCACCATCTCGAATGATGCAGAACTCGCGTTCTCGAACCTTCACATCAGCGAAGGTGAAAACAAAGGACTTGTGCTCCATCATGAATTCATCACCCCAATTCAGGGCATGATCATGAACCCATCATGACCATGCAGAGCCATGCCTGCACAGTTCACCCAGCCAATCCGGCTGAGGTGATCTTCGAATGCCTACTTTCAAATGGCTCGCCTGCATAACTCTTGCAGCATTGATCTTGCCTGTACTTTACGCAGAACCACATTGCCCGGGAAACGTCGCTATTTTACGCTTCCGACTCGTCCAGAGCTCCCAGATCGTTATTCCAGTCGTTATCAATCATTCCGGTCCGTACGACTTTGTGGTGGATACGGGCGCGCAGGTCATCACCGTTGATCCGGCCTTGGCTGCTGACCTTCACTTGAAGATTGAAGGCACGACCGGTTTCGTCGGTGTCGGTTTCCACACACGTCCTTCGTTTGCGCACCTGGACACGCTCCAAGCAGGCTCACACGCTATGGCAAGCCCTCTCGTTGTTGTTCAGAATCTTGGGAATCTCCACGTCGTCGATCCGCACATTCGCGGAATTCTTGGTGGTAACTTTCTAGGGCATTTCGATGTGCTCATCGATTACCTGCACAGGATGCTTTGCCTCGACGACACAAGGGTGATGCAGCCAGAGGTGAAAGGAAAGCATGTTGCGCTGGTGACACCGCCTCATCCCGACGACGAAGTATTGTCCACCGAGCCGCTTATCATCTCAGTTCAGCTATCCGGCATTGCCGCCAGGCCATTGCTGCAACTGCTCGATTCCGGCATAAGTGTCCCACTCTTGTACGACCCCGGCAAAGAGATAGCAGCCGGATTCTCCGTAAATGCGCCAATACGCGACCAAGGTCCGGATGGAGTAGAACGCGTATTTGATGTCTTGCCGCCTCAGGAGATAAAGATCGGAACACTAGCTCTTCATCAAATATCTTTCGTAGCTCTCAAAGGCGCTGGGAAGGACGTCCCCAAGG
>CAYVSQ010000228.1:0-8964 GCA_964453815.1 uncultured Acidobacteriaceae bacterium | reverse complement strand
CTTGTCTGCATGGTGTGTTTCCGCAATACTGAAGCCGTACTGCGGTGCAGCCAGGGCCAGTTCCCGTGCCATGCGCAGCAATGTCTGAACGCCAACCGAGAAATTGGTCCCATAAACCAATCCGGCATTCTTGCGGATCGCCAAAGTGCGCATATCTTCAAGACGCTCATACCACCCTGTCGTGCCAACCACGACGTGCGCACCATTCGCCAGGCACGCGCGCAGGTTAGGGATGGCTGCTTCAGGTGTCGTGAAGTCGATCACCGCATCGAAGCTTGCCAGAAACGGAGCCGTCAGCGCCGAGGCATCGCGATTCTCTTCTTCGCCCAGCACGCGCACTCCATGTCCGCGTTCATGCGCAACTTCTGCCACCAGGCTGCCGGTTTTGCCGCGCCCCAGAACCAGGAACAGCATCCCATCTACCTCAGGCTTTCTTTCAGTGCTTCCACGTCGAAGATCTCCGGGTCGGGATCGCCAAAGAACTCGTCGTGCAGCGACCGGATGGCTTCGTCAGCATCATCCTCTTCAATCATGAAACTCATGTTGATTTCCGACGCGCCCTGCGAAATCATGCGCACATTCACATGCCGGATCGCCTGGAAGACCCGCGCGGCGATACCGTTTTGTCCGCGGATATTCTCGCCGACCATGCAAACCAGGGCCTTGCGGCCTTCATATTTCACATCGGCCAATTGACTGAGGTCGGCGGCAATCTCGGGCAGCTGGTCATGGGAGTCGACAGTCAGGGAAACCGACACTTCGGAGGTCGAAACCATATCCACCGGACACTTGTGTTTGTCAAAGACATCGAAAATCGCCTTCAAATAGCCGTGCGACATCAGCATGCGGCTCGCGACCACGTCGATAATCGTCAGCCGACGCTTCACCGCAATCGACTTGAACGGGCTCCGGCAGTGCGGCGCGAGCGAGATAATCCGCGTGCCCTCGTTCTCCGGATTGCGCGAGTTCAGCACCAAAACCGGAATGTTCTTCTTCACCGCCGGCAGAATGGTCGCGGGATGCAGCACCTTCGCACCAAAATAGGCTAGCTCAGCTGCCTCCTCGAAGCTGATGGTCTTTACCCGCAAGGCATTGGGACAGATCCGTGGATCGGTTGTCATGATGCCGTTCACGTCCGTCCATATTTCGATGGAACCGGCGTCCAGGGCGCCACCCACCAGGGCCGCTGTAAAGTCCGAGCCGCCGCGCCCCAGCGTGGTCGTTACACCCTTTTCCGTCGCGCCGATAAAGCCGCCCATCACGCAAATCCTGCCTGCGTGGGCATGCGGCAGAACGTGCTGCTTCAGCCGCTGCTCGATCAGGGCATCCTGCGGAATTGCCTTGCCATGCTGCGCATCGGTCACGATACACTGCCGCGCATCCACGTAAACGGCATCCAGTTCCCGGCACGAGAATGCTTCGGCGATCATTCGGCTGGAGAGGCGTTCGCCGGCAGAAACGACCATGTCGCCGATGCGCGGCGTCAGTTCGCCGACGGCAGCCAGCCCACGCAACACCTCATCCAGTGCATCGAATTCCAGATCGATCCACTCGGTCAGTTCACAAATCGTCTGTTGGGAAACCAGGGCTCCGGCTGTTTCAAGATGTCGGTTCCGCAGTCTCGCTGTGATGGCCAGCGCGCCAGCGCGGTCGCCTCGGCCCGCGGCATTCGATGCCGCCAGGAGTTGATCGGTGACCTTAGCCATCGCACTAACAACGACGATGGGTGTGAATCCCTTCGCGAGCTTGCCGCGAACGATCCCTGCGGTACGATGGATGGCTGGCGCGTCCTCGACGGAGGTGCCGCCGAACTTCATCACCACGAGCTTGCTCATGCAGGTACCGCAACCGGATCGAGTTTTCCTGTTTCAAGTTTTCCCGCCCCGAGCTTTCCCAACGACACAAGCAGCTCGGCATTCAACAGCGCCGCACCCGCCGCGCCGCGGATCGTATTGTGCGAGAGCACCGTGAACTTCCAATCCAGCAGTCCACATGGACGCAGCCGGCCTACCGTGGCCGCCATGCCTCCGCCGCGCATCTTGTCCAACCGCGGCTGGGGACGATCCTCGATAGCTGTAAACTCAACCGGCTGCGCGGGAGCTGTCGGCAAGTCGCGGCCCACGAGCGGGGTAAACTCGCGCCACGCGTCCAGAATCTCTTCGCGCGTGGCCTTGCGTGACAGCTTCACGCTCACGCTTTCTGTATGACCGTCTTCGACTGCGACCCGGTTGCAATGCGCAGTCATCTTCGCGGCAAGAGGAAGAACCACCTCACCGTCGCGCACGCCCAGCAGGCGCAGCGTCTCGACCTCCATCTTCTCTTCTTCATTCTTAACGTAGGGAACCACGTTGCCCAGAATGTCCATCGATGGCACGCCCGGATAGCCGGCCCCGCTCACCGCCTGCATGGTGCTCACAAAAATCGAGTCAATGCCGAACCGCTCCACCAGCGGCTTCAGTACCAACACAAGCCCAATCGCCGAGCAATTGGGATTGGTCACAATGTAACCGCCAGACTCTTTGCGCCAGGACTGGTTTTCGAGAATCGGCAGATGATCCGCATTCACCTCGGGAATCACCAGCGGTACATCCTCGTGCATGCGAAAGGCGCTCGAGTTCGAGATGACAGCGCAGCCGGCCGCCGCAAATGCTGGCTCCAGTTCCCGAGCTATATCGGCGTCAAGTGCCGCGAAAATCACCTTCGGCGCGTCATTCGGCGTGGCCGGCGACACCGGCATCGTCGCGATCCGATCAGGGAGGGCCGTGTCCAGCTTCCACTTCACAACATCGCCGTATCGCTTTCCGCTCGACTTATCGCTTGCCGCGAGCCACGCCACTTCAAACCACGGGTGATGCTCGAGGAGCTGAATGAATCGCTGGCCGACCATTCCAGTCGCGCCAAGAATGCCAATCTTCTGCCGCATGTCTTTGTATACGCCTGTCTTGCCAGCGCCTTCACCGGACCCGAACCGCCAGCGCGAGCAATTTTGTTGTGAAGACAGTGTATCGTTTTCTTTCATCGAGATGAATGCGGAAGGTCGAGTGATTCGTCCCCGGCATCTCAAAATGAAACTGTCTGCCAGTCAGCAGGGCGAGCGTAAATGTGCTCGCCCTTTGCGTCCAGGCTTGGCTCATCTAAAGGGAAGGAGCAGCACCAGAGGATAGCCCACGGAGTGGTCTTCGCCTCTGCAGCATTCGTAAAATCCAGTACCCGGAAAGTGCGGCGGACACATGTTTTAAGCTGTGGCCGCTTATGATCTGTCCCAGGCTGAAAATCTGGTGATCAAGTATCTCGAGGACCTTTGCGAGAACATAGAAACCCGCCGCGATCAACAGGTCTGATCCCCGCGTATAGCGCGGCGGGAAGAGAAGCACGATCAAAAGAAATAGAACCGCATACGCTTGCACCGCGCCATAGAAACGCAGATCCCCGGCGCCCTGCAGTTCGCTCATGTACCACTGCAACGCACTGCCCATGCCTATCAATACAAGTACCGGCAACAGCCAGAGGCCGGCGCGCACACTGATGCGCTCCGCGATCATGGCTGCCACGACCGCCATGAACGCTATCGTCATGGGCAGTCTGTCCCAGAGGAGCCGTTGGTTGTTTGGATCCAGGTGATAGTACGCGGAACCGAATGCCGTAAGCAGCACTCCAGTAAAAACAACCAGGTATGGCCAGCGTTCTCGCCGGTCGAGAAAATGTTCTGACATCTGTTCAGGCTTCAATCGCAGCAAAAATACCAGACCCCATGCTCCAAATATTGCAAAAGGTATGTTGGAAACTACAGCATCACTAAAGTTGGGGATACCCAGAAAACTGCGCTGGTTAGCGAAATTGTGGTATGACTGAGGCTGCGGAATTCGCGGCAACAACAGGTCAACCACAATGACAACCGCTGTGATCACAAGCAGAAGCCACATCGCGGTTTTTCTTGAGATCAATTCGCCCTCCCCACCCTATCGCTTGTGATTAGGGTTCACCTACGGCGTCACCGTTTCCGACTCGACCACTAGATCCAGTACATACAAGGTCGGGGATTCGCCGGCGGACACCTGGCCGCGGTCGAAGCGTTTCACCCGGACTATATTGCGTGTGCCTTCGGTGTGGGTGAAGCCTTCAATATTTTCGTGAAGAGTTTGCCATTCTCCCGGTGGGCCCGATCGCAGGCCCTGTTCGTCAAAATGTATTTCGCGGACCTGAAGACAGTTTGTACTGGGCGCTGGCGGATGTTCGCACGCCACCGGTTGGGCCGCAACCTCCAGAAACATGCGGGTCCCGGGTCCGTAAAGGGATTCCGGCGTAGGGTGTCCGGTAAATGTCAGGGTCTCCTTGGAAGCGGATATCAGGCGCAGCTGCGGAGATGGCCCATCGACAAACTCTACCTTCATGAGCTCACTCAGGATACTGGACAGGGCGGCATCGCCATGCATCAACGCCGGAGAGCAGGCCATCATCGTGGAAGCTGCGGCACTTACCGTCAGCTGATTCGCATCATTGACGTGATAGCCACCCATCATTCTGTTGCAGGGGGCCTGGATGCTGAATCTGTTCCCACTGAAGCTCAACTCAATCGGGCGGTCTTTATTGGACGCGAGCGAAACGATGGGCCGACTCTTGCCATCGGTTGCGGACTCAAGAGTCCAGTTATGATCTTCGAGTGCCTGCGCCAGGCTTTTTTCCTTAGCCGTCTGCAGAACGAGCATCAACATCATGTTGGGTCCCGGAGATCCGGATTCGCCGCCAGGGTATTGCAAAATCAGCCGGCCCTCACCGACTCGAAACTGTTGTCCCTCGCCATGCTCACCAAGAGTAATGGCGTTACCATTCGCCTGCCATCTAAATGACCCGCTCACGGTCTCCGCGGCAACCTTCCGGTCCAGATACTGGGTCATCCGTTCGAATGTGCCGTCTTTGTTGAGCGTCAGCCTGGTCTTGATTCCGGGACAGTCTGCACACGGTAAAACCCCCTCATAAGTCCCCGCCCAGTCGAGCGAATTCTGGCTCGTGTGCATATCCGCAGCCTGTGTTGGCACTGGCCCTGATGACGCGACCATTCCGTTCAACGACGTGCACGCGGATAGAACCGTGGTTAAAACAAACGGTATTAGCGCGGCTTTCATGGGAATCTCCCAGGTAAAAGTGGCCCGACGACAACGTTGGTGTCCTGTCGCCGGGAGACCGGCCAGAACGGCTCCCATTGTATCCCTGTTGTGAGACTGCAATCAGCGGATTCGCTTTTCTTTGAGCTCGACGATTGAAGGCCCAAAAAACAAAGGGTGCGCTTCACCAAAACTTAGGAGAAGCGCACCCGGAAGGCGAGTGTGATCTCTAGAAAGAGACCTTGGCGCTGATTTGAAGCTGACGTGAAGAGCCGCCATCGCTCGTCGCAAAGCGAGTCGAAGAGATTTGACCGAAGACCGCTGATGTAGTGCTGCCAGACGGCTGGCCAAAGTTTGGGTGGTTGAAGATGTCGAAGGCGTCCACGCGTAGTCTGAGGTTGATGCGTTCGGTAATTTTTGTGTCTTTTTGTCCAGATAGATCGACATCAGCGTAGCCAGGCCCGTAAATGACATTGCGAGCCATGTCGCCAAGGCTGTTGGAGGTGTTCTGGAAGCTGCAGCCCGGTACGATTATGCCGCCGGGGCACACAGTGGATTGAATGAAGTTCACATTCGTCGCGCCGGGAGCCTGGATCTTTTTCGTTAGGAGTGGACCAACAAGATTCGGGCGAATCAATCCGGAAAGGCCAGTAAAGGTCGATGCATTTGTGAGATTCACCGGATTGCCTGTCTGATACTGAACGATGGTCGATAACTGGTAGCCCTCGACGAAGCGGTTCCCTTTGAAGGGCAACGCATAGATCACGTTTCCAGCGAAACGATTCCGCGTATCGAAGTCAGACGCTCCATAGTTATTGGCAGGGTTGGTGCTGTCCTGAAATGTATAGCCCCCCTGTGAACCCAGCGAATTCGTATCGAGCGACTTCGAATAGTTGTAATTCAGATTGAATTCGAGGCCGTGGCCACCATTCTTGGTAGCCGTGATCCACAGTGCATTGTAGTTCGACATTCCGACGCTATTCGCTTCAGCAAAATTTACATTCGTGGCCGCCCCAGGTTTGATAGGGCTGGTCCCTGAAAGCGCGGGGAAAGGACGTGCTCCTCCATCAATCGGCTGGTTCTGGTTGGTACGCGCGCGCAGGTGCCTGCCGACAGAACCGTAGTAACCGATCGAGCCTACGATACCGGCGGGCAGTTGTTGCTGGACGTTCAGGTTGAAGGTCTGCGTGTAAGCATTGCGAAAGTCGGGATTGACTGAGTTGATTGCGATGCCAGCGGCCGCAGCGGAGGACAAGAGGGTGGCGACTGGAATGGGAGCCTTCGCATTGTTATACGAAACTGACGTATTGAAGGGTGGATTCGATGCCAAAGGGGTTACCGCGTTCGTCGCAGGCTGGTCAGCCATGAAGCCATAGCCCCCGCGCACAACTGTTTTGCCGGTAGCGAAGACGTCCCATGCAAAGCCCAAGCGCGGTTCAACATTGTAGTTCTGGTTGTAAACTGACCCGACACCATTGGTACCAGTTTGAATCAGGGATGGGCTATTCGGATTGAAGATTACCAGGCGGTTTTCCCCTTCAGTCGGCGTGCCATTCCACTCGAACCGCAGGCCGTATTCCAGGACAAGGTTAGGTTTGACTTTGAAATTATCCTGCGCAAAGAGTCCGATCGCATTTACAAAGAGACGGCTTGAAACAGTGGTGGGCTGGTAGGTGAATCCCGTCGCAACACCCTGCACAAACTGCGCCGTTGTCGAATAAGTAAGGGCGCCGGTATCGGCTGTAAAGTTGTCGTTGATGAAACGACGGTACTCCCCGCCAAACTTGATACTGTGCTTCCCCGTTACCCAGGTTGCGGCGTCAGAAAAGACGCCGAAAGTATCGTTCCGGCCTTGGGGGAATCCGGACGGTCCGCCGAAGTTGAGACCCAGGTCCGTAACTGTGATTTGCGGGATGCCAACTGGCGCATTGACACCTATCCCGATGTCGTAGCTGGCCGGATTAAGCAGTGCGTTGGGGCTAAAAACGATGGAGATACGGTTAAGCCCGACGCGAGCCTCGTTGACAATGGACGGGGTGAATATGTGCGTGTAGTTTAGCGTAAAGATCTGCCGATGAGCGGGACGATGATCGCCGAAACCGGGAATCGTATTGCCCTGCAGGTTAGGCTCCGTGCGAGCGTCTGATTGAAAGGCATAAAAACCGTGCAATTGGTCTGACTTGGTGATGACCTGGGAGACGTCGAGCGTGTATTGATTGATATCGACTGGGCCCGGTGTAAAAGCCGTGTAGTGCGTCTGGGTGGCATCATTCCCTACCGGAACCAACGTTATCAGCGACTGCGCGGAGGGCGAACCGCTTGAAGCAATTAAGGCGCGCACGATTGGTGAAAAGACAGCGCTGTTCAGCAAGACGCCCTGGGCCTGGCGGAGTCCTTCATAGCTGAAAAAAAAGAAAGTGCGGTCCTTCCATATCGGTCCACCAAGAGCTCCGCCAAAATTGTTGCGTTTAAGTGGCGCCTTCTCCCCGGCAACACCGGGAAGGCTGGCCCGGTTAAAGTAGTTACGTGCATCCAGCGCCTCGTTGCGGAAGTAGTCAAACACTTCGCCATGGAAGGCATTGGTGCCCGACCGGGTGCTTACATTCACGATCGAACCTGAGCTCCTGCCGTACTCCGCGCTGAAGGTCGAGTTATTAATTTTTAACTCCGAGGTGGTGTCAATGGAGGGTTGGAAAGTGATCTGGTTCTGAACCATGTCATTCAGGTTGACGCCGTTGATCTGGAAGTTGACGGAGTCTTCGCGATTGCCCGCGGTAATGAAGGAGTTAGCGCCCAGGCCGCGGCTAGGGGTGGTCAGGTTTCCAGCCGTGGGAGCGGTCACGCCTCCGGCGGTGAGTACCGTCAGATCGAGGAAGTGACGACCGTTCAATGGAAGCTCCTGCACGGTGGTGCGATCAATCACCTGGCCGACCGTCATGGTCTGCGTTTCTATTTGCGGGGTCGTGCCTTCCACCTCTATCGTTTGTGAGCTGGAAGCGGGAGTAAGGCCAATATTGACCGTTGCCCGTTGATCGACGGCGAGCGTCACCTTTTTCATGATGAATTGGGCAAAGCCTCCCGACGAGGCCTGCAGCTGATAATCACCCGGCTGCAGGGAGGGAAAGGCGTAGAGACCGGCGTTATCCGTCACGATTTCACGGTCGACGCCGGTCGCAAGCGAACGCACTGTAATGTGAGCCCCGGCCACAACCGCACCGCTTGGGTCGGTAACAACACCTGACAAAGTCGCCGTAGACTGTGCCCAGCCCACCGCGCTCATAGTCAGCAGCACGAGGACAAAAAACAACTGTCGAAACTGTTTCATTTATGACCTCCGGAATGTATGCGACTGTGTTGGCAAAAGCAGGAAGAATGCTCTTGGCCGAGGAACCCTCTGGCCTTTCGAATGACGGCCACGCTAATATCTGGATGAATAACTTTACAATAAATTGCACTTCCTAGATGTCATGTTTTTGTTGAGCTTCCAATGACTTCTTGTCATTCCCTGCGCGGTCGCCGCACGGTTACATCGGAGCTGTATTTCATAGTTAAATGATTGATTTAAAATGTCATAAACATCACCCGATGCAGAATGGTGCCGCGCTCTGCGCTGTGCGCAGTCGAAGAAATAGCGCCTTTCTCTTTCGCAAGGTTCATGCCAAAAGTGACGAGCTGCAACGAAACCGGGACAGTTTCTCCTGTTCCTCCGGGTGCAGACCGCGCTGCGACATCACCCGATATCAAAAATAGTCATGAACGAATCGATCCACCTGCATCGCACAAGCCAAGTTCATCGCGTCATACCACGGGCAAGCGCACGTCTTCCACCGCCGATGCCGGCTATTGGCCTTGGATATAATCC
>CAYVSQ010000227.1:0-3028 GCA_964453815.1 uncultured Acidobacteriaceae bacterium | reverse complement strand
GAAGTATGGGCCGCGTGCGGAACACTGCTGGAATGGTGACCCTACACTGCCGAATGCTTACTCGCGGCTGCACTACAACACGATGTATCTGCCGCAGATTATGGAGCGGATTCAGAAGACGGCTCCGGCGGGAGCGGATCTGACGAGTTGGAAGTATTAGGTCTGGCGGCGATAGAAAAGGCCGGCGGTGAAGAAGACGATGGCGACCATGAGAGACAAACGGGCGTGGAGGACGTTGTGGTATCGGACGCTGATGAGTGCGTCGATGAGCCATGCTGCGAAGCCCACGAACCAGATCCACGCTGTCTTTCGCATCATCGCCCTTGCTCCAGAGAGAGGTTGCTGCCAGGGTTGAACAGACGCTGCTTGTTCTACACTACTAGTAGAGACTCACACAGGAGAAATACGTTGTCACAGCGCACATTCAGCATTATTAAACCGGACGCCGTTCGCAAGGGCTATACCACGGCAATCCTGGCCGAGATTGAAAAGGCAGGGTTTAAGATCGTTTCGATTAAACGGATGTCGATATCCAAGGCTCAGGCCGAGGGATTTTATTACGTTCATGCGGCACGGCCGTTCTTTGGCGAGCTGACTGAGTTCATGTCGAGTGGACCGATTTTTCCGATGGTGCTCGAGAAGGACAATGCGATTGCCGATCTGCGGAAACTGATGGGCGCGACCAACCCGGCGCAGGCGGAAGAGGGGACGATACGCAAGAAGTTTGCGTCTTCGATCGGGGAGAATGCGATTCATGGCTCGGATGCTGAAGATACGGCGGCGTTTGAGATTGGGTACTTCTTTGCGGGAATTGAGCTGAAGTAGATTTCAGCGGCGGTATTTATTTGGGTGAGAGGCGGCGAACTGGATCGTGGGCATGGAATCCTTCGATCTGTGCGCTGCCTCTTATCTATTGGCGGTCACATTTGCGCTGTTTGTAATACGGCCTAGTTGGACTTTGAGGGGACAGTCTATGGGCGTTGAGGCAAAGACGAAGCGTGCGATCTTTCGCGAGATGCATAAGGCCGGCTTTTTTGTGCTGCCGAATCCGTGGGATATCGGAAGTGTGCGGCGGCTTGAGAGGCTCGGTTTCAAGGCGCTGGCGACGACGAGCTCGGGGTTTGCGTGGAGTATGGGACGAGATGACGGAGAGATGTCGCGTGATGAGGTGTTGGAACACATGCGAGTGATCTGCGAGGCGACGGATCTTCCGGTCAATGCGGACTTCGAGGCTGGGTTTGCCGATTCGGCCCAGGGTGTTGCGAAGAATGTCGCACTTGCAGTGACGACGGGAGTGGCTGGGCTTTCGATTGAAGATCGCGTTGGCGGAGAGTTATATGAAATGCCGCTTGCGATCGAACGGATTCGGGCGGCACGTGAGGCGATTGATCGATCTGGAGAAGATGTTCTGCTGGTGGGTCGTTCGGAAGGTTTTCTGGTTGGGCGGACGGATCTGTCGCCCACGATTGATCGGCTGGTTGCTTATGCTGAAGCGGGGGCTGATTGTTTGTACGCGCCGGGAATCCGGGAGAACGCGGATATAGCTGCTGTGGTTTCTGCGGTTGCACCGAAGCCAGTGAATGCCTTGCTGCTTGCGGGCATGCGTGTGGCGGATCTGGCTGAGGCTGGCGTGAGGCGTGTGAGTGTTGGGGGTGGGCTGGCTGCTGCGGCCTGGGTTGGATTTGATCGTGCCGTGCGACAACTTGTGGATGAAGGAACTGTGCCGCCTCGCGGCTAAGGAGATTTGGTTTGGAGATTTTGGATAGGAAGTTAATGCTGCCGGATGGGCCTTTCGGGGCTTACCTGTTTGATTGCGATGGGACGATTGTGGACTCGATGCCGCTGCACTATGTCGCGTGGAAGACGGTGCTGGCGGAGTGGGGATGCAAGTTCGATGAGGAGTTGTTTTATTCGTGGGGCGGGATGCCGGTCGCGGAGATTATCGCGGCGCTGAATGTGCGGCATGGGTTGACGATGCCGGCGGATGAGATTGCGCGGCGCAAGGAGGGGATGTACTACAATATTCTGCCGGAGCTGAAGGCGGTGCCGGAGGTTCTTGAGCATATCCATATGAGCCACGGGAAGATTCCGTTCGCGGTGGTGTCGGGGAGCACGAGGGATTCGGTGACAAGGTCGCTGGAGACGCTGGGGATTCTGGATCGGTTTGAGACGCTGGTGTGCGCGGGAGATTATGCGAAGAGCAAACCTGATCCGGAGCCGTTTTTGATTGCGGCGGATAGGCTTGGAGTGAAGCCGGAGGATTGCCTGGTGTTTGAGGATACGGAGATGGGGATACAGGCGGCGACGGCTGCGGGGATGGCGTCGGTGAAGGTGTTGCAGCCCTGGGAGCGGACGACCGCGTAGACGGCGTGGGTTGAGGTCGGCGCGCGTGGAGACTGTTATTCTCTCTTCACACTTTCTGGAGTTCACTTGTATGCGCCGTATTGCTGGCTTCCTCTTCTGCCTCGCCTCAACTCTTTCGGTGGTTTCTGGTCTTGCACAGAATCCCGCGCCGCATCCTTATACTTCGCATGACTGGGCTGTGTCGCGTAGCGCATCGCCTGTCGCGGTGTCGCCCGATGGCGCGACGATCCTTTATCGTGTGAGCTTTGGCGCGGAGTCGGGTCTTTCGACCACGGAGTTCTGGTTCATCCATAGCGATGGATCTTCGCCGGTAAAGCTTGAGCTGCCTGCAGGGTTTACTCCTGCGGGTTTCATGGCGTCGGCCCCTGTGGGCTCGGCGCTCTATGGGACGTACAGGGTTAACAACTATCCTCAGCTCGCGGTGTTTGCGCTGAATGGCAACAAGGCCGCTGCTGCGCCGACTACTCTCGTGGCGCTTCCGCGCGGAGTGGACACGATACTTCCGTCACCGGATGGCACTCGCTTCGCTATTCTGGCGGACCCGCGTGCGCCTGATCCACTGGCTGCAACGCGTACTGTCGTGGAAGCGGGTCAGACAAGTCTTTATCTGGTGCGTACGGATGGAACGGGCGGGGAGTGGGCTTGCCCGACGTTGCATGATCTC